>DAHWFY010000009.1 GCA_027336365.1 Bacillota bacterium | reverse complement strand
TTGGCCCGTGAGAGAGCATTTTGGGCGATGACGCAGCAATGCGCTGGGGAGTTCTGACCCCTTTCCGGACACCCTCTTAAAGTGCGTGTCCACTCAGGCTGGAGGTTGCCTGTCCACTCACTTCCCAACATGCGCCATCGCCCATGGGGTTGCATATGCTGAGTTGAGTGCAGGTTGAGTCGAGGGGGAACCAGCCCTCGATTTAACTTGAGGATAGACCGCCATGCCGCTGTTAGCGGCACCAGCAAGGGAAGGTAAATCCACGCAACTGTATTTACTGGGATAGGGGGTATCAGTCATGCGTGTACGGACGCAGGCACCAGCTCGTCATCGTCCAGCTCGTCGTTCCGGAGTGGCGCAATCGCGTCGAAAGTCTCATACCAAGGCCACGGAAGCCGTGGATACCCTGCACTTTCGACCCCATACCGGAGAGGACGAAAAGTATATTTTGGATCTAACCGAGCAAGAGTTGGGCCGAATCCATCAGGAGGCGTTTGGTCAATCTTTTCCGCGGGAACCCTTTCTGCGGTATTTGCAGTCGGGGGCGCCGACGGTGGTGGTGGAAAAGAACGGACAGCGGATTGGTTACTATTCTTACTTGATTGGACCGGATCTGAGCATGCATGTCAGCGCTCTTGTGCTCGACTCGGCGCATCAGGCTCAGGGACTCGGGCGCAAGGTAATGAACCATTTGGAAGAACAGGCTCGCGAATTGGGAGTTCGAGTGATGGAAGTCTTCGTGCAAGACAACAACGCGAAGAGTTTGGCATTCACGCGGGAATTAGGCTTTATTGAAGCTTATCGGGTGCCGCCTAACTCCATTTGTTTTCGTAAAGCGGTGACGCAGACGGGTGCACAAGAGGGAAAAAAGGGAGCTACCAAGCCTACGACTGTGCTTGGACCCAATGGGACCAGTCAATCCCGCGGAGCATCCACACCCGTTCCAGGAGGGGGTTCTTCGGGCTCACCCGTTCCTGGCATGGTTCCAAGAACCCCGTACTTTCCTGGAAATTACTGGACGCAGGGAATGAATCGGGAATGGAATGTTTCTGTGCCTGTTGCACCGGAAGGATTACTCAATCCTTATCTTGGGCCAAGCGCCCCATTTGCTGTACCTTGGAATCCGGAGGGGCCTTTGGTGTAGCTGCAAAGCGGCAGACCGGCGTTCATGTTCTTCCGCCGGTCCATGTCCGCTAATCCCCGCTGGCATCACTTTCACTTTGGAGGGAACCTTGATCATGGCGGTTGTCAAACGCTGTTCTTGGGTGGGACAAGATGAATTATTAGTGGACTACCATGACCATCAGTGGGGACATGCGCCTGTCACCGATGTGGACTGGTTCGAAATGTTGGTTCTGGAGACATTTCAGGCAGGACTCAGTTGGCGCACGGTGCTACACAAGCGGGCGGAAATGAGGGTAGCACTGGCTGGTTTTGATTGGCGAGTGTTGGCCGATTGGGGACCGGGGCAATTGACAGAACTGCTGAGAAATCCGGGATTGATAAGAAATCGCAGAAAATTGGAATCCGTATTTTTCAACGCCCGTAGGGCCAAGGACTTATCTGTCCAATACGGCTCTTTGAATGCCTATTTTATGTATGTATTGCCGGGTAGTTCTGATCCACTACAGCAACTGCAGGACGATTTCGCGCAAGTGGGTCGGACGACCGCAGAAAGCTTCATGTTTGCCACAGGGTTGATGGCACCCGTGCATGACCCGGAGTGCTTTTTATCAGGCTTTTCCGTACTGCACTGAGCAAATGTTTTCGGTACGTGAAGGAGCATATTGAGTGAAGACATCGCTGTGCGTCGAGGAGTGCCAATCTTTTTTCGGCAAGCCCGTAAAGATCATTTTATCCTAGTTGTGGAGGAATGAATGAGTGATGGAAAATTCGGTTCAGAATCGAGTCGAACAGGTTTTAGAGGAAATACGGGGAGCCATTCAAGGGGATGGCGGGGATGTGGAATTTGTGTCTTACGATGATTTGACAAAAGTTGTCTACGTTGCCCTCATGGGCAGTTGTGTTGGGTGCCCAGCCAGCACCATGACTCTGAAAATGGGGGTTGAACGGGCTGTGAAGTCTCGCATTCCTGAGGTTGCTGCGGTAGAGGCGTATGAGTAATTCGCCACAAGTCTCTGGCTGTGCTGAAAGTGTGTGTCCGGAAAGGGGTTAGACCTTCATGCCGCTGAGAGCGGCACCAGCAGGGAATGTAAATCCACGGGATTGTATTTACTGGTTAGGTCAGACCCAAGAAGTACGAGGAGACCAGCCCTAAATGTGCACCAAGCGTATGTTTCTGGTATGCGAGGGAGCATTTTGGGCGACGACGCAGCAATGCGCCAGGGTGATCTGACCCCTTTCTGGACAACCTCTTAAAGGTTCAATCAAGGTTGTTTCAGGCAGCACTCGCTGGCTCAAACCGTTTTGGTATGGCATTGTGGGAGTGGTTATGTCTGTGGATGTGCGCATTGAGGGAGACAGCTTGTATGTGAATCCGAGGTCTAGGGATGTTCAGCCAGGTGAGGGATTGACAAGCTGGTTACAGCGAGTGTTTTATCTGCCTACTGGATTTGTGGCCCGCCTGTTTGATGAGCAGCGGGTGATTGTCGGCCACCATGTTGGGCATAAACAGGACCTGATGAGACCTGGTCAAGGCTTCCATTTGACAGGCGATATCGTGGTTAACCCTGGAGTCCTATCGGCACCGGAGTGGGCGTCAGATATTGTCTCTTTGTTTGAGGATGAACATCTGCTCGTGGTGGACAAACCCAGTGGTTTGTTGATTCATGGAGAGGCGGGAAGAGATCCGGATACTTTGGACGCTCGCGTGGCGGCTCATTATGAAAAGCAGGGGGTCCAACGTCGGGTTTTACATGCCCACCGTTTGGATAAATGCACCAGCGGACTGGTTCTTTATGCGAAGCATGCTTACAGTGGGCGGACCCTTGATACTCTGATTCGACAAAAACAAGTGTCTCGAACCTATCTCGCTCTGGTTCATGGCAGACCCATTCAGGCCACGGGGACAATCGACACAGCCATCGGTCGGGACCGTCATATGGCGGGCCGTTATCGGGTCCACGTGGGCGGTAAGCCTGCTTTCACCCACTACAACACCTTAGGTACGGCCAGGGTGGGGAACCAGCGCTGGTCTCTGTTGAAGTGTCGATTGGATACCGGAAGGACTCATCAAATCCGCGTTCACCTGGCGAGTATCGGTTGTCCCGTGGTGGGCGATAACTTATACGGGGCGGGCAACGAGTCTGGCACAGACCCACAATTGTTTGGTCTCCCAAAATGGGAGGGGCATGCGCTCCATGCCTGGCGACTGGAGTGGTACCACCCTTATGCGGGCAGAAGCATGGAGGTGGTGTCTGCGCCATCGGGGATTTTTTCGCAGTGGTTGTCTTTTTTGAAATTGGCCGCTTTGGTGCAGAAAGACTAGGGCGAGGTGTGAATGTGGAGGAGTCATCGCATCGGCACGGTTGGCGGCGGACAGGGCACTTCATTTGGGTACTTTCAACTGCTGTCATCCGCCACGATATTTTTTCTTTGGCGGCGGTGATAGCTTTTTATGCTTTTTTTTCGCTGTTTCCTTTGCTTCTGTTGGCGATTTACGCCTTGTCCACATTTCTCCCCGAGGCTCATATTCAGCAGGTGATGTTGACAGTTTTGCGACCCTATTTCCCCAATCTACCAGAGGCACGCGCCGTCATTTCATCTAATATTGAACAACTGTCGGGAGGCGCCAGGGTGGGCCTGCTCAGTGCAGTGGTGTTGACGTGGTCTGCTACCAGTGGGTTTTTAGCCTTACAACAGGCGTTGGACGTAATTTGGGCCGTGCCGGAGCAACGTTCCTATTGGACTCGCCGCTTGGTCTCCTATTTCATGCTGCTGCTTTTATTGTTACTCACATTGAGTTCATCTTTTGTTATGGCTATTTATCCCAGCATTCATCGTTTGGGAGTAGCCAAACCATTGGTCCACGCTATTTCCGTGGTACACGGAGTATCGCGAATTTTATTTCCTTTATCTTTGTTTTTAGGCTTTCTTATCGGGTTTCGTTATTTACCATCCCGGCGGACCCACTGGGATTTCCTGATTCCGGGAGCCCTGGTAGCCACAGCTGCTCTGGATGTGGGACGAGTGGCGTTTGCCTGGTATGTGGCTCATCTATTTAAGTACCAGGTTATTTATGGTGGTTTGACGGCGGTGATGTTGGTCATTTTGTGGATGTATATTGGCAGCATTTTGATGCTGTTTGGTGCGGAGGTCGCCGTGGCTCTGGAACAAGTTACCGCAGTAACATAGGTTGGAAGCGGAATGTGTCTGAATGGGGGTTTGACAGTGAATATTCAACCCTTGGTCAGTGTACTCATGGTGACCAGAAATCGACCTCATCATTTGGCAGCAAGTTTGACTGCTGTGTTGAGTCAGTCCCTACAGGGAGGGGTTGAACTATGTGTGGTCAACGATGGTGGCGAGAAGCTGCCCGGGTTGCAGTGGTGGGTGCAAAACGCTGTTGCAACTCGTGGGTGGACGGTACGGTGGCTGGATTTACCCTATTCCAACGGTCAGGTGGCGGCCAGAAATCAGGCCTTGGCCTTAGCGACGGGGGAGTTTGTGGCTTGGTGTGACGATGATGACCGTTGGCTACCTCAGCGACTGGATCAGTGCATCGCGGTTTATCGCCGTTCTGTGGAGAAAAAGAGCCTTGCCCTCGTGTATACGGATACGGAGTTGGTGACCTTGCGGCGAAATTTCGGCAATTGGCGGGTGTCAGATAGGCAAAATTTTGCCTGGACCCAGGCGAAGGAATTGCTGGAGCGGACAAATCCTGTGGTTCCTTCCAGTTGGTTGTATAGACGAGAGGCTCATCAAAAAGTAGGATACTTTGATGAATCCGTGGGGCACTATTGGGATTGGGATTTTTTATTGAGAATGACTCACCTGGGGGAATTTGCACGGGTAGCTGCATGCCTCACCTTGTACGGCGTAGATGCGGAAGGGAGTAACGCCTCGGCACAACCTTCAATGATGCGGGCAGATTTAGAGCGATTGGTGGCCAAACACGGACTGCCGGACCTGCCGTCCAGCAATTTCTCACTGATGCTACAAGATCCAGAACTAGCAAAATGGCGAGCCAACACTCGTCGGGTGTGGGATGGCACGCCGGATATCTGGAATGACATAAGGGATGAAGAGAATGGTGGATAAAATTACTCTTACCAAAATGCCTTTTTATGCTTATCACGGGGTGATGGAAGAGGAGCGGTCTTTAGGTCAGCGATTCATTGTCAACCTTGAATTGTATCTCAGCTTTAAGGAGGCTGGACTCAGTGACCGAGTTAAAGACACGGTGAATTATGCGCGGGTCTATGACCGTGTAAAAGAGATTGTGGAGGGCAAACCGTTTCGCTTGATTGAGGCCTTAGCGGAACATATTGCACAAGAGTTGTTGCGACAGTTTGTACGGGTACAGGGTGTGCGCGTGGAAGTGGAAAAACCCGGCGCTCCCGTGGCCGGGGTGCTAGAAAATGTTTCCGTAACGCTTGAACGTTGGCGGGATGAGCTTTAGGCGAATGCGTCCGGATTGAAAAGACTGAGATTGATATCCTCCCCACGGATAAATCCGGGGGATTCCAACCATCACTAGTTGGCTTTCCTGCTTCGTTGAAGCTTGCCGTGACGCGAGGATGGCTTGCGCCCTGGTCTTACGGCCTCTCCACAGGCTAACACCGCTAATCCAGCGGCTAAGATGTTCTGTGCGGCATTGATGTCACGGTCATGCGTTTCTCCACATTCAGGACACGTCCACTTGCGAATGTGAAGTGACATCTTTGGCATGATGTGACCACAATCGTAGCAACGCTTACTGGAGGGGTAGAACTTGTCGATCTTGACCACCGTTCTCCCGTACCACGTTGCTTTGTATTCGAGTTGCCTGACAAGTTCCCCCCAGCCCACATCGGCAATGGACTTGGCCAGGGGATGATTTTGAATCATGTTCTTGACCTGCAAACTCTCCAAACTGATGACTTGGTTCTCGCGAATCAGTCTGGTAGTGAGCTTGTGCAAGAAGTCTTGACGGCGGTCTGCAATCTTGGCGTGAATCCTCGCGACTTTCACTCTTGCCTTGTCGCGGTTCTTGGAGCCTTTTTGTTTTTTAGACAGACGTTTTTGAGCCTTGGCAAGTCGTTTCTCATCCTTGCGGAAGAATCGTGGATTTCCCACCTTCTCCCCAGTGGAGAGAATGACAACATCCAGAAGTCCTAAGTCAACGCCAACTTGCTGATTGATCTCAGGCAATGGCGTGATGTCTTCTTCTATGGTGAGCGAAACAAAGTAGCGTCCCGCAGTATCTTTGGTAATCGTCAGTGAAGTGGGAATCCCGTTTAGTTTTCTCGACCAGCGAATATTGAGCGGTTCTTTCGTTTTCGCCAGTGTGATATGTTGACCCTCCCACTTGAACGCCGAAGATGCAAAGGTAGCTGACTATTTTCCATGCTTTTTGTGGAATTGCGGATATCGAGCACGCCCTGCAAAAAAGTTGATGAAGGCTCGGTCTAAATGTCGCAATTCTTGTTGCAAAGCCACACTAGACACTTCGTTGAGCCAGACCGTTTCCGGTTGTTGCTTCAATACCGTCAGTTGGGCGGACATGTCCTTGTAATAGATGCGTTTACCCTCGTTGTAGTAGGCATCCGTTTTCGCCTTCAGTGCCCAATTGTAGACATAGCGAACACACCCGAAGGTTTGGGAGAGCAATTGCGCTTGTTCTGCTGTCGGGTAGAAGCGAAATCGATACGCTTTGGATGTTTTCATAGTTACATTATAGCAGACGATGTGTAAATAGAAAAGATTCGTCTCACGGCGAACGCCTTATATCCCTATTGCTAAAGCAAAGGGTTTTACGGCGCATTTGATAAGTGAGAACTATGCGTGATTTTTCTCGACGTCCGCCTGATATGGGGACGCCCACTAAAGTTGTGAATGATTCCCCTTGTTGCTCGTAAAAGAGTAAAGCCAGCTCCATAATGTCCTTTTAAATAGAAACTCTGCATGATGTTTTCGGGTTGATCATACAGAAGTTGAACGAGTGGACGGTATTGTGATAAGGGTAACTCTCCCCAATGCAAACGTCGTTCAAATCTATCCTGACCTGGAACAAATACAGTATCGACTCGCAACTCTCCAGGCACACCGTCCAAGATCAATCTTCCAGCCTCATAAAATCCTGGAACGGTTTCTGAAAATACCGCGCGTAGTCCGGTTTCACTGATATCTAAGGATTCACCTTGATACGTGTTTTTCCCAATTTGAAGACGACAGCAGCGCCGTAATGGAACTCTTTCAGATAATCTTCTTCTTGGCAACTCAATACTCACATAAAGGCTCATCATAATGGCAATCAGGTTGTAAACAGCCCAAAAATCATTAACCCAGTAAAAGGAACTCACAGGAATGCGCTGTTTAAGAAGGACAACTTGCCTTTCCAAACCATAAATTGTGGCACTGCCTAAACACAGGTGTGTAAGGAATGTAGACCAAACTACTCTGACCCCTTCACTTATAAACCCCTTACGTGTCACACGAAATTTCTGATGTGCATGAATTCGGAAGGTTTCTTGAATAGCGGCTTTTGCCAGCGAAGGTGCCATAGCGGTTTCATAAATATGGCTCCAGAATGCAGTTCTATGCCCTTTTGCAAGTGCACGAAACGTTAACATACTGGCATAGAACTGCGGAAACCAGTAAATTAGTAAAAAGTATAAATTCGCATGGAGTGTCTGTACTTGAAAATCAAGAAATACAATAGGAGCTAAAATATAAATCATTTTTTGTACGCCAAAGTACCAATACATCGCTCCCGAAAAATAAAATAAACGCTGAGGAAAGGACAAACCCCGAAATATAAGTGGGTTCCATTTACGGAACGCCTGCAAATTTCCCCGCGCCCATCGCTCTCTTTGATGTAGGAGTTCAGAGAAGGATTCAGGTGCAAGTCCTTTTGCCAAAACTTCTTTTACAAAATAGGTACGATATCCCTTGGCTTGCAACAGCATTCCCGTCGCTACATCTTCAGTGATGCTTCCAGTTGCAAATCCTCCAATTTGGTTCAAGGCTTGCCTAGAGAAAATGCAATTGCTCCCGACATACATGGGCGCATTGTAGTGATCCTTTGCAGCCTCCATTTCAATCATGAAAAAGTCTTGTTCATTGGAAACCTGACGACTACTTGACAGGTTGTGTTGAAATGGATCTGGATTAAAAAATAACTGTGGGGCTTGCACAAAACCAACCCGTCTCTTATTGAAATACCCCACGGTTTTCATCAGAAAGTTAGACTTAGGGACCATGTCTGCATCCAACGTGAGAATTAATTCACCTTGAGTACAGTCTAGGGCGTGGTTTAAATTACCTGCCTTTGCATGTGCATGTTCTTTCCGTCGAATATAATGAATCTGTAACTCTTTTGCTAAATTCTCAACCTCGTTTCTCTCCCCGTCATCTAAAACGTAGATATCCAGTTTATTTTTTGGATAATCCAAATAGGTACAGGCAACCAGTGTCCGACGCAATACCTGGACTGGTTCATTAAAAGTTGGTACAAACACATCCACACTTGGATAATACTGCTGTGGACGTTCAGGATTCTGTCTCTCTTTTGTTCCGGAAGCCATAAGAAAATAAAAAATTCCCTGCTGGATAAAACCAAGGTATTCGGAGACCAGCAATGTAATCGAAGCTATCAGATCTGCCCAAGTTGACCATGTCAGCGTATCAAAGGTTCTCCATTCCATGTATACAGCCACAAGAAAAAAAGACACAATTAGTAACAGGACGCGCATCCAATGAAAGAGATAGTAAAGGAGTGTGACAAGCAATAAAACAGAAAGGAAATATATCTCATAATGAACAGGATATTTGAATAATCTACTCACAGGACCATCAAGAATCCTCAATTCAAGAGTTTTATCCCAGTGCAACATTCACTAATGTCCCCTCAAAACACGAATCCCCTTTTTGCAAGGGTCAACCTGCAGACGAAAGCACCCGAGGATGTCGTAGCGCTTAGTACATCTTGCTCTCATCCGCTGCTGCTGTGAGCCAATCAGCCTCCTTATTGATCCATCCAAAGGACTAAATCCATACAGGATCTGCTCCTCTGTAAGAGGTTGTCCGAAAAGGGGACAGAACTCCTCGGCGCATTGCCGCATCGTCGCCCAAAATGCTCCTTCACGGTCCGAAAACGTACGGAACGTTACGCCGGTCTAAACGCTCTCCACTGGGGAGCAGACCCAGTGCGCATTTTGGGCTGGCCTCCTCGCACTGCTTGGGTCTGACCGGACCCCTTTCCGGACACGCTCTATAAGGTATTTCAGTATGAAAAGTCATTCATAGGCACTCATTTTACCTGCATTATGTCATACAGTCATCTAGTTGCAAATACATACCCCATTCTGGATTTTGGATTTGGCATGGAGTCCATGAAACTTACACTTATTTCATATGAATTCTAGCTGAGATTGGTTTGTTGGAGTCACAATTTGAAAGGAACGTAGTGGTGAATTTTGTACTGAAAGGAATTGATCGTTGCTGGCTGAATTCAGGGCTGGCTGAATTCAGGAAAGCGAAAGTCAATTGTAGGCGTTGACCGATTCCTAAGCGGAAGGCATGTTGCTTTTTGACCATGAGGGTGTGTTGCAGTACTTGAATCCAGAAGCACAACGCTTGTTGGGATGGAATCCGCCGGATGTCGTAAAAATATGAACTCACGAATTTTTACATCATCCTGCTCAACCACACAACGAGAAGTCGCGATTCATTCCCTTTTCCGTGAGATGACTATAGTGTCATTGACTAGTATCGTCAACCACAGTATAATCGCATACAGAATAATCAATGCTGACTATTCAACACACGAAAATAATGGTGAGTTGGAAGGACGGGATCGGGGGTTAAAGAAATATTGGCAAGGTGGCTAAACGACTCGGTGTCACACCCCAAACCATTCGCAGGTGGCAGAAAGAAGGGAAAATCCAAGAAACACGTTCACCGACGGATCGGCGCTTGTACAGTGTTCGTGAAGTGAATCGGATTATGGGAGTGCGCACGCAGGAACAAGTCGCGATTTATGCCAGAGTGTCGTCAGCAAAGCAAAAAGCAGATAGCAACTTAGAACGGCAAGTGCAACGTTTGAAGCAATATGCACAAGATCATGGCTATGAGGTAACCCGTGTCTTTCAGGAACAGGCTTCTGGTATCAACGAGAACCGGAAGCAACTTCATCAACTGCTGCAAATGGCTGAACATCATGAGATTCAACGGGTACTGATTGAATTCCCTGACCGCTTGGCACGGTTCGGCTATCGATATCTCGAACGACATTTAAGTAGTCACGGTGTGACGGTGGAAGTGACCCATAAAACAGAGCCCAAAGCCTCACAGGAAGAATTGGTACAAGACTTATTAACGATTGTGACTGTGTTTTCAGCTTGTTTGTATGGGAAACGATCATAAGAGTTTCGCCAGAAAGCAAAAAAGCTCATGGATGACATGGAGGGAGGCGAAACGGGTGGCCATACTGGTGAAAACGGTGAAGATCGGCATTCATAAAGAAGTTCATGCCGCCAAACGGCAGGCTATCTTGGCGACACAAGAACTATACAACCAAACGATTGCATTTTACATGGAATTCTTCGTCGGGCATTTAGCCGTGCTGGACGCGAAGAAAGCAGTTCACCGTTGGAAAAGTAAAATCGCGGAACAGTCTGCGCAAATTGTGGGAAGCTACCGACCGCAAGAAACGTCTGTCACAACTAGGCCAACCCAACGAGCCCATCACATTTTATGCGGATAGACCCTCATGCCGCTGTTAGCGGCACCAGCAGGGAAGGTAAATCCACGTACCTGAATTTACTGGGATAGGGTGGAATATTCTGATGCGGATCTAGCGGTTCAACGCCAAGTTCGTCATGACTTTATGGCCGTGGATGGGAGCGCAGGGGGTGATTCAACCATAAAAAATGGGCTCATCTATCACATTCAGCAAAAATTTTAAAAGAAAGAAGGAAGGGTGCATTGCGAGCCATCATTATTAATCACTATGGAAGTCGAGAACAGTTGAAGTTGGCGGAGGTGCCGGTTCCAGTCGTGGGGCCTCTGGACGTGTTGATTGAGGTTCATGCCGCCGGGGTGAATCCGGTGGACTGGAAAATTCGCGAAGGTCGGCTGCGGCACCGGATTGACTATCCGTTACCCCTGATTTTAGGCTGGGATGCCGCCGGGGTGGTGAAAGAAGTGGGCCGTCAGGTGACCCAGTTTCATCCTGGCGATCCCGTTTTTACTCGCCCGGCCACGGAGCGAAATGGGGCTTATGCGGAGTATGTGGTTGTGGATGAAAGTTTGGTGGCTCCCAAACCGGGAAACATTACCTTTGTGGAGGCGGCTTCTGTTCCGCTGGCGGCCTTGACCGCGTGGGAAGGTCTGGTAGAGCACGGCAAATTGCGGTCAGGTCAACGAGTACTTATTCACGCCGGTGCTGGTGGGGTGGGAGTGCACGCCATCCAATTGGCCAAGAACTTGGGAGCATGGGTGGTTACAACCACCAGCGCAGGGAATGTAAATTTTGTGAAAGACTTGGGAGCGGATGAGGTCATTGACTACCAGACGGAGAACTTTGCCCTGAGGATACGGGACCTGGACCTGGTATTTGATTTGTTAGGAGGATCTGTGCAGGAAAATAGTTTTCGCGTCTTGAAACCGGGCGGGCGCTTGGTTTCCATTGTGCAACCTCCTTCTGCAGAACTTATCGAAGAACATCCAGTGGAAATCTCGTACTTTTTCTTGCAACCTGACGGTAAAAAATTGATCCGGTTAGGGAAATGGATTGAACAAGGAAAACTGCGACCCGTGGTGGGAAGGGTTTTCCCTTTGTCCAGTGTGCAGGAGGCTCACGCACTGAGCGAGTCCGGACATGCAAGAGGTAAAATTGTCTTGGCGGTCAAGTAATCACTGTCTGTTAGGAGAGAACAACTTGCCAAATATTTGTGTCGTGGGTAGTGTGAATATGGATTTAATCAACCGGGTGCAACAGCATCCTTTGCCCGGACAAACGGTTCGTGCTTCGACAACTCGTTACGCCCCCGGTGGCAAGGGGGCAAATCAAGCGGTGGCCGCAGCCCGCGCCAGTCAGGAGGGACAGACCTTATTGGTGGGTGCCGTGGGGGCAGACCTCTGGGGAAACCAATTATTAGAAATGTTGAAGGTAAATGGAGTCGACACACAGGGGGTGGTTACCCTCAATGAGACCACTGGAATGGCTGTGGTGACGGTGGACGAGGCGGGGGAGAATACCATTGTGGTGGTGCCGGGGGCAAACGCCGGAGTGACGAGAGCGCATATTGAGGCCATGGCCTCAGTGTTCGTCCAATGTGATGCCATTGTGCTGCAAAACGAAATCCCACGCGAGGTTACCTTGCGGGCCATGGAACTCGCCCAACAAAACGGAGTGTGGGTTCTCTGGAACCCGTCACCCTTGGAGGGCGTGGATGAGGGAATGTTAGGGCTGACAGATATTCTTGTGGTCAACCAAACGGAGGCCGCTCACTTTGTCGGCCATTCCGTAAGCGATGGGGACAGCGGCCAAGTTGCCGCAAAGGAACTGTGCCGAAAGGGACCAGCCATTGTGGTGGTGACCCTGGGCGCAGGAGGAGTGGCTTATGCAGACGTGTTCGGCAATATGGAAGTTGTACCTGCATTCACAGTGCCTGTGGTAGACACCACAGGGGCGGGAGACACGTTTGTGGGGGCGTTTGCCGTGGCACGAATGGAAGGCCGCAAAGATGCCCTGCGCTTTGCCGTGGCCGCCGCAGCGTTGGCGGTGACTCGTCAGGGAGCCCAGGAAGCCATTCCTAGCCGACAAGAAACAGAGCAGCTATTGGATGGCGAGGTTGGATGGAGTCCTGCATGAAGACCAAGGCTGGATGGAGTCCTGCATGAAGACCAAGGTTGGATGGAGTCCTGCATGAAGACCAAGGTTGGATGGAGTCCTGCATGAAGACCAAGGTCGCTTGTTCGTTAGATGGAGGGCTTGGCTGGAGTTTGCGCCGCAAAGGATGCAGGATTAAACTCAGAGGGAAAGAATAGGTGGAAAGGCCATACAGACCTGCACAACTCCGTAAGGAGGCAGGAGGGAAAGGGCGGAGACCATGAAGACCATTCTATACGCGACGGACGGATCAGAAGTTTCCATTCACGCAGGGAAAGTAGCCAATACTTTTTTACAGGCGTGGCCCAAGGCACGATTGATCATGCTGTACGTGATGCCCGCCATTGTGCCGGACTCCGTATATCCTTATTGGGCCATGATGCCCGGCGAAATTTCGAAGGACAATGCCTATGCTGACGAATTGGAACGCAAGGCAAGAACAGAAATTTTTGCGGACACCGACAATCGCGTGGAATTTCGTACCGAAATTGGGGATCCCGCTCGGACCATTTGTCAGATTGCCGAGGAGCAGGACGCACAGATGATTGTCATTGGCAGTCACGGCAAGGGAGCGCTGGACCGCGCCATTCTCGGGAGCGTCAGTTACCATGTGCTACACCGTGCCACCATGCCAGTGCTAGTGGTAAAGTAGGTAGCGGGGTAGGCGATTAGCCAAGTAGAAGAAAGAGGGCGGTGACGCGGTCGAGATGGACAGTCACCGCATTTACGGACATCCACCTGGCTGAACAAGGGTATATTCGTCGGTATTTCCGGTAGGGGTGATTGCATCAGAGGGTTGGGGCTGTTCAATCATCATGGTGTAAGATTGTGTGAGAGTCATTGAACTGGGCAGCAAGCCTGGAAAGGGAACGAGTGGATGATAGGGCAAAGTGACACTCACTGTGACCAAACTATTAGTAGAACTCTGATTTTGCGGATCTGTTGTTTGGAGAGTGGGTGGCGGGGTTAACACGGACTGGGCAGACGATCCAGAACCCACGTTGAGGCCCATGCCCTGGTTCACTTCATCATCCACTACTCCGTAAATGGTTGTGGGTTGTCCTGAACTCATTTCCTGCTGGGCACTGTCGCCCGGACATCCGACGGTATCTCCAACGGAGGCTGCACGTGCTCCGATTCGGGCCGCTTGTTGCAAGGTTACATTTGCGTTGATGTATAACCCGTAGCTGATAATTCCAAGGACAAGCAGTAATAAGATGGGCAGAACCAAGGCAAACTCAACCATGGCTTGACCACGGGTATCCGTGCATTGAGATTTAAACGGTCGCATGATGTGCCTCCTTCATTGAATTAGAGCAATTGATTGAAAAGGCACTGCTTGGACGACACTGGGATTGTATGCGACATCTATCGAACCGTTTAAGGTGACCTGGTGTGCCACCGCGGCACCAGTGACTGTATCATTGCCATTAAAAATTAAATTACCGTCGGGTGCGTAGAGTACACCCGTCAAAGACACGCCACCGTTCACGGTGATGTTTCCGCCCACTCCGTTTTCGGCAAATGCACCCACGGTCAATCCTGAGCCGCTTCCGGAGGAGTCATTGCCGTTCAGAAAAATACTGCCGCCTTGGGATACGATGAATCCAGAGATGGTGCTCCCTCCGTTCAGGGTGATCTGTGACGGAGTACCCGTACCGTTTTGTGTTGCAAGGATGTTTCCATTCACCGTGTTCGAACCATTGAGCGAAATGTTGCCACCGCCGACCGTGTACAAGTTACCATACATGGTGGATGTGCCATTCAACTGAATAGAGGCTCCATTGATGGCCATGATGGATCCATAAATAGTATCATTTTGCACACTCAATGTGTCCTGTTGAACCAAGTAGTTACCGGTCAATGTCGTATTCTGAGGAAGGCTCTGGACAACCTGCCACCCACTTGTTGACGGGAGAGAGGGAATTGGCCAATCTGGAGTAGAAATAAATGGCTGATTGTCCTGAATTTCACCAATTTGATTATTTCCATTGGTTTGCACGTTTCCATCGGCGCTGGCAACACCAGTGATGCGCACCGAACCGTTGATCAAGATATCACCATTGGAGTGTACACTGGCCACCACGCCCGGCTGACTTCCATGTATATTATCATTGCCGTTAAACACCATGGGGTTGGTGCGGTTTTTTGAACCTTGAAAAACAGCATAGTTAAATTGTTCCCCAGGGCCATACCTTGCGACTGCTCGTGCATAAATGGTGATGTGCTGAAATCCGAACAATGCGGCAAACCCGCCAGAAACCTGCTGATGTGCTTGGGCGACGACATTGAGTGGATTTGTTGGGTCGAGGTTCACCGTGGGGTTTATCGCGCTCGGTGCATCGAGCAAGATTATGGAACTCTGAGAATTAGGTGACTGTCCTTGACTGGCTGCCTTGGCACCAGCAAGAGCGGCTGCGTCAACCGCATTCTGCAACCGTCCCTGTTGAAAGTACACCATCCCAAGAGACACACCCAGCCCTGCCGTACCTAAAAGAATAGGCAACAGCATGACAAATAACAGCATGGATTGGCCGTCGTCTTTACCCAAAGCAGTCATTAGCCGCAACAATCGTTTTGTTTTCATACGGCGTCATTCGACACCGGGGGTTCAACTCCTTCTGTACTTGTATGGAGAGATGAAGAAATTCTTTATAGATTTTCGTATCCTAGTTATTTCCAATAAAAATGATGTTTGTCAGCCTCTCTTCATGAGTTTCAGAGTGTCGTGCAACTTCAACCCATGTTTTCTTATGGTTCCTGAATGACATTCCAGCACAGATTGACCTTCTCTTACGATTTTGGAAATTCGCCAAGGTCGCATGTTTTCCATCAGGTAAACAATAGTTCCCTGTGGGTCCATAAAGATGACATCGATGCTCATTCTCATAAATGAGGAGTGAATAGAACGGCAATTTTCCAGGAGTAAGGCCTGATGTTCACCGAGGGACTTCTTAAACATGAGGCCTTTGAACTTCTGCCAGTGTGTCTTTGCTCGTCTGACTTCATACAAAATGGGGGTTCCATCTGACTTCATGCATTGCTCCATGGTTGGTCACCTTCACGTGTTATGACAGATACTCAGAACGATGCAAGGACCGTGAAAAATAATCACCCTTGAACCGTAGTTTTTTGCTTAAAGTTCCTAAATCGTCTAGTCTTTCCTCTGTTACGACGGGTTGGACGGTATCTGTACTGGTCAAAGAGACGGTCGGCGAGTCCATTAATTTCGCGTGAAATTCGATTATTGGGATGTTTGAGCACCAACAATTCCCCATCATTGATAGCACGGTCCACAGCTCTCTCATCGTTTCCTAATTGCCAAAAAACGGAGAATTTAAGTATCCTATGGACATCGCTCACTCGTAGCCCATGCTTGGTGTTTGCTCGGTTCAAGATGTGTCTTAAATTCGACTCTGAATATCCCAGTTTATTCCATAGGTCCATCAACCTCCGTGCGTTGTGAAGCACATTGACATTCATTGTGGATATAAGGAAGAAGTCATGAGATACATCTACTGCGGCCAATAATATGTCATCTACAAGCGGAGAAGTGTCCACAATCACATAGTCATATTGCCTGAGCAACGTCTGCAAGACCGTGCGGATGAGACCTGGTGTTACCTCATTGGCATCTTCAGGTGATCTGGGAGCACATAATACATCCAGTCCTGACGAATGATGAGAAAGATAGCGGTCCATCACAGTGGAATCGAAATCCGTGACTTCTTTAGCAAGTTCGCCCAAGGTCCTCTCTGGACTAAGGCCTAGGAATAGGTGGTCAACTCCTGAACGCAAGTCCAAATCCACAAGTACTGTTTTTGTGCCCCTCTGCGCAAATACGGCAGCGAGATTTGTAGCAATGGTGCTCTTGCCGACTCCACCTTTGTTTCCCAAGAAGACCAATGACCTAGCCTGGGTAACCACCCGTTCTGAAAGAATTTGCATGCTGAGGCGTTCATAGCGTTCACGGTCCGTGAGGTAACTTTGCAGCAAATCCACGCCGGCTTGTGCTACGTCTTGGTCAAGATCAATGTAGTCGAGCACATCGGCTCGCATCATTTCTCGAACCGCTTGGACGCTGGGATTTGCAGTTACGATGACAAATCTACCTCGAGGATAAGTTAGGGAAAGTTGCGAAATGGCCTGCAAAGCAGGGTCGATATCTTCAAATGCGACAAGAATCAAGTCGGGTAAATAAAGCTGTGAAGATTGCAATGCTCGGAATGACGGGAAAGATCCCAAATACTCGAACATCCCTACTGTGGTGAGCCAAAACTCTACCTTTTCTTGAATGACTTGATCATCTGTAATCAGCAGAACACGTACTTGGTTACTCACCCGGCTCTCATCCCTCGTTGACTGAATACCTTAATTTAAATTCCGTTCTTAAACATCTGCATAATGTGGAGCAATGCAGGACCAAGAATCACAATAAAAATAGCTGGGAAAATAAACAAAAGGATTGGGAAAAGCATTCTTATCGGAGCCTTTGCCGCCTGCTCCTGAGCGTCCATTCTCCGCTTGCGGCGCACCTCTCTTGATTGTACCCGCAAAACCTGCGCCATGCCTATACCCAGTTTATCTGCCTGGATGGTTGCGGAGACGAAGTTGCGAATGGAATCTACATTGGTGCGTTCGGCAAACCTTCTCAACCCTTCCGTTCGAGAACTGCCATATTGAATTTCTCCAAGCAATCGATGAATTTCTTTGGCCATCGGGTCCTGAAGTTTTTGTCCAATTCTACTCAAAGCTTGTTCAAACCCCAACCCTGCCTCCACACTGACCGAGAGCAAATCCAACAAATTCGGCAATTGTCGTTCGAGGGATCGTCTTCGACGTTGACCAGCCCTATAGAGCATGAAATCTGGGGAAATCCATCCTAGTACTACGAGGCTAAACAAGAGGACCAGTCCGGCCCACGACCCTTGACTGAAGATGATCAAACCCACACCCGCCAACCCACTGAGACTCGCGGAGAGGACCTTTAAGCCAATCCACTCCGGAACGGTCACGTTGAGCGGATTTCCGCTTCGTAGAAGCTGCAGGTAAACTTTTCTGATACGATTCTGTGACCAGCGACCAATCCAGTTGGTGGTTAGGGTACTTACAAATCTGCGCCATACAGAGGTGCTTGGTTTGGATAGCGTCGCAGAGGAGCCCGTGGGTGTACGAATCATTGTCAGCGAATTTAACCGAATTAAAGTCTTACGCCTGCGTGCCGTGAGCACCAACAGCAGGGTATAAAACATCGGGACCATGATGAGGAAAATAGCCCATTTCACAAACTATGCCTCCCTTTTCGGGTCGGGTTGTATCATGCCGCATTTTCAGCTTCATGAGGGTTTTCATAGTTCAATGAAGGTCACACGGCGCACAAAGAAATAACCAATCACCTGCAAAACCAAGCCAGTGACAATGAGTCCTCTACCAATGGCGGTCTGGATGAGAATTCCCATGTAGCTTGGGTTTAAAAAAGATATAATGGCGGCCAATGTCGGTGGTAGGACGAGAAAAATGATGGTGGTGATTCGTCCTTGGGCCGTTAATGTCCGTACTTCTGCCTTCAAATGTACTCGCTCGCGAATGGTATCAGCAATTTGATCCAGCACCTCTGACAGGTTTCCACCAATGGTCCGCTGTATATTAATGGCTGTCACAACCAATTCGAAATCGGGACTGTTGACCCGCTGTACGGATCGTGCTAATGCCTCCTCGATGGAAATTCCAATTTGGGTTTCGGCGATAATCCGACCCATTTCTTCCTTTATGGGGCCCTCCATATCGTCTCTGAGGACATTGATGGATTGCAGTAGGGAGAAGCCAGCTCGTAAAGAATTCACCAACATGGTCAACATGTCCACAAGAGAGGCATCAAACCTCTTTTGTCGGCGATTTGCGCTCAGACGGAAGTATCCATAGGTTCCAAGGATGCAGAACACCAGGATGAGTAGGGCACCCCATATGCCCCGAAATGTTCCGGCGAGAGCCGTTGCGATGGCCACCAGAAGGAACCAACGGGACAAAAATTCTGCGGGTTCAATGGCGAGGTCGGCACTTTTGAGCCATGCCTCGATTCGTATAATCAACTGTCCATCCATCAGTCGTAGGGATGCGCGGTGAACGCGGCTGCGTTTGCCTTCATACACTACGTCGGCTAAGCCAGGATTACTGTCCGCCAATGCACGGAGGCGTATGGACATGCGATGCCGATTTCGCAACACGACCTTTCCACCGATATAGACGAGAATTAAAAAAGTAAAAAATATAGATAAGGCTATTAACCCCATGAGTCCACCTCCGTGTGAAACCACTCATAATTGATTGGAATTCCCCGCGCTTTAAATAGGTCCACGGCCCTCGGGACCACACCCGTCGGGTGGTGTTCTCCGAGTACAGTCCCATCCTCGGACAGACCTTGCTCTTGAAATGTAAACAGGTCTTGGAGGACGATGGTGTCTCCTTCCATGTTGACCAATTCAGAAATCTGCACAATTTTACGCGTGCCGTCTTTTAATCGCGCCTGTTGGACCACAATGTTAATGGCTGAGGAAATCTGTTCACGGATGGCGCGCAAGGGTAATTCCATTCCCGTCATCAACACCATAACTTCCAGACGGCGCAACGCGTCGCGAGGATTGTTGGCATGAACCGTTGTCAGTGACCCATCATGTCCTGTATTCATGGCCTGCAGCATGTCAAGCGCCTCGGCACCGCGAACCTCGCCGACGACAATCCTATCCGGTCGCATGCGCAAGCTGTTTCGCACCAGGTCACGAATGGTCACCGTGCCTTTTCCCTCAATGTTCGGCGGTCGAGTTTCCAGAGTGACAACATGTTCTTGATGAAGTTGCAACTCAGCGGCATCTTCAATGGTAACAACTCGTTCGTTCGCAGGAATAAAGGAAGAAATCACATTCAAGGTTGTTGTTTTGCCAGCCCCTGTTCCGCCAGACACAAGGATGTTCAGTCTAGCCTTTACACAACCGCGAAGAAATTCCACCATAGGTTCTGTGAGCGTGTTGAAGCGAACCAAGTCCTCGGCTTGCAAAGGGTCACGAGAAAACTTGCGAATGGTGAGTGCGGGGCCAGTCACCGCCAGCGGAGGAATGATTGCATTGACTCGAGAACCGTCCGGCAAGCGGGCGTCCACCATCGGAGATGCCTCATCGATGCGGCGTCCCAATGGAGCCACGATTTTTTCAATAATGCGCATGATATGACTATCATTTGCGAAAGCAACTGGGGTCAATTCTAATTTCCCCGCGCGTTCCACGTACACATGCCGTGGTCCATTGACCATAATTTCAGTCACGCTATCATCTCGTAGCAGGTCATCAATCGGCCCATAACCCTCGATTTCCGCTTTTAATTCTACAACCATGCGTTCTCGCTCAGCACGGGACAGGGGTAGGTCCTCTCCCTGCACTAGTGTGCGGATGGCCTGCTCTAAGTTGGGAGATCCTGGCTGTTCAAAAACTTGATTAACAAATTTTTCATGCAGTTTGGTTTTCCACTCCAGAAAAAGTACTGACGATGACTTTTGGACCTCGGGAGGTCGCAAGCGACTGGTAGATATCGAGGACGGATTTCTTTGGGGTAACAGGGGTTCCTTACCCCGAGTGGGAGAAGGGCGTTCCTCAATGATCTGGTCAAGGTTAAGATCTTGTGGATGTGTGGGGGTAGGCATGGCATGATTTGCCGATTGCCGTTTGTTTTTTTCCCTCTCTAACCGTTCCAGCAGTGACATGTTCGCACCTCTTTTAACGTGGAAAGGATACAATGACATGAGAGATGGCGGCAATGGATGAGTCAATTGTCTGTTTGCAAAAGCTTCTGCGAAAATCCGTCTATGCTCCTGGCCAATCTGTTGCGCTTGTGTTTTAAAACAAAGGGAACTCCTGCATTTGCAGCCGTTTCAACCAACGTGTAGTCGCTGGGGAACTGCCATGTCAAAGGCACACCCAGGACCCTTTCGACATCATGGGCAGTGACACCTGTACGACTGTCCGCATTATTTAGCACCGTGGCAATCTTGCCCGCATATCCGGATTTTCGCACAAAATCGAGGATGGATTGATTGCTCTTGATAACAGCGATGTTTAGCATATTGACTAGGAACCCTCGCGTGATTACTTCCAGGGTCGTGAGCAACAATGATTCTTGCATGGACGCGGTGTCGACGACGACGTAATCAAATTCGCGCTGGAGCGCCTTCATCATGAGCCGGAAGTCGGAGTCCACAAGCAATTCCATCTCTTCCGCCTGGTGAGGTGCAGGTAACAGCCATAGCCCTGAATCCTGGTGATAAGACAGGTAGTGTTGTAAAAGTTCTCGGTCCAACTCCTGTGTTTGCTGTAGCAAATCCATGATGGTCCATGATGGAACAATGTTCAACAGGATGTGGTCGCCTCCTGCATACAGGGCCAAGTCCACCAAAACAGTGCTGTGGCCTGACATCGCTAGGGCAGTGGCAACATTGACACTCAGTGTTGTCCTACCTACCCCTCCTTTACCGCTAAAAAAAGCATAAGTCTTACAGCGTGCACTTGCTTGTCTCTGCTTTTCCAACTCTGGCGCAATGACGCTCTTTTCATTCATTAGACGAATCACTTCGTCAATGGTTCGTTCTAAAACCGCTGGGGTTACCGGCATATATAAGTAATCTTTGGCTCCGGCCCGCATGTATTGTCGCACAAGATACCAATCCTTGTGTTCAGACAGGACAATGATGCCTATGTCCGGGCTCTGGGCAGAAATATGCTCTAAGATAACGCTGTTTTCGCTGTCGCCAGGATCGATAGAGACCAGTACAATGTCCGGATTATCGCTCATGACGCGCATGGGTGCCTTGTTATCCAACCCTCCTTCACCGACGATGTGAAATCGCGGCATCACTTGTAGTAAAGCCTTGATAGATTCACGGCGTTCCATGGAGCCGTCAAGAATTAACAAGCGTACGGTGTCACTCACAGAAGTCACTCCCTAGGGTCTGTCCCTGTTCATGCAGAACTGGGCGTCCGTTCAGTGAATGTTTACGGCACCTGGGTCTGAGGTGGTACGGTGACTGCTCCTTCTGTTTTTGGATTGCGCAATGTGAAGCTAATGGAGCCTTGTACAGCCTCTGTGAAGGCCAATTCCTCGGCTTCCTTCGGTGTGACGGCAAGCGTGATGGTGTCACCGCTGTTGTTTGACCCAGATGGTGCACCGCTGGTGTTGCTCGGGGTGGACGTTTGAGTGGGTCCCTGATGCTGATCTACGAACAGTACAAGAATGTCTTGCAGAATGGTTTTCACTGTAGGCGTGGGTGAACCATTTTTCGCTGGATAGGAGGCCAGAACGTCCACGTTGTCACCAGCCACGATTAAGTGGTCGACACCAATCAGGCTACTGTCCGGCAGTGTGAAGGCACGTAGATCTGTGGGAATCTTTAACGAAAATTTCGCGTTATTTGCATTTCCGGCCATCCCAGCAATGACCTGTTGGCCTGGCAACCATTGAGTTAATGTGTATTTGCCGATGATGACTGACGGGGAAGAAATAGCTCCTGGGGACAAATCTGTCACTGCCACCTGTTTCGTAGATATGTCATCTTTTGTAATCAGACTATTTATAGGTACGGATTTTGTCACCACTACCACTGTCGCCAATGGGCCTTCGTTGCGTGTGCCAGAGGAAGGAAGTACGCGCATTATCAGTACGGTCGCAAGAAAGGCAAGGAGGATGGCGATTCCAAGCAGTATGGCGTTCGAGTACTTGCCCAAGACACTCCCTCCCAGAATTTGATTTATCCCAGCAAATACAATGATGTGGATTTGCACCCCTGGTTGATTCCGCTAACAGCGGCATGAGGGTCTATTCGAAAAAAACACCTCGCCCGTAACGTCGAGCGAGGCTCTGGTACAAGGATAAGCATTATGCAGCGGCGTTGATGTTATTGGCAACGTTACCAAAAGCGCCTTCAATTGGGCCCTTCAAGAGCGCGAACGCAGCAATAATGATGACGACAACCAGAGCGATAATCAATGCATACTCCACCATGCCTTGTCCTTTGTCACGACGTTTAAAATTCTCCCAATACATCCAGGCTCGCAATGCCAACTTTTTCACTCTTCATCACCCCTTCAAATTTACGTTGTCATATAAAACTCAAATACTGCAAGTTCAACTAAGGGAATGATTTCTTGATTTACTACCAAACTGGCAACATGATTACAATAGATTGCAATCATGAACTACCCCGGTTAATAAAAATACGTAATTTCTCCTGTATTACATCATGTTGCACATATTTCGTCAATAGATTTCTAAATTCGACAACTGTAGTGTTTATGGCGATTTTCGTTATTTTGTTATTTCTGTTTTGTGCAGCTTTTTTACATTGAAGGAATCTTACTTTCGGGTCATCACCATAGCTGTGAGGACGACCAAAACCAGTCCATACTCCCACGGCATTTGTTTCAAAAGAATCCATCCGCATAGAGACAGAGCGATGGCTAAAACAGTGAACATCACCCAGTAAAGGACGCATTTTGCAAGTGGAAAGACTTCTTGTTCAGTGGATACCATCGGGAACTTAAATGTTATGTGAGATTTACGGGATGTAAGAAGATAGGCCACGGCTGGAAGAGTGAGCACCATGTGAGGGATCTCCGTTAGAGGTGAATACAGAAGAACACTTAAAGATGCTACGGCTGTGTGATAACTTTCATCCAACAAATGCTGTCGCGATGCCCAGATTATTGTTAATGTTAGTAATATCAAATATACAACCCATACAAGATGGACGTAATGAATACTCATATCATGGTGTGATTTGTTCCACCAGAGAATCAATCCTCTCAAGGATGAATTGTACGGTGCTCCTCCGTATTGCATGCTACGGGTGACCAGGCTCTTAAATAATGTGATGTAGGTAACAAGAACTTTTGTTCCGAGCCAAAAAACGGTAATCAATACACCTGAAAGGATTGATATGATGCCACTCATGACCATTTGCCACTCGCGTCTCAGTCCAAAATACAGCAGGAGTATTATCGGCGTGACCTTAAACAGTGCCGCGAGTCCAAACAAAACCCCGGCAATAACGTCTCTTCTTCCAATATGAAAATAAATTCCTAAAGCAACAAGAAAGAGGACTAACCAGTTGTCATTTTGAATCAGTAGGTCCCACAAATAGGGCGTGAATGACGCAGCAATGAATATGAAGGCGTACGTGCGCCATCCTGAAGAGGAGGCGAGGACCGCGCGTGCAATCAATGCTACAGAGATTACATACGAGGTGATACTCAGAATAGCCCACCACACCCAGGCAACGCGCAGCGGCATTCGTCCCAACCAACTCCAGACGGCGGCAAACAGTGGGGGATAGACATACTGGGAATTTGGTGCTGCTGGGAAACCATGAGCCCTCATCCACTGCTGTTCTGCAATAAAATCATACATCATATTGGTCTGATGATGAAGTACAGATTGGAATGAATAGTAGAAAAACCCAAAATCAATGTGAGATGAACTGAACAAAGCCATTCCTACCGAGAAAGCAAACAAGCACACAATGAAAGTCTTAATGAAAATTCTACCGACGGCCTGTCTTGAAAGTGAGTGAATCTTCCACACAGAGTTACTATAAATCGTGGACATTTTTGTAAATCCCCCATATTATCCTTCATATGGCTATATATCCCTCTGTGATATTAAACCCATTCTCGTCAGTTCGGCCAAATGGCTATCCAATGTTTGCATTCCTTGATTCCGACCCGTTTGCATCACGGTTTGCAACTGGTGGGTTTGCTCTGTGCGAATCAGATTAGCCACAGCCGGGGTGTTGACGAGGACTTCCATGACCGCTACCCGTCCATGATTATCCTTGCGGGGCAATAGGCGTTGACAAGTCACACCTCGCAGTACCGAGGCCAGTTGTTGACGGACCTGTCGTTGCTGGCTTGAAGGAAAGGCATCCGTCATTCGCTCCACCGTTTGCACCGTATTGCGGGTGTGCAGAGTGGTCAACACTAGATGGCCTGTTTCCGCAGCTGTGAGGGCCGTTTGCATGGTTTCTAGGTCTCTCATTTCACCCAACAATAGAACGTCTGGATCTTGGCGCAGGGCTGCTCGTAGTCCAGCAGCGAAACTCAGACTGTCTTCACCCACTTCCCTTTGTTCAATTACGGAGGTGCCCTTCGTGTACACGTATTCAATCGGGTCTTCCAGGGTAATGATATGTCGTCTTTGATTGTGGTTCATGTAATCAATCATGGCAGCTAGGGTGGTGGACTTGCCGTGGCCTGTGGGTCCAGCCACCACAATCAAACCGTCTGGCGCATCGGCAAAGGTGCGCAGTACAGGAGGAAGAGCTAAATTCTCCAAACTCAGCACCTGGTTTCTTATTATCCGGATGGCTAAACTGACCCTTCCACTCTGCCTGTACACATTCACTCGAAAGCGAGATAACTCAGGCAGATGATATGCAAAGTCCAGGTCTCTTTGGCGTTCAAAGACATCCCACTGGTGTGCGGTCATCAGGGAACGTGCGGCATCCGTCAAATCGGAGGCCGCCAGGGATTGGCCGATGGGTTGCAGTTCACCTTGAATTCGGTACACTGGAGGCCATCCCGCCGACAGGTGTAAGTCTGAGGCGCCCATTGCAACGGCGTGTCGCAGCAAAACGTGGATGGGTAATTCTACTTGTTTGTCCATTCCACATCTCCTTGCAAAGGTTGAAAGTTCAATTCCATGTACTGTTAAACTGCCCGGTAAACGGTCCATTGCAAGTAAAGTTGCCACAGGGGTTGCCCCCATAAAAAAGTGGTCACCACCCCCAGGGTAATGAAGGGGACAAAGGGAATGGCTTGGCCGGCACCAATTCGACCGCTCCAACGCAGAGGCAGGCCAATCAGAGTGCCAAAAAAGGAGGCGAGCACAAAGGATTCCAAACTCATCCAGGGTCCTAAAGCGGCACCAATGGCTAGGTATAGTTTGGCGTCTCCGAGGCCCATGCGGCCCTTGGAAAGAAGGTGGATAAGAAAAAGTAGACCAAATCCTACACCAGCCCCCCATAACGAATGGGTCCACGTGCGCGTGTGAGTCAACACAAATAGTCCATATACTCCGACGGCACCAGGCAGGGATAGAAGATTTGGAATTCGCATGGTGGACAGGTCCGTCGCCGTGGCGGCCAAGAGCACCAACCAGAAGGCAAACCAAGCTAAGCGAGCAGGCCAGATGGGCACTTGGTGCAGGGTGACCACCCACAAGACTCCGGTGGCCAGTTCCAATATGGGGTAACGTAAGGGGATGCGGGATTTACACGTGTGACACCGACCTCTCAAAGCCAACCAGGAGAAAACCGGGATGAGTTCCCAAGCGTGAAGCCTGCGTCCACAAGCCGAACAGTGAGAAGGTGGATGGATCAAGGAAAGTCCCTGGGGAATTCGGTCTCCTACCACAGTGAGAAACGAACCGAAAGCCAATCCGTAAGCGAATACTAAAACATCCCGCACAACGAAGCCGTATGTGACAGCAGTCCAGGCGTTTTGCAACCCCAGTTCGTCCCCTTGCAAGAAAGATGTGCATCCGTACAAAGATGTGCATCCGTACACTGATTCAACAGGACCTTATTCGCCAAGATCCGTCGAGTTCCTGCAGATATCTCGGCGGTTTGGCAGTTTCCTTCGACGGTAATCAAATCACAGGATGCCATTGCTTGGACGCCCATCGTCTGATGTGTAGGGAAGTAAGGCGGGTTCTATCCTCAGGCAGATGCAAATGTTCTCACGACACCAACTCGTTTCTTTTAAATAATTTGTAAATACCTTACGTACAGTTTCTGGAAAGACCGCCTTGGATCAGTCTGTAAGTTCTATGACTGTGATGTCCACGGCCAACTATCAGTACACATACAATCCGGAGACGCTCACTCCGCCAGCGGGGCTGTCGTAAACCTTAATTATTCATACTAGTGCGTGCAGGGAAAGGGTCAGAACTTCCCAACGTATTGCCACGTCATCGCCCAAAATGCTCTTTCACGTACCGAAAACGTACGGCACGGGGCTCTCGCAGTCTAAACGCTTCCCACTGGGGAGCAGGTCCTATGCGTATTTTAGGCTGGTTTCCTCACATGGCTTGAATCGGACCTAACTACTTTTCCAGACACGCACTTATAATAACTTCAGGAGGTGACTCATGAATCGTCACGAACGAGATTGGGCAATCGCATGTCATTTGTCTGCTTTTGTGGGGTATATTGTTCCTTTAGGATGGATACTGGGTCCGTTGGTTGTGTGGCTCATTAAGCGGGAAGAGTATTCATATGTCAATTATCACGGAAAGGAAGCTATCAACTTCCAAATTTCGATTTTGCTTTATGGAGTTGTGGCAGCGCTCTTGACTATAATTTTGATTGGCTTACCCCTTCTCATTGGATTGGGGATTTTCCAGATAATCATGGTGATTGTTGCTGCGGTGAAAGCCTCCAATGGGGAACATTATCGCTATCCACTAACTATCAGATTTTTCAGATGATCTCTCCAATCGAGAGGAGATTAAGAGGGAAAGGCAGTGGAGTGACTTACTGGCAAGATCCTCAGTGGGATCACCGGTGGGGACCCACAGCAGGACTTACAGCGGGACCCACAGCGGGGCACCCTATTTGACGGACTGAAGAGGCCACCTTTAGTTGGGCGACCATCTTTGACGGAAGGGGAGGGTAGATGATTACGGTTCTGGAATTAAGGGTTCCCCAGTCGTTAAATCATCCAATAACGGGAAATGAAACGCAAATAAGAGGTCGAAAGTCGCCTATTGCACCTTTTTCCCCCGTGTTTGTGCGAAATTTGCCGGAATAAGAGCTTGGCGGACGCTTGTTTAGGCGATCCGTGGCTTGAAAGGGGCTATTAGCGACTTATGGACCCTTATTTGAGACCGCCGATTCAATCTGCAAGAGAATCACAGGGAATTCGATGTGATGGTGAACGACTTGCGGCCACCATCAGTGTATGACATGCAGATAAAACTCTCTATATCTTGTTCAAGTCTTACGAAACCTCGTGAATCGACGGTCTCATTTTGTACCCTATTGCTCCATTTCTGCTCGAAATATGGGGATAAAAAGGCTCGGAGACACCAATTAGGGTCTATTGCATGAGAGACTCCGAGCCAGATGATCATAAAGGAAATTGTGACCAGGGGGCTGTTCCTTAGAGATTTAGGTCATCGAGATATGGGTCATGAGCAGAGTATCCGCGTTGAGCAGAGTATCCGCGTGAAGAAGAGGTCAATGCGCGAACACAAATGCCCCGATGTGAGCGATGGTAGGTTGGCTCCACACCCAACTACCAGACGGAGTTTGGGCAGGGTTGTAAAATACATAGGCGCCGGGCACTAAGTCCTCGTGTTGCTGCAGCACAGCCCTCGCGGCGGCCAAGTTGTCCGCACCGGGAGACGACTGGAAAAATCCCTGCGTGACACTGCTGAACTGGTAGTGACCGTTGCTGATTTGAAATACAACCCCCTCGACGGTGTTTGGGTAGTCGGGCGAAAGCACCCTGTGCCAGACCACGTCACCCACGGAAATCTGGGCGTTCATTGGCTCTCCGTCCGCCTCGGCGTGAATAATCTTGGCCAACCAGTACAGGTTCTGCTGGATTTGAGTGCCATTGGGGGACGGAGTGATATTACTAACGTTGGCAGAGGCCGAAACAGTCTGTTGGACGGCTGCCGATGTGGATGATGCGCCCGAGTTTGCCGTTGTGGTCTGAGTGGAATGGGCGGTCTGACTTGTCCCACTGATTGCCATGGATGGGGTAGTTCTTTGTGGGAATGGACGCTGTCGTGCAACCGATGTGCTGGCTGAGGTCTGTTCCGCCAATCCCAGACTCAGTCCGGCAGGCAGGTTAAGGACTTGCCCCACTTGTAGGTCACCGGCCGGGATACCGGGGTTTGCAGTCATCAATGCATTTTCGGGCACATGCAATCGTTGCGCGATGTTCCAAAAAGTATCTCCCGATTGGACTCGGTATAAACCCAAAGGGAGTCGTAAAATAGAACCGATTTGCAGGTTCAGAGGTTGCACCCCTGGATTTGCGGCCTCAAGGTCTGTCAATGGAATCCCATGAATGCGCGCGATGGACCATAGGCTCTGTCCTGCCTGTACGGTGACCGTTTGGTTGCCGGCGGATGATGGGGTACTGAGAGTAGATTGGGTTACAGCAAACGCTGGCGTGGTGCTCAGTATGCCACTGAGTGTTGCACCCATCGTGGCAGCCAATAGGCGGCGGGTCGCTGGTTTCGCCAAGTGAAAATGAGTCGAATTTCCCTCGGCCTGGTTCGCATGAGGCGAGATTGACTGACGATTGAACATGGAGTTTTCATCCCCTCGTGTCGCCTTCGGGGTTAGTTGTCGGGTTCGGCCGACGAGTGCGGCCTACGGGACTGCGTTTCCGGGTCCCGATTCACCCCAAGTCCAATGCCAACATTGGACCGAAATCCCCCGTACACCGCCGAATGTCGGCTGGTGATTCGGCTTGATGTGTCCCACTGGAAGCAGGGACAATTCTGCCTCAGCTTAGCATGGCTATCCTGGCTTGACCATGCAAAAATATTACCAATAGATCCTTATGTCGCTGATAGCGGCACCGGCAAGGAATGTAAATCCAAGTAGTAGTATTTGCTGGATGGACTTGGGAGGAATTTGGGGGCCTATTCAAACGAGACAAAGGTTGACCCCATTTCGGAGATATTCTGTTCCTGCGGGTGTTGTGTGTGACGGAAATGGGTTCTATGACTGCAACGGAATCTGCGATGAAAACAGTTCTCTGCGGCATTTGCCATCCTTCAATGACTTCTTTCTTTGCACACCGTGAATGTCAAGACATGTATGTATCCCGAAATGTCGTCAATTTTGGCAGGGATCCGACGGAGAACGTCGAACTATTCAAGAGTTTTCTGCAGATTACGGCAGATTACAGATAAAAAGTTGTTCTGATTCTTAGTTGGAATTCCACGTCAAACGCCACCATATCGGACGCCACGATAGAGAAAGCCGCAGAAAGGTTGCCAACACTGATATGAGTATGCCCCATATTCTTCTTGCAGGTTCGACGTCAGAGTGGTGTTATTCAAATGTGGACTGTAAAATGATGTAGAGAGAGGTAGATGTGTCCGCCTGTGATCCACGCTAGTCGTCTAACGTCATACCGTAAATCGGGAACCTGGTTCTTTGTGGAGTACAATCAACGACACAATCATAGTAGTTACGCGCGCTTACGGGGGGGATTGGGGTGGTGGATGAGGGCCCAAGCGGCACAGCAGTCAACCTGGGACGGGCCCAGCAACTGCTGGACTTATTGGAACACGTTTTTATTGTGAAAGAAGCGAATGGTGGCTGGTTGGTGGCCAACCAGCAGGCACGCAAACTGTTCTGTTCCCCCGAGGAGTGTGATTCCCACCAAGACAGTTTGTCCATCACCGGGTTGTTGACTCATCTAGGTTTGGATGCCGGCCCGGCTCAGGCGGTGGCTGACTGGATTGAGCAAGGGTGGGTGACTGAGGTTGTGGGCGGTGGCGAAAAATCCGTGGCCGTGGAGCAAGGGGAACAGCGCATCTGTCGCTGGACCGAGTACTCAGTACAGCCTCAGGAGCAATCTCAAGGGGTTCGCATTGTGGTTGGCAGGGACGTGACAAACTTAAGGCAAACGGAGATTCACTTGCGGGAAATTGGCAAGATGTCTTTGGTTGCAGAAATGGCCGCTGGGATTGCCCATGAAATTCGCAATCCGATGACGGCGCTGAAGGGGTTTGTGCAACTCTTGCGAGAGCGGGTGGAGGGTCATCAGGATTACTTTGACTTAATGCTATCTGAGTTGCAAAGAATTGAGTTTATCATCACGGAGTTTCTTGACCTGGCTCGCCCTCATGTGTATCAATCCAAGCCCCAGGACCTCAACCGTCTGGTGGAACAGGTATCCTCTCTCATGCAGACCCAAGCCATCGTGTACAATGCAGACATTCAGATGACTCCTTCCTTGCAACCTGTACAGGTCTCGTGCGACGAAAACCAATTGAAACAGGTGTTCATCAACATCTTAAAAAACGCCATTGAAGCCATGCCAAAAGGCGGGACTATTCGAGTTGGGATCCATACCGAGCTAGATAATTCGCAGGTCACGGTGCGAGTCTGTGACGAGGGTGTGGGGATGACGGTGGAACAATTGCAACGGATGGGGCAAGCCTTTTACACGACAAAAAAGCAGGGCACTGGCTTGGGTATGCTGGTGACCCAAAAAATCATTCGCTCTCACGGCGGACGCATGGACATTCACAGCACGCCGGGGAAGGGCACCTGCATCGATGTAACGCTACAAAAACAGGTTTAGAGGTTGCCCGGAAAGAGGTCAGAGCTTCCCGGCGCAGTGCTTCGTCGTCGCGCAAAATGTTCCTTCATGTACCGAAAACGTACAGCACAGGACTCCCACTGGTCTAAACGCTCCCCACACCAGTCTAACTGCTCCCCACGGGTGAAGCCAGACCCGGTGCGCATTTTAGGTTTGCCTCCTCGCGCTGTTTGGGTCTGACCTAACTTTTTCCGGGATACGCACATTTAGAAGTTAGTCGTACGCTGAGCAGGGACTTCTCATTACTCTTGGGTCACGCGCACCTTGCGGCGTAGCTTTCTTTGGCTGGCACGCTCGGTCCAGGTCCAGCGGTTGTTGGCGGTAAAGGTCCATATTGTAGACACGACGATACCCACCAATTGGCCCACCAATTCCGGCCAGTGCAGGCGTAGGAAGATCTCCACAAATAGAGCGGTGACACCAATGCCGACACCGGAGACTGCCATAAACAAAGGCATCTGCAGCATGCGACGCCACCGTACCGACTCCGTTCGTTCCTTCCAGGTGACTCGGTCATTCCATAAAAAGTTGTGGACCATGGCCACGACGGAAGCGATGATGGAGGCAAGAACAGGATGCAGGTGCAAGCCGTACATCACTGCACTCATGACAATTAGGTTGACCAGCACACCCAACCCACCCACCAAGCAGTACAAGTAAAAACGTCGGTCCTCGGGGCTCTGCATCACCAGTCGAACCACGTGATGCAGGTAATTCCACTGCTCACGCAGACTCATTTTCGACTCACCCGCTTGACGAGCGGCAAATACGTATGGCACTTCATGGACCCGCTGGTATTCTCCTTTAACCAGTACTTCCATGAGAATTTTCCAGCCGATTGGGTCAAGATTTGCTTGTTCAATCACACTGCGGCGCAAGCCAAAGTATCCACCGGTGCAATCCGATACTTGGCGCAACCGTCGCAGGGCCAGTTGACCTAACATTCGAGCTGTCCAGGAGACCAATTTTCGGAAGCCATTCAATCCTCCATCTGAGCCACCTTCTACAAAGCGGCTGGGAATGACAATATCAATGTTGTTCTGTAATCGCGTGACAAGGGTAGGCAACAGCTCCGGAGGGTGCTGCAGGTCGGCGTCCATTACAACCAGATACTCGCCGCGGCTGTGGGCAAATCCCTCCACCACTGCGGAGGCTAAGCCGGAGCCGTTGTCCCGATGAAAATAATGGACCTGAGGTTGCTGTTTTGCCAATTCCGCCAATATAATAGGAGTATCATCTCGACTGTCATCAATGAACCAAATCTCGTAATCGTAGGGTTCACCCGCGAGAGAGGACTGAATTCTGTCCGCGATGATGCGGACGTTTTCCCGTTCATTATAGGTCGGGATGACAATACTCAGCATCATGTACGTAGACCCCATTTCGTAGATCCTCAGGTTTCAGCACTGTCCGCCACGTGCCGCAGCGGTTTGCGACAGCGGTCGCAGACGATACAATACATGGAGGCTCTCCAACAGGTCTATTTTAATGAAGTGTTGCGCTCACGTCCATGGTTTGATGAGGACAGGGCATGAATTTACGATGAGAATCCATGCAATTTTGCAATCTGTCAAGGATTGAAGCTTTTGCACCATAATCGTTTGGGAGGGTGATGGCGATGCGTATTGTACTCTTGTCTGGAGGGTCGGGCAAGCGCCTGTGGCCTATGTCCAATGACAGTCGGTCAAAACAGTTCCTCAAGGTTTTGAAACCAGAGGGACAATCCGCCTTGTCTGACTCTCTATCACAGGCCCCTGTTTCAATGCTGCAGCGGGTGTGGGGGCAGTTGGCTCAGGTTGGGCTGCAATCTGCCAGCTATGTTTGCGCATCGCGCGCCCAGCAGGATATCATCCTTTCCCAACTGGGAGAGGTGCCGGTGATTGAGGAGCCGACGCGACGGGATACCTTCCCCGCCATCGCACTGGCTTGTACCTACTTGCGTCAACGAGCGGGGGCTGCGGCGGATGAGGTGGTGGCCGTCCTGCCTGTGGATCACTACGTGGATGACGAGTATTTTGTCCGTATTGCCGGATTGGAACAGGTGCTGAAGGAGGCGGAGGCAGACCTAGCTTTATTAGGGGTGGAACCTACGGAAGCTACCAGCAAATTCGGGTACATCCGGGTGGAACAAGCGTCTAGGCACGCGTCAAGCGGCTCCTGGTGGCCAGTGGTGGGATTCGAGGAAAAACCAAATCCGCAACGAGCTGCACAGCTTATTAAGGAGGGAGCATTGTGGAATTGCGGGGTGTTTTGCTTTCGTCTGGGGTATTTGGAACAAGTGCTGACAGCCAAGGGATACCCGATGAATTACCCGGACTTGGTACAACAGTTCGCAGAATTGCCCAAACGCAGCTTCGATTATGAGGTGGTGGAGCAGGCGACGGCCATCGCCGTTTCCCCTTACCAGGGTATGTGGGAGGATCTGGGGACTTGGGGAGCCTTATCCGGGAAAATGGATGACACCTTGGTGGGGCCGGGAGAAGCCGTGTCTTGTGAGAATACCCATGTGGTCAATGAACTGGGCATCCCCGTGGTGACCATGGGTTTACAAAATACCATGGTGGTGGCCACACCGGATGGGATTCTCGTGGCCGACAAGGAGGCCTCTGCGGGGTTGAAGGAAGTGATTAGCAGTTATGACTCCCGGCCCATGTGTGAGGAACGCCTGTGGGGGTCTTACCGGGTCTTGGATTATCAGAAACTGGATGATGGCACAGAAGTTTTAACCAAATGGATTGAACTGAATCCCGGCCACCACTTGAGTTATCAAAAACACGCTTGGCGCAGTGAGGTGTGGACCATCGTCGCCGGGGAAGGAGAAATGGCCATGGACGGACGTCTTTTGGGAGTCGCTGCAGGGGACGTAATCCGAGTGTACGCGGAGCAGTGGCATGCAATTCGTGCCATGACTCCGATGAAACTGGTGGAGGTTCAGCGAGGTACCGTGTTGACGGAAGAGGATATTGTTCGCCGCTACATGACTTGGCCGGAAATTGAGCAGCATTGTAAGATGGTTGTTCGCTAGCCTGGGGCGAGAGGGTCAATGAACTCTAAGTTTGTTTTGGTTGTTATTCTGGGCCAAAGCGGGTGAAGGAATTGGATGTCAGGTCGTATTCGTCAGGGTTTGATGGGCTTGCGGGTCAACAGGGTGGCCAGGCGATGAAACCGACTCTTGAGCAGGTGTACCACGCAATCGTCCACCAGAATCCGGCAGCTATGTGGGTGCTGGACCGCAAGGCGAGGATTTTTGACGCGAATCCCGCCTTCACCGCCTTGACCGGGTATTCTCTGAAAGATATTGCCGGTCTTTCTTTTGCCCAGATGTTGCCCTCATTCCAACGGTATCGAGCTTGCCGACAGTTCATTTTGCTGGGCAGGCGACTGGAGCCGAGGACCAATGCCAGCCTGGTGATGGTGCACCGTTCCGGCCAGGAGGTCTCGATTGGTTTTAAGGCCATCCCGGTTCACGACGCAGGACAGTTTCAGGGAGCCGTATTGGTGGCTCGAGAATTGTCGGAGGTTCATCAAGAACGGGAGTGGAGTCATCGGTCAGATAAACTGGAGGTCATCGGCCAGTTGGCAGCTGGCGTGGCCCATGAAATTCGCAACCCCCTCACCACGCTGAAAGGCTTTGTCCAACTCCTGGTAGGCCAGCCTCAGGCTACACCCAAATTTCTTGCCTTAATGCAGGGAGAAGTCGCGGAGATTGAGCGGGTTGTGAACAATTTTGTGGAATTGGCCCATCCCCAGTGGA
>DAHWFY010000099.1 GCA_027336365.1 Bacillota bacterium | reverse complement strand
AGTACTACCGAGATATCGGGTACGATTTGCCTTTCGATGATATTCGGGAATTCATGCATCCTTCCGGGATTCGTCACAACACGGGCTTGAAGTACCACCGTATCACCGGGCCTACGGCTGACAAGGCACCCTATAATCCAGAGTGGGCACGCCGCAAGGCGGCCGACCACGCGGCGGATTTTCTGTTCAGGCGCAGGGAGCAGATACGACAGGGGACTCAATGGATGGACCGTCAGCCAATTGTGGTTGCCCCCTATGATGCTGAATTGTTTGGGCATTGGTGGTTCGAAGGTCCGCAGTGGATTGACTTTTTGTTCCGTAAAATGCACTTTGACCAGAATGAGGTCAAGGCCATCACCCCTTCTGAATATCTGCGTATCTATGATGACTATCAGGTCTGCGACTTGACCCTATCCTCGTGGGGACGGGATGGCTATGCCCAGGTTTGGTTAAACGGAGATAACGACTGGATCTATCCGGCGCTGCATGCTTGTGAACAGCGCATGACTGACCGTGCGAATGAGTTTCAAGCCCCCTCGCCGGTGGAGACCCGTCTTCTGAATCAGGCAGCCCGCGAACTGATGCTGGCACAAAGTAGTGACTTCGCGTTCATCATGGATGCGAAGACCATGGTGGACTACGCGGTCAAGCGGACAAAGTACCACGTTAACCGTTTCCTGCACGCGGATGAGATGTTGCGCACGGAGCGGATTGACGAGGACTGGCTGTCCACCGTAGAATCACTGGACAATCTGTTCCCACACGTGGATTACCGTGCCTACCGTACGACCATTGATGTCTCCGAGGAGGTTGTGTCGGATACCCCCTCCGTCCTCATCCTGTCCTGGGAGTTCCCACCCATGACGGTGGGCGGTTTGTCTCGCCACGTCTATGACCTGTCGCGGTATCTCGTCATTGCTGGGTGGAATGTCCATGTTCTGACCACCCGAATCGGCGAATATCCTCATGACGAGATGGTGGAAGGGGTGCATGTCCATCGCGTGGATGTGATGAAACCGGACGGCGGCGAATTCGTACACTGGGCCTTTCAACTCAACCTCGCCATGCTTGACGCTTGCCAAGAACTTCTTAAACACCTGCGTGTCGATTTGGTCCACGCGCATGATTGGATTGTGGGGTACACCGCGAAGGCAGTGAAGGAATTATATGGGCTTCCTCTTGTGGCCACCATTCATGCGACCGAATATGGTCGCAACCAAGGGATACACACCGACCTGCAACGATATATTCACCAGTTGGAGTGGCAATTGACTTATGACGCTTACCAAGTCATCCTCTGTAGTTTTTACATGCAAAAAGAGGTGGAGACGGTATTCAGTCTTCCACCAGATAAACTACATGTCATTCCTAATGGGGTGGATCCGCGACTGATTCAGGTTGCCACAGACGCCGTGATAGACCGCAATCGTTTCGCGTTGCCAGAGGAAAAGATTGTGCTGTTTGTTGGAAGGTTGGTGCGCGAAAAAGGAGTTCATGTGCTGGTTGAGGCGGCACCACGAGTACTTCAAGCCTGCCCGCAGGCGAAGTTTGTCATTCTGGGTACAGGACCGGCCATGCGAGACCTCAAGGCTGCCGCGCAACTCTCCGGTTTGGAGGCACGGGTGGAGTTTCGCGGGTTTGTGTCGGACGAAGAGCGTAACGCCTTACTCCAAGTCGCGGATGTGGCCGTCTTCCCGAGCCTCTACGAACCGTTTGGAATTGTCGCTCTGGAAGCCATGGCGGCACACACACCCGTGGTGGTGTCCGACACGGGTGGTTTGGGAGACGTGGTGGATCATGGACGCAATGGGTACAAGGCCTACGCAGGGGATGTGGCATCTCTGGCAACGCAGATTGTGGCGGCGCTTTGCAACCCGAAGGAAGCGCGGGAAATGGCCAATGCGGCTAGAGAGGATTTGAAGATGTACGATTGGCGCCGGATTGCAAGCCGAACAATTGAGGTCTACGAACAGGCACTCAACTGCTAATTCTGCGAGAGGGGGAGGATTCTGATGAAAGCAGTCATCATGGCCGGGGGAAAAGGGAGCCGCTTGCGACCATTGACGAGCCAGCTTCCCAAACCAATGGTTCCACTCTTGGACCGTCCTTGCATGGAGTACATCATCGAACTCCTCAAACGACACGGTGTGACTGAGATTGCGGTTACCGTACAGTACCTGTCCAACGTCATCAAGAAGTACTTCGGGGACGGGAGAGAATACGGAGTCAGGCTGCACTACTTCGAAGAAGTGGAACCGCTCGGCACGGCGGGCAGCGTGAAAAATGCCGAAGAGTTTCTCGACGAAACCTTTCTGGTCATCAGTGGAGATGCGCTGACGGACTTTGACCTCAAGCGTGCCGTCGACTTTCACCGTGAGAAACAAACTCTCGGCACACTGGTTCTCACCCGCGTGGAGGTACCGCTGGAGTACGGGGTTGTGATGACGCGGGAAGACGGGAGAATTGCTCGGTTCCTTGAAAAACCCAGTTGGGGAGAGGTGTTCAGCGACACAGTGAACACGGGCATCTACGTGTTGGAGCCAGAGATCCTGACCTTGTTTCGGCGCGATCAAGTGTTCGACTTCGGTAAAGACCTGTTCCCGTTGATGATGGAGCGGGGCCTTCCGCTGTACGGCTATGTGGCAGACGGGTATTGGTCGGACATCGGCAATTTGACGCAGTATCGACAGGCTCAGTTTGACATCCTGAACGGGAACGTCGATGTACGGATTGTCGGGCAAGAGGTAAGCCCTGGCGTCTGGGTTGGAGAACATGTAGAACTTGCTTCAAGCATCCACTTGGAGGCCCCGGCCTTCATCGGGACGGGGAGCACATTAGCAAGCGAGTGCCACGTGGGACCGCAGAGCATTCTCGGCCGGTACAACCAGGTTGAACGGCAGGCAGTGGTGGCTCGGTCGGTGCTTTGGAACCGCAACTACGTGGGGCCGGCGGCAAGTATCAATGGTGCCACTCTGTGTCACGGTATTCATGTGGGGACCGGTGTGGACATCTGCGAAGACGCAGTCATCGGAGATAAGACGCGGATTGGGAATCTGACTGTCATTCGTCCAGGTGTCAAGGTTTGGCCGGAGAAAATCATTGCCGAAGGTACCATTCAACAGTCCTCTCTCATTTGGGGTAATTCGATGTTTGCCAGTCTATTTGGTGAGGACGGTATCAGCGGCATCCCCAATCTCGAGTTGATTCCGGAGATGGTCAGCCGCATTGCCTCCGCTTATGGATCCACACTCAAGCCTGGTTCCGTGGTCTCCGTCAGTTGCGACGAGAATCCGTATAGCGGCATCCTGAAATACGCTGTCATCTCCAGTTTGATGGCCATCGGAGTCAAGGTGCGGGATATCGGTGCAGCGCCAGTGCCTGTGGCCCGATATGAGAGTCGGCGGTCCAACTGTGACGGGGGCATCCACATTCGCAGTATGGGTATTGGTGATGACAAGCGCATGGTGGTGCAGTTCTTTGACCGGGAAGGGTTACCCATTGACAAGGCAACTGAGCGCAAAGTGGAAAATGCGTTCTTTCAAGAAGATTTTGCCCGCCCAGGTGTCCGTGGACTCGGTGGCATTGAACAGGCCACTCAAATTGCGAGATTTTACATGGAAGAAGTTCTATCACGGGTGCATGCAGAGCACATTCAGGAGCGCAGTTTCCGCGTCGTGTTGCACTGTGACAGTTCGCAGATTATGTCCGTCATGTTGCCCATCCTGGAACACTTGAACTGTCAGGTAGTCACACTTTCGCGAGGGGACCGCGACATCGGTAAGGCCGTGACCAACAATGCCGCGGACATCGGCGTTGGATTGAGCGCGGGAGGACAGGACTTTCGCCTGTTCACGGAAAAGGGGCATGAACTGTCCAATGACGAACTGCTCATCCTGCAGATGTTAATGGCGGTCAAGGAACGGATACCTGTCGCCGTACCGGTCACGGCACCGTCCGTGGTGGAGGAAATGAGCGAGACGGTAGGTATTCCCGTCGTCCGGACAAAAACGGTTTTGCGCTCCCTGCTCGAGGTGGGCGTACAGAGCCCTCTGCAGGTACCTTACGACGGTTTTTACGCGGTGGTGGCGCTGATGCAGTTTCTATTCGAGGAGGGCCTGACTCTGCAGGACGTTGTCAACCAATTACCCATGTTCCACATGCAAACCGAGGTCGTGTCCTGTCCCATCGAGGCGAAGGGCCGCGTCATGCGGCGTTTGATGGAAGAAATGAAGGGCGACCAGTTGCAGTTGATTGACGGCATCAAGGTCCTGACTGATGAGGGCTGGGCGCTCATTCTCCCGGACTCCGAACGTGCGCAGTTCAAGATTGTTGCACAGGGGAACACGCAGAGCAAGGCGCACGAACTCACGGATGTCTATAAATCGAAGATCATGGCCTTCCAGCGGAACGAGGTGGGTTGAAGGCCGTAGCGATGGAAAACTGGAGCGTTTAGTTGATAGATGTCGACCTAAAACATGGGCATTTTAATGATGCAGATGAATTACTGTATGTATCGAGTGCAATCTTCGTCGGATCGATTGGATGACCCCAGGGGGTACAGAATGGATAACCCTCTGGGGAATTTAAAAGGAGGGGGGAAAATGATGCAAAGGTTCCTTTGCTTTCGGTATAACTTCTGCGATGCAAAGGAAGGGTGATGGCTTCATTTTAGTTTCTTTAGAACTAAAATGATTCACAGTAAAGATTTGCAGGCCTATAGATTGTTTCTAAAAAGTGTGGCGAGACCTAATCCTCCACCAATGCCGAGGGTTGCAAGACCTTTACTGCAACCGAGTCTGTGCATTTCAGTACATAATCGGGTAACTAAAATTGCTCCAGAAGCTCCATACGGGTGACCCAAAGCTATTGTTCCGCCGCCCACATTAACTTTATCGGTCGTTATACTTAACTCACTTAGAGAAGCCAGGACTTGTGCTGCGAATGCCTCGTTAAACTCAACAAGATCAATGTCGTCAATTTCGATACGGTTACGTTGAAGGAGTTTTGATATCGCAGGCACAGGCCCGATTCCCAAATAGTTTGGGTCTACTCCGACGGCAACTGAGTCTTCGTAAATCAATAAAGGGGTAAGGCCTAGAGATGTTGCCTTATCAAGCGACATTAATAAGACAACTGCCGCTCCATCGTTTAATGGGCATGAATTACCAGCCGTAACTGTGCCATTCGGACGAAACACAGGACGAAGTGAAGATAACTTCTTAATGTCGGTATCCGGACGAGGGCATTCATCCACATTGATCACTTGTCCATTTACCGTTAAGGGAACAATCTCGTCCTCAAAACGATTTGAACGAATCGATGAAACCGCTTTTTGATGGCTCAACAGGGCATAATTATCTTGCGCTTCTCTTGATACGCTGTATCTCTCCGCAACGTTTTCAGCGGCTATTCCCATATCTGGGTCGCCAATGTGATCTGGAGAGAATCTTGCTCGATTAAAGGTTTTAGGCGACTCTAAGCCATACAACGATTTAGGTCTCTCAATTTTCCATGGAGCCCGGCTCGTGCTTTCAACGCCACCTGCGAGATATATTTCTCCCGCACCTGCCTGAATCAAACGAGCCGCGATATTGATGGCTTCTAAACCCGATCCGCACTGCCGATCTACTGTAACACCAGGCACCTCAACAGGGAGACCAGCGCACAATGCTGACAAACGCGCTATATTTCCCCCTGGTCCAACCGCATTCCCGAGGATAACATCGTCAATGTCATCAGGTATAACATTGCTTTCTCGTATAATTGCTCGTATGACTTCACCAGCCAATTGTTCTGGTGCGATGTCTTTCAACATCCCACCATATTTTCCGATTGGCGTCCTTTTCGCAGATACGATAACTGGAATAACATTCATTTCTGCGACATCTTTTCCAATAAAAATTTATTGACCTTTTGTCTGTTAATTTTGCCACTAGTTGTATAAGGAAACGAATCCACTCGGATAATTTCACGTGGATACTTGTAAGTTGCTAAATGTTCACGACAAAATGATTTAATGTCACGATCCTCAATTGTATTTCCAGGGCTTACGCTTATAAGCGCAACGACTTTTTGTCCCCAGTAGGCATCCGGTATTCCTGTCACGATAGCCTCTTCAATTTGCGGCAAAGTTAATAGTGCTTGTTCTACTTCTTCGGGGTATATATTGAGACCACCGCTGATTAGCATGTTCTTTTTGCGACCAACAATATAAATAAATCCTTCCTTATCTTGACGTGCGATGTCACCCACACTCGCCCACACCCCTTGTAAAACCTCTTCTGTCTCTTTGGAATTGCCATAATAGCCGGCGAACACCATTTTGCTTTTAACATACAATTGTCCGGGTTCTCCAGTTTGGACTTTTTGACCAAAAGAATCACGAATTGCTATTTCGATGTTGCTGACGGGGGTTCCAACGGAATCAGGTTTTCTACGATTGCCCTCGGGATCTAGAATAGTTACAAAGCTGAGTTCTGAGGCCCCGTAAAACTCATAGAGGGCCGCATTTGGAAAGATACTTTTTACTTTCTGCTTTGAATCCGGCCTCCATTTATCTCCTGATGAAACAATTCGCTTCAAACTGCTTGCATAAACAGGCTTCGTTTGTTCCGACGCATTCCTGTAAATGGCTTCAAACATTGTTGGTACTAAATAGATGCATGTAATGGAATTACTTTCGATTGTGTTAATCACACTTGCTGCGTCAAATTTTGGGAGGAGATAAAACATACCACCTAAGTAAAGTGTGTGGGCAGCGGCATAAATAGACAGCGAGTGAACTAAAGGCCCAGGGGCAAAAACTCGGTCATCAACATGCAGTTCGAATCCTTGGGTACTGACTTCAAAACTTTTTATCCACGATTGATGTGTACGAACAAAGCCTTTTGGCCTTCCAGTTGTTCCTGATGTATATCCCATGTAAAAAAGGTCATCTGTTGACGCCAAAATCTTTGGCTCCTCCTCGAACGCATCAGCAACCCATGAGCTGTAGTATACAACATTTCCACCAGGGAATAATTCTGAACCCACTCCCACAATGACTACTTGGGTGGCACGTGGGATGTTTTTTAAACGAGCAAAGTTTGCCTCATCCACAACAAGCACCTTTGGCTTACAATCGTTTATACATTCATCCAAATGTTTTACGCTCCACTTCGGGTCGAGTATTGCTGAAATCCAGCCCACTTTGGCTCCAGCCAAAAAAAACTCGAGTAATTCCAACGAATTATCTAATAATATTGCAATTATGTCATTGAGCTGGCCGTCGTACTCATATTCAATCAGAGAATTACAAATTCGGTTTATTCTTGAATTCAATTCTTGATAAGATAAACGCATTGTCCCCATCACCACGGAAGTTTTGCTCGGTTGTTTTACTGCCAATTCCTTGATTTTATCCGTAATCAACATGATAAGTCATCTCCACATGAATTCAGTGATTTACGATTAAAACTTCTGTTGTAACGAAGGACTGATGACCTGATTGTCCTTCATTGAATACATTATCTCACTCATGGTCAACGGGATGCGGAATCTCTCTCCATCCTGAAAGTACGCAACTATACCCCCTCAAAGATTCAAGGCTGAAGAACTGCAACATCACTTTGATCGGAACCGCGTCCACCGTGCGCGAGGCGAAATTTCTGGAATCGAGAGGGATCTAATCGTAGCTCAGGGACATGAAGCTGGGGGGCACGGTGCTACCTTTTTTGCCCTTTCAGGAGATGCAATGGTTGGGGGTATGGCCTTAATTCCTCAAATTATGGACAAAGTTGGGGTCCCGGTTATTGCTGCCGGAGGGATCGCCGGAGGGATCATAAATGGAAGAGGAATTCTTGCAAGCCTTGCTTTAGGGGCTGTGGGAGTCCAAATGGGGTTAGCAAAATTGGACCCAAACATCAACCTCTTGACGGTTTGCTCAAAGCGTCGACCCGGCACTACCTGGAGATGGTGTCCTCGTGGGATGCTCCGAGCGACGAGGCCATTTTACAAAGATCTTTGAATTTAAGAGCCTAAACACTCACATGTATAATGGATGTTATGAGCAAATCAAAGGAGAGCCCAGCGAATCAGGGTAGTGCAAGGGACCCTTTCTCGCTGGGTTAATTTCTTCAGATCGAACGTGAGCAAGAGAGCCTGATTAAGCTCCAGGAGCGGCGTGAACGATTCTCGTAGACGAGTCGCCCTCGCTGAGGCTTTCCATGGATTTGCCAGCGGGTTCAGGAAGAACTAAAGTCAGAAGAAGTCCGGCGACCGCAAACGCAAAAGTGATGTCCAACGTGCCACGTAAACCTAAATTGTGGAGTAAGACCGGGAAGAAGTAGACCCCGATGAAGGCGCCAATCTTGGCGACACCCGCCGATATCCCATGCGCTGTGGTGCGCAGACTGACCGGATACAACTCGGCGGCTAAAATAAAGGTGGTGGTATTGGGTCCAAACTCCGCAAAAAAGTAACTGAGGCCATACAGCAGCAAGAAAGGCACAACCATGGATGTGATGCCCGGAATCAATCCCATGCCCAGAAAAGCCAACCCCATGATGGCAAATCCCATCCACTGCAGGCGTTTATGGCCGATTTTATCAATGGTAGCGACAGCCAGCAGATACCCCGGTACTGCAGCGATGGCAAACACAATCAGAGACCAAGCTTCGGATTGAATCAAACTGGCGTGAGGGGCAATGGTCTTCATGATGAGCGGTGTGGAGATGGAATTTCCGTAATATGCATAGTCAAACAAGAACCAGGTGCCCGCAGTGCCTAGAAGAGTGCGCAGCAACCGAGGTTGACGCAAAAAATGGGACACACGCAAATGCTGACCCGAGGTATCTGTTTCTTCCACTTGCACCTGTTGATTGGAAAAGGACTGCAACTGTCTGGCGGCTTCCTGCCCCTTTCCTAAAACCTGACTCTGAAAGCGAGGAGACTCCGGCATTTTGCGACGGTAATATATCACACTCAGTGCTGGAATAGCACCTAAACCAAGCATGATTCTCCAAGCAACGGGGTCAGGAATTCCACTGCCTAGTAAAGTGATGGCCACCATGGGGCCTGTGATCAGTCCCAATGCTTGCATGGCAAACACGAGACCCACCAGTTTGCCTCTGTCGCGAGTGTTGGCGTACTCGCTCATCAGGACGGCGCTGACGGGGTAATCTCCACCGATGCCAAGACCCATGATAAAACGAAAGACAATCAGCCAAAGAACATTCGGTGCGAAAGCCGTTAACAGGGCACCCACAGCCATGATTCCTGCTTCCAGTCCGTATAATTTCTTGCGTCCCCACAAATCGGCCAGTCGGCCGAACACAATGGCTCCAATGAACGTTGCAATCAGCGTGGTGCTTCCCACCAGACCCACCATACTGTTACTCAGGTGCCACTCGCTTTTCATCAAAACTAAAGCTGCGCCAATAATGAATAAGTCGTAAGCGTCTGTGAAAAATCCAAGGCCTGCAGTGAGCACCGCCCGTAAGTGAAACAACTGCATGGGTGATTCATTCAAAGCATTGACAATTTTGTTGGTTGTCGTTTTGATTCCCTCCTTGGGATGGATTTCACTTTGAAACACCATCAGCTTAACGGAGATGTTTAAACCTTCCGTGAAGTGGATGTAAAACTTTTGTAAAGTATGTTCATAGGGGGCTTGGCTAGAAATACCGACATCAGATTGGGGATACGCTGGAAACAACCATCGGATGTGGTATGCTCATCTTACGGGTAACCGAGGACTTTGGCTCTGGTGCTAACGGATGTCATTGCTGCACCCCTCTATTGCATCGTGTGCGGGACAGAAAAAAACGGGTCGGACACTGCTGATTCAAAATGTAGAAGGAGATGAGAACGGTGAACTTTCGAGAAAAAATATCAAAGACGGTGGATAATCTCAAAAGTGGAGCGGCGGAAACGGCTTCGAAAGCTTTTGTGTCCGCGGATCGCGCCATTAAAAAGGGCAAGATACAGGAGCAAATTCGCCGAGCTACTCAGGATCTGCAAGAGCACTTCACGGGTTTTGGCATGACAATGTATGCGCATCGAGGGGCTTCACAGGAGGAGATAGAGACCTTTCTAACTGGGGCAGATGAGTACACGCAAAAGTTGGAAGCTTTCAAACAAGAACTGCAATCCATTGAGGCAGAGCACAAGCAGGAAGAGACTGCACCCGAAGCTGAGGTTCAGGAGACGGGTAAGGAGTTGCCATTGACTTGCCCGGCATGTGGCCATCCTTACGTGCAGGGTCAGAAGTTTTGCAGCGAATGTGCCCACCCACTGAATTGAATAGGTGGACAACAACACGATATATGGTTTTTGAATTTGTAGATTCTGAAACTTAAAGAGGTTGTCCGGAAAGGGGTCAGAACTCCCCGGCGCATTGCTGCGTCGTCGCCCAAAATGCTCCTTCACGTACCG
>DAHWFY010000098.1 GCA_027336365.1 Bacillota bacterium | reverse complement strand
TTCACATGGCACGCAAGGGTCGTTTCGATGCCGTACTGTCCTTGTACCATGATCAGGGTCACATTGCAGCCAAGATGATGGACTTTGAACGGACGGTCAGTGTGACTCTCGGGCTATCGATATTGCGTACCAGTGTGGACCATGGAACGGCATTCGATATTGCTGGACAGGGGCTTGCCAGTCCAGTGAGCATGATTGAAGCTGTGCGAGTGGCTGCCCAGTATGCTCGACAAGGTATCCGATTGGAGTAACTCACTTGTTGGAGTAACTCACTTGGCAAAAAGGGAATTTCCTGCCTAGCGCTTCATTGTGGATTTTCGAATGACGATTTCTGGTTCTAACACAATTCGCCGAGGAGCCGTGTGCATGCCCTCGATACGTTCAAGCAACAGTTGGGTACCAAGGGAACCGAAGTCATAGGCGGGCTGAATGGCAGCCGTGATAAAGGGTTCCACGATGGACAAGGGGTCAGAGTTGTCAAAGCTGACGATGCTGATGTCCTCTGGCACCCTTTGTCCCAGTTCCCGCAAGGCGGCCATGGTGCGTGCGCACTGAAAGTTATTGGCGGTGAAAATAGCGGTGGGCGGGTCCGGCAATGCCAACAGTTCCGCGACAAACTGACCGCCAACCTGTCGCGTCATCACCGACTCTTTGATTAATTTCTCATCCAGGGGTAAATGGTGCTGAACGAGAGCCAATTGGTAACCCTTCAAGCGGTCCCGACTAGCCGCGTTGTTTTTGGGTCCAGTGATGGCCGCAATGCGGTGATGACCCAACTCTACAAGGTGTTCTATCAACTGCTTTGCAGCTTTCACCATGTCCCCCTTGACAAGGTCGGTTTCAATGCCTGTCACGTCGCGGTCAATGAGTACAAAGGGAATTGACTGTTGGTGCAGCAATTGCAGGTTGGTCAAGGACGGGTCACCAGCGGGAGCAATCAATACTCCGTCGGCCCGGATGGTAGCACACATGCGCACGTATTCACTTTCCTTGTCCGCATCCTCATCGGTATTGGTAAGGACCACCCGATAACCGTTTTTACGAGCGACGTCTTCCATTCCACGGGCTACCGTCGTGAAAAAAGGGTTTGTGATGTCGGGCACAACGAGAGCCAAGGTGTACGTGCGCTGTTGAATGAGGCTACGGGCCAGTCCGTTTGGAATGTAATTCAAGTCATCCATGGCATGCAACACCCGTCTCCGAGTCTCGGCTTTCACGTATCCGGATGAGTTTAGGACCCGAGATACGGTCATGGGAGATACCCCTGCTTTTTTTGCCACGTCTGAGATGTTTGCCATTGATTGATTCCCCCGATTGGGTCCGCTGACCGGACTGGACCTTGTAATTCTGATACGATGTGCAAGAAATACCCAGGGTAAAGAGTCAAAAAGAACCCACTTTTGGCGTATTTTTCAATTCGCGGTGTAATAACATTCGCGCCATGGTTGTATGCCCAACCCCCGCTTCATCCGCTAGCTTTTTGAGTTGTTTCATGTCTTCCAGATCAATGCGCAACGTCAAGGATTGTAATTCTTTCGACTTTCGCCTGACGGTGACATTGACAGATTTTTCAGGTAAATCAGCGGTGCCGTGCACATCAAACCAAATTGTGGCCTCATCATTATTGTCCGAATTAAATGGCAATTGAGTCTTGTCTTTCACTGTACTTAACCTCCCTATTATATCGGTGTTTTTTGTCGTCCCTGTCCCTTTGCCGTTAATTACATTGTAATTACACTTCTTACAAACAACAAGTGCATTCCTTCAATAAGCCGGAATAACCGTTCCTCCCCCTCTGGGTCTGTCTTCACTCTTTCACAACCATACTCACTGTAAAGTTCACGCATCGAACTCCACTGTTGCAAGTTGAAACTCATGCGTTACAATTTATTCAGAATTGAAAGGCAGGTCTTGTGAATTTCAGAATAGACCCACATGCCGCTGTTAGCGGCACCAACAGAGAATGTAATTCCACGCAATTGTATTTACTGGATAATTTTCACGGAAGGTGGATCCCATGAAGATTGTGCTGATTGCTCCCTACCCGAAAATGACTCAAGACGCCCAAGAGGTTTGCCGCATGTACGGAGAACGAGTAGAAATTGTTCAGGGTCGAATGGAGGAAGGGGTGCGGGCGGCACGTCGAGCGGTGGCTGACGGGGCCAGTGTCCTGATTAGTCGCGGGGGGACCTATTTACGAATTGCTGAACAGATTTCGTTGCCTGCAGTTGAAATTGCGGTCACACCTACGGATGTTTTGAGAGCTCTGAAGGAAGCCCGGGGACAGGGTAAGAAGTTTGGTGTGGCTGGTTTTATGAATGTCATTGGTGGTATGAAGGAATGGCGAGACCTGTTGAACGTTCCCGTGGTGCCCATTGAAATTTTTGATGACGGAGAACATGCAAGACGCGAAATTCGCCGCGCGGTGGTCCAAGAGGGTGTGGATTGTTTGCTGGGGGATACTTCTGTGCAAAAATTGGCAGCCGAATTTCGCCTGCCGTATGTGTTGATTGAGTCTGGTAAGGAATCAATTTGGGATGCTGTACAAGAGGCAAAGCGAATTTTTGCGGCGAGAATGGCAGAGCGTGAAGTCCACGCTTCCTTGCGTACAGCATTGGATCGGGTGCATCAAGGACTGCTCGTCATTGAACGGGGGAGCGTGCAATTTGCCAACCAAACCGTGTTGCAACTCGTGGGTCGGGATACCTGTGCTGGCTTGGATATTCACAGTTGTTTGCCGGACAGCCTGTGTCGGTGGCTTGAACAGCCGGAAGAGGGACGGGAGTCAGAAGTGATTCAGGTGGGGAGCCGTTTGTGGTTGGTGGATTGCCACACTCTGTTGGAACCGGATGCCCAGTTTGTCAGTCTCAGTCCGGTGGATGACATAGAGTCGATGGAAGAGCGGGTTCGGCAGAAACGGGCAGACGCCGGTCACGTGGCTCGGTATACTTTCGATGACTTGTATGGTTCTTCTCGGCTCGTGCGGTCCATCGTTGGGCAGGCCATTCACTTTGCCCAGTCTGAGTCTTCCGTATTAATTATGGGGGAAACGGGAACGGGCAAGGAAATGCTCGCCCAGTCCATCCATAATGCCAGTGGTCGTTCGAGTGGCCCCTTTGTGGCGGTCAACTGTGCTGCGTTGCCGGAACAACTACTGGAAAGTGAACTGTTTGGCTATGATGAAGGTGCTTTTACGGGAGCTCGCCGAGGAGGTAAATCTGGACTTTTTGAACTGGCTCACGGTGGAACCATCTTTTTGGATGAAATTGGGGAAACGCCTCCTCAGGTACAGCAACGCCTGCTGCGGGTGTTGCAGGAGCGAAAAGTGATGCGCATTGGCGGTGAACGCGTTATTTCAGTGGATGTTCGGGTGGTGGCGGCTACCAACCAACCGCTGTGGCAATGGGTTCAAGAGGGAAGGTTTCGCAAGGATTTATTTTTTCGTCTAGACGTATTGCGCTTGAACACGGTGCCATTGCGAGACCGTCCAGAGGATATTCCGGAGTTACTGGAACACCTGGTTTACACTGCTTGGTATCAGCACAAGGGAGTAGGACCGCGGCCCTGGATAGATTCGGCAATTTTCTCGCGACTGCAGTCCTATCATTGGCCGGGCAATGTGCGAGAACTTCAAAACATGGTGGAATATCTTTTGGCAACCAGTCCACAGGGGCGCATCGGTTTAGAGGCTGTGGAGGAATGGATGAAGCAAAAGGCTTTGCCAGCAGATCACTCCGTCTTTCATCCTGCATCGTTGTTTTCTCAGCCCGCTGTTGAAGAACTCAATCGTACCCCTACGCCGCAATCCTCGATGGAACAGATTGAACGATGGGCGATTGAACGAGCTTTGGCTTATAGTCATGGGGACCTGACCAAAGCCTCGCAGCGTCTTCAACTAAGTCGAACCACCTTATGGCGCAAGATAAAGCAGTGGCAGTCAAAAGAAGGGGAGAATGTTTCGCGGGAATCCGCAGATGGCACGGAATTTGCTTGATTATTGAACAGTAAGGATGGATGTCATTGCAAAGAGTCGGATGTCATTGCAAAGAGTCCGATAGCCGTTTCCATTCTAGAGGAACTCCCGGGTGAGGTGGTGAGTTCAACCATGCCATGGTGTTTTGCTGAAAGTGGGTACCTCGACGTTTGGGTTGATTGGGATTAAGCTGAACACACTACTAGTGCGTGTCCGGAAAGGGGATAGACCGTCATGCCGCTGTGAGCGGCACCAGCAGGGGATGTGAATACATGTGAGTGTATTTACTGGATAGACCGCCATGCCGCTGATAGCGGCACCAGCAAGGGATGTAAATCCACAAAAATGTATTTACTGGGATAGGTCAGACCCAAGCAGTGCGAGGAGGCCAGCCCAAAATGCGCACCAAGCGTACGTTTCTGGGTCGTGAGGGAGAATTTTGGGCGACGACGCGGCAATGCGCCAGGGAGTTCTGACCCCTTTCCGGACAACCTCTACTAGGACTTTTCGTTGGATACGTCAGGAGGGACTCAGATTGCGATTGGTGACCATAAAAAATTTTGGGACTGAGGAGGCGGCGGTGCGCCTTGGAGAATGGCTTTTGCCGGTACGGGAAGTGAACGCCATGGCTGCAACCCACTTTCCCGTGGACATGTGGGGACTGGTGACAGGCGGGTGGTTACAGGAGTTGGCGAGTCATCTGGATTTTTTGGCGACTGTGCCGTCGGAGAGGGGCATCTCCCTGGAGGAGGCCATACTCGGCCCCCTATACCGCCACCCAACGAAGATCTGGGGCATTGGCCTGAACTACCGGGAACATGCGGGAGACCTGCAGGCATCCTTGCCCACAGAGGAGCCGGCCAGTTTTATGAAGGCGGATACAACCTTGATTGGACCAGGAGATCCTATTGTGCTGCCCTGGCAATCTCAGCGTGTGACAGCCGAGGCGGAAATTGCCGTTGTAATAGGGCAACGCTGCAAGGATGTAACTTTAGCCGAAGCATCGAATGTTGTCGCAGGTTTTGCCGCTGTCTTGGACATGACGGCAGAGGATATCTTACAGAAAAACCCACGTTTTTTGACACGAGCGAAAAACTTTGACACCTTCTTCAGTCTAGGAGCGGAATTGGTTACGCCGGACGAAATTTCTGATTTGCGTTCGGTGTGCGTGGGTACTTACCATAATGGGGAATTGCACAGGGAAAATACGGTGGCTCATATGACCTTTGACCCCTGGCGGTTGGTGTCTTTCCATTCCCAGGTAATGACTTTGCTGGCTGGGGACATCATTTCTACGGGCACTCCTGGAGCCGTAGTGATTGGAGATGGGGATATGGCCGAATGCAGGGTGGAGGGATTTTTGCCAGTGCGCAATCCAGTCATGGGTTCTTTTAGGTCAACTCCCTGACCTCTCTTGTCCATCTCTGATTCTTTTCTGATCCATGTCTGCTCCATGCCTGATCCAAGAGTGAGCAGATGGGTTATGAATTGAAAAAGGTAAGACGGTGTTTTCCCAGAGCAGAGAGGAAACCGATGCGAAAAAGGGAGGTGGTAGCTTGGAATCAGTAGCCATGGATGAAGTGTGGCGGCTGTTGCGGGACGTGCCTCTGCCAAAGATGATTCCGGTGCTGCAGCACTTTGCTGGACCCGTGGTGGGCGATGTCCGTCAGGCGGTGAGGCGGGCCATTGCAAGGGAGAGATTGGAGCAACGCATTCAACCAGGAGCTCGGGTGGCCGTGGGTGTGGGTTCGCGCGGTATTGCAAATTTGCCGGATTTGGTGGCAGCCGTCATCCAGGTTCTGCATGATGGTGGAGCAAATCCGTTTGTATTCCCAGCCATGGGGAGTCACGGCGGAGCCACGGCACAAGGTCAGCAGGACATGTTGGCTCACTTGGGAGTGAGCGAACAGACGGTGGGGGCGCCGGTGCGAGCAACCATGGAGACGGTCCAAGTGGGAACATCCGCTTCCGGGTTACCCGTGTTTGTGGACCGGGATGCGGCTATGGCGGATGGGATTGTTTGGATTAATCGGATTAAACCACACACGTCTTTTCATGGTGCGGTAGAATCCGGATTGTTGAAAATGATGGTGATTGGATTCGGCAAACAAAAGGGGGCGGATGTGGCTCATGCCATGGGATTTGCCCACATAGAGGAACGTATGTTGGATATTGCTCCAGTGCTGCAACGACGGTTGCCCCTGTGGTTTGCAGTGGGGGTGTTGGAAAATGCGCAAGATGTCACTGCCAAGGTGGTTGCCTTGCCACCTGAACAGCTATTGGACCGGGAACGACAGTTGCTGTCTGAGGCTCGTCGCTTGATGCCGAAAATTGACCTGAATCCGCTCGATGTGCTGGTTGTCGATGAAATTGGGAAAAACATCAGCGGGGTTGGGCTAGACCCAAACATCACGGGACGATATCCCAATGACTTGGTGAAGGGAGAACTGACCGTGGATAAATTGGCAGTGTTGCGGCTCACTCAGGAAACGGACGGCAATGCTGCAGGCATAGGTCTAGCAGATGTAACCACAGCAGTCGCAGAAAAGCAAATTGACCGACGCAAGGGATATGTCAACTCTCTGACTTCTACAACGATGACCACAGTAAAGGTGCCCATGGTCTTACCAAATGACCGTTTGGCTTTACAGGCTGCTTTGAAAACCTGTCACGCCGACTGGCCAAAAGTCCGTGTGGTACGTATCCACAACACCCTGCATCTGGAAAAGATTTGGGTATCGGAAGGCCTGTTGGAGGCGGTGAAAATTCATCCTTATATGGAGGTGACTGGACCAGCTCAGGAGTGGTCCTTCGATAACCTGGGTAATCTGACGGATCTGTCATGAAACACTTACAGTGCATGTCAGAATTTCACATGGTCTGATGACCACCCCAGGTATGAACGATGTCAAGGACTCAGGAAGGGCTATTTTCATAGAAATGAGTCTGCCTTGACATGCAAAAAGTATTATTTTGGGAACGGAGGTTGATAAATGGATTTACATGGAGTGTGTGTCATTTCATTGACGCCCTTCAGTGCCACCGGAGAAGTGGATGGGGCCAGTTTGTGTACTCTGACTGACTTCTATCTTCAGGCGGGCGTGCACGGGATTGTCTTGCTTGGGATTATGGGAGAAGCCAACAAATTGACAGAACCCGAGCGAGACGTGGTGGTGGACACCGTGGTGCAACGGGTAGGTGGGCAGGTGCCAGTGGTAGTGGGGGTATCTGCTGCGGGGACGAGGATTGCGCAGTTTTATGCTCGGCGGGCAGAACACTTGGGTGCGAATGCCGTGATGTTGGCTCCACCCACCAATGTGCGCAACCTGGATTTGGTGCTCCATCATTACCAAGCCGTGGGGGAAACCACTCCGCTGGCTTTGGTGGTGCAAGATGAACCCTCTTCCACGGGGGTCAATCTACCCCCTGGTTTTTTTGCCCGCGTCGCAAATGAGGTACCCACGGCTCGCTACGCCAAGCTAGAAGAACCCCCCACTCCGGTTAAAATTTCGGCTATCGAGACATTGGTACCCCATCACTACCGGATGTTTGGTGGCCTGGGAGGAATGTATTTTTATGAGGAACTGGGACGTGGCGCGGTCGGAGTGATGACTGGATTTGCGTATCCAGAGGTCTTAGTACAGGTGTACGAGCATTTTGCGGCAGGAAGCAGAGAGGAAGCAAGGGAAATCTTTTACCGGTATTTGCCGTTAATCCGCTTCGAAGCTCAACTGGGGGTCAGCGGTGTGGCGATTCGCAAGCAAGTCTACCAATCCCGCGGCGTCATTGCCTCTTCACACGTAAGGTCGCCCGCTCCGACCGGAGATGAACATACAAGAGATGAGTTGGCAGACATGATTCAGTACTTTAGATTATGAGTGCGTGTTCGAAACCTGTAAAGATTGTTTGAAGGGAGCCGTTCAAGCATGAAAACCTATGAAGTGGCGGTACTGCCTGGAGATGGCATTGGTAAGGAAGTGGTTCCAGCGGCGCTGCAGGTGTTAGATGCCGCGGCGCGAATGCACGGTGGACTCAAGTTTTCTTATCGGGAATTTCCCTGGGGATGCGAGTACTACATGGCCCATGGTGAAATGATGCCACAAAACGCACTGGAAACGTTGTCAGCTTTTCCTTTGATTTTTCTTGGCGCTGTAGGCTATCCCACCGTACCGGACCATGTGTCCCTGTGGGGGATGCTCATTCCAATTCGACGAGGTTTTCAGGAATATGTCAATCTGCGGCCGGTGCAAACCTTGAGGGGAGTGACGTCCCCTCTGACCTCCGCTGCAATGCGTCCGATTAACTTTGTGGTGGTGCGGGAAAACAGCGAGGGCGAGTACTCCAATATGGGGGGGAGAATTCACGAGGGAACTCCTTACGAAACGGCCGTGCAAGTCAGCTATTTTTCCCGTATGGCCGTGGAGCGGGTGTTGCGCTACGCCTTTATTCTGGCGCAGAACTCACCCCGACACAGGCTGACAATTGCCACTAAGTCTAACGGTATCATCCATACAATGCCATTTTGGGACGAAATCGTCAAGGAAATCAGGGTACAGTTTCCGGAAATTGAAACCCGGTTGGTCCATGTGGATGCTCTGTCTGCATTTTTTGTCATGCATCCTCAGGAGTTTGATGTGGTGGTGGGGTCCAACTTGTTTGGTGATATTCTCACAGATCTGGGAGCAGCCATCATGGGGAGTATTGGCTTGGCTCCGGCGGCCAACCTGAACCCGGAGATGAAGTTTCCTTCCATGTTCGAACCGGTGCACGGTTCCGCCCCAGACATTGCAGGGAGAGGTATTGCCAACCCTATCGGGCAGATTTGGACGGCTAAAATGATGTTGGACTTTATCGGTGAACAGGAATTGGGGCAGCGGGTGCTGGCCGCCATCGAGCAGACTCTGGAGGAAGGGGTCAAGACTCCGGATTTAGGGGGGATGGCTTCTACCGAACAGGTGGCAGAGGCTGTAATTCATCACCTGCATCATTCACCCGGTGCTTGATTTGCAGAGATTTAATGAGTCGACACAGGGTGGCCCTGTTCCTGGATAGACCGTCATGCCGCTTGATAGCGGCACCAGCAAGGAAGGTAAATCCACGTTATTGTGTTTACAGAGTGTGCCCCTTCAGGCTCTCGACGCAAGACACGATTGGCAGTAAGCTGAAGGCAAGAAAGGGAGGAGATCCGCTTGCAAGAGGCATGGCAGAAGTATGAACGGTTGTTAGTGGAATTGCGGCAACTCGGGCGTGTTGTGGTGGCTTTTTCCGGCGGAGTGGACAGTTCCTTTCTGCTCAAGGTGGCCATCAGTGCCTTGGGATCGGAAAATGTGTTAGCGGTCACTGCTGATTCGGAAACTTACCCGGAGCGGGAGTTGTTGGCCGCGGAGGCAGTGGCCCGAGAACTGGGGGCTCACCACGAAGTGATTGCCACCAGCGAATTGTCTATTCCAGGGTATGCTGAAAACCCAACGAATCGCTGCTATTTCTGCAAGAACGAGTTGTTTTCGCACCTCATTCCGTTGGCTCAGGCGAAAGGTTATCAACAGGTGATTTTTGGTGCGATTGCCGATGACCTGGGGGATTTTCGGCCTGGACTGAAGGCTGCTTCCGAACGGGGTGTTCGTGCCCCCCTGCAGGACGTAATGCTATATAAGCGGGAGATTCGCTACTTGTCCCATCAATTAGGGATTTCAACTTGGGAGAAGCCTTCTTTGGCTTGTCTGTCTTCTCGCATTCCTTATGGGGATCGCATTACGAAGGAGAAACTTTCTATGGTGGATCAAGCGGAGTTTTTCCTCATTCAACTGGGTTTTCGACAAGTCCGCGTACGCCATCATGGGGAGATTGCGAGGATTGAGGTGTCGGCCAAGGAGATGTTGCAACTGGTGGAAGTGGCGGAAATGGTGGCAGATAAGTTGAAAGCCATCGGTTATCGGTATGTCACCGTGGATTTACAGGGCTACCGGTCAGGAAGTTTAAACGAGTCTCTGTCGGAAATGTCTGTCATGGCTCATTAAAATTCACAAGAGAATGGAGGCTGAAGGATGAAACTGCTGAATTTGCGTACACAACAGGGGGTACACCTGGGCGTTCGCTTGCCTGTTGGAGTGCTGGATTTGACGGCGGTTGCCCAGGGACGGGAGAAGGTGATGCCTAGCTCGACAGACGAACTCATGGCCATGGGACCTGTGGGATGGCAAGAAGTGTACGCCTTCCTGCAGGAAGTTGAGAGTAGCTCTCAATTGGAAAACTTGATTCATGAGGAGAGTGAGGTAACCTTCGCACCCTCCGTCATTTGGCCGGAATCCCCGGGACCCACCCGAACACGCTGGAAGAGGGGGGCCCAGCCCTCGACAAGTGGCACGCGAGCCTCGCTGCGGGCGATCCCATGGAGCCGCAGCTCCCATGGTTCGAGCCGAACACTCTGCACGGCAATGGGATTCGTCTAC
>DAHWFY010000097.1 GCA_027336365.1 Bacillota bacterium | reverse complement strand
ATGAATTCGCTCATTGGAAACCACAGACGCAACGACACCAATCACTTTTCCATTTTCTAGAATCGGATTTGCAGTTGAAATATAGGCGACACCAAATTTTTCAGGGCCGCGCTCATCTTGCATGCGTTTTCCTAAACGAAAAGCCGTTTCAGTGACCGTTCCATGGAGATCTGTCATGGATGTGCCCACTGCCAATTTTACGTCAATGAAACGCCCTGGCAAATATGCAATGACCTTCTCCGTATCTGTAAGCAGCACACATGCGTCTTCCGAATATGTTTGTTGATAGATTGGTAATGTGTTCAATATCTGCTCAAGAATTGAATTCATGGTGAACGCTTCAACCTCCAGTAGGTATCAATAAATTCTCGCTTTTCTCACCATAATTCATGTTGAATACGATGTCAAAAAGGTAACACCAAGAGCCTTTAAGTGCGTGTCTGGAAAGGGGAAAGACCCTCATGCCGCTGTCAGCGGCACCAACAAGGGACGTAAATCCACACAACTGTATTTACTGGGATAAGTCAGACCCAAACAGTGCGAGGGGGTCAGCCCAAAATGTGCACCGGGTCTTGCTCCCCACTGGGGAGCGTTTAGACCGGCGTGAGCCCCGTGCCGTACGTTTTCGGACCATGAAGGAGCATTTTGGGCGACGACGCGGCAATGCGTCGGGGAGTTCTGACCCCTTTCCGGACCACCTCTTTAAAAATCCTGACGGTGGATCTAGTCACACGATAGAGGAGCCATTATCCTTATTTCCTTTCATCAATAAATACAGGGCATCAGTGGAAACTTTGCCCTAAACATCTCTAGATGTTTGTCCACCTGCGCCATCCGCCTTGTTCAAGTTTCTCCTCAACTCATAAAGTATTCCACGGTCGCCTTCAGGCACGAATACCTTATGGGAAGGGGAATAAACATGTTTAGTTTAGCAGGAGCGGATTTGGCCAAATTCTTGTTTGGAATGGTCATGCTTTTAGCTGCCGCCAATTTACTCGGCTATGTGGCTGAACGATTGGCCATCCCGAGAGTCATCGGAGAGGTTGCAGGAGGTCTAGTGCTTGGCCCGACGTGTTTCGGGGCCTTGTTCCCGTCCACGTTCCACTGGCTGTACTTAGGTTTTTCATCGGAAAGTGGTTTATTCGGTCTGTTGTACTCAATTGGGGAACTTCTCCTGCTGTACACAGCCGGACTCAAGTTTCAATCTCGGTTTGCAAAAACGGACGTGAAGATAGGTATAGCGATAATCATTGGCTCAACCGTTATTCCGTTTATCGTCGGGTGGTTATCGACCTATTTGTTCAATCCTGCTCATTTTTTAGGGCCAGACAACAGTGTAATGGCGTTAAAAATCATTGTCGCCATCGCCATTGCAGTCACATCTATCCCAGTGATTTCAAAGATATTCTCTGACCTAGGCATGATGCACTCACGTTTCGCTAAAATCATCGTGGCCATTGCAGGCGTACATGATTTGATTCTGTGGGTCGCACTCGCCATTGCAGCCGGAATTGTCACATCTGGCGGGCATCATGGTGTCAGCGTGTGGGTTGTATCCAAGAGCCTCATCGTGACATTCGCCTTTCTCATTGTCTGTATCGCGGTTGTCCCTTGGGCACTCAGACGAATCACATCTAAACGTGGCAATTTCCTTTTTCGCGCATCGTTCTTGGGATATTTCCTCGTTATCTTGTTCGCTTTATCTGATATTGCGGGCTACCTTAACGTCGATGTGATGTATGGGGCTATTCTGGCTGGCATTGCCACTAAGTTCTCGCTACCTGAGCCGTTATTTAAGCGGGTTGAAAAAGGTATTGGAGAAATCTCCTTCGCATTTTTCATCCCACTTTATTTTGCTATTATTGGCATGCAATTGAATCTAGCTAAGAACTTCAGTTTCGGGTTCTTCATTCTTTTCCTACTCTTTGCTACGATTGTGCAAAGTACGGTGGTTTACTTCACTTGCCGGATCATTAAGACAGACAAACTGACCAGTTTAAATTTCGCCGCAGCGATGAACGCACGAGGTGGTCCCGGAATTGTACTCTCCTCGGTCGCATTCTCGCTAGGAATCATCAACCAAAACTTCTTTGCCATTCTCGTGATGCTTGCTCTAGTCACCTCTTGGATGACTGGCTCGTGGTTGCGTTATGTTCTAAGAAGTGGGAAACGTTTAATGCCAGGTGATGAAGGCCTTGTGGTTCAGAAAATACAGGAAGAGGTCACGTTCGATAGCGTGCCAGCTACAGAATGAATGGAAGCCGACAAACACCGATGTGAAAATTGGTGTTTGTCGGCTTAGATTTGAGGTGAAGAGAGATGAAGTACCACAGGTCTAAGTAGAGGTAAAGCAATGTATCCGCGCACCGGAAGAGCAAGCATTCAGTGAGTCTTGTATAATTGACAGAGCGTGGCTAACCAGTTCGAAAAGTGATGGGGGACTAAAAATCTGGGGTTACATGATTGTGCCTAATTTGGGCTGTGAGATTTGAAATCGTGCAGTGGGAAAGTTGGATCAGAGGTCAGATCTCGCCTTTTCCATAGATTCATGAGCCAATCCTTCTGGCGGGATCGCGATATGGGAACACAATTAGTCAATGATTTAGTTCGTCGCCTTGCAAAGCATCGAGTGATCCTAATTGTTCATCACAAAAGGAGAATGACGCTATGCTTTTTCCACGGGAATCCTCAACACGTGAGCAGAAAGATCTAAATGGTATTTGGCGTTTCAAGCCGGACTGGCATGGCGAGGGAGAGCGCGCTCAGTGGTATGCTCATGAATTGACGGATGCCATCCTGATGCCTGTTCCCGCCAGCTATAACGACATCACTCAGGATGCACGTCTACGCGATCATGTGGGTGACGTCTGGTACGAGCGAAAATTCTGGGTACCTACAACCTGGAGGGATAAGCGGTTGGTTGTACGCGTGGGCAGCGCGTGTCATCATGCATCCATCTGGGTGAACGGACATCATGTCACGCAACACCGTGGCGGCTTTTTACCCTTTGAGGGGGACGTTTCGTCGCACGTCCTGTTTGGCGGTGAGAATAGACTTACCATCAAAGTGAACAACGTGCTCGATTGGACGACATTACCACCGGGCATTGTTGATGATGTGGACGACCTTGGTCAACCGTTGAACCACAGACGTCAAAAGTACTTCCATGACTTTTTTAATTATGCGGGCATTCATCGGCCCGTGTGCTTGTATATGACGCCCCTGAGATATATCGACGACATTACGGTACGCACTGACATTGAGGGTACGACGGGTCTTATCCGCTATGAAATCCATCAGGCAGTCAGCCAAGAAGGAGGCCGACACCATGGCGAAGAAGGGCAACCCGCTGATTTGCAAGTGCGCCTTCTGGATTCCAATGGTGTCGAGGTTGGCGTCTGCCACGGAGCATCCGGGACCATCGTCGTACCAGATGCTCACTTCTGGGAGCCGGGCGCCCCCTATCTGTATTCGCTCGTGGCTCAGTTGGTGGACCCAAGGAACGGAATTGTCGATGAGTACCCTTTACCGGTTGGAATTCGCACGGTGCATGTCAGTGAGCAGGGCTTTTTTATTAATAACAAGGCGTTCTATTTCCGAGGCTTTGGCAAACATGAGGATGCCGATATTCGCGGCAAGGGGCTTGATGCGGTATTAAACATTAAGGACTTCAATTTACTGAAGTGGATTGGCGCAAATTCTTTTCGCACGTCGCATTATCCGTATGCAGATGAGATCATGGACTTGGCGGATCAACTGGGTGTGGTCGTAATCGACGAGGTACCCGCTGTGGGATTAAATATGTGGGATCGGAACCAGACTGTGTTCGTTCCGGAACGTATTGGTGACACATTGCTCGAAACGCACATTCATCAACTGCGAGAGTTGGTGCAACGGGACAAGAATCACCCCTGCGTCGTCATGTGGAGTGTAGCCAATGAAGCCGCCACCTACGAGTCAGGCGCTCGTCCCTATTTCACCCGCGTCGCAGGGGCCATGCGCCAAATGGACGCTACCCGTCCCATGACTATTGTCGAATACACGCTTCCCGACGAGTCAAACGTTGCCGATTTGTTCGACGTTTTATGCGTCAACCGGTACCTCGGCTGGTACACGGACTCGGGTAACATTCAAGTCATTGAGAAGCAATTGGAAGACGATTTACGGCGTTGGCACGAGCGATTCGGCAAACCCATTCTAATCACTGAGTACGGTGCCGACACGGTGGCCGGGTTCCACCAGGACCCGCCCGTCCTGTTTACAGAGGAGTTTCAGTGCGAATTTCTAACTCGGTATCATCATGTCTTTGATAGACTCGACTTTGTCATCGGAGAACACGTGTGGAACTTCGCGGACTTTGCCACAAAACAAAGCCCGACCCGTGTTCTTGGCAACCGCAAGGGCATCTTCACACGCCAGCGACAGCCCAAAGCGGCTGCATATCTTCTACAATCCCGCTGGACGGGTTGCGAGAGGTGATACAAGGTGAGTGTGGTGTATTGATACTGTTTTCCCCTTTGTTAACGGACAGGAACTTGTGTCTAAGTGAGTGGGGGGCGAAACAATGGTATCTAAAGGTACAACCCATCGCCTGCAAGATTTGGATTCGGTTGTTGCTTCTTGCGCATTCGGGTAGCATACGCAATCCTTCAAATGGAAGCGTTCCTGATACTTTTGGGGTGAGACAGGGGGTAGATACTTGTGAATTCAGTTTTGGCGGTTGCCAGTCTAGTCGCTTTCATCACTTACTTCGTTTGTCTCATTGTGTTGCATTTTCTTCCAACAGGCTATAGCCCACTGTACAACACTATAAGTGATTACTCCGTCGGACGGTTCAGTGGGATCGCCCGCATGAGTACAGCCGTAAACTCAGCAGGAATATTGCTGTTGCTTGGTGCGCTGGTCTTCATTATTGGGGTACCCCCTTTGACGAGCAATGGTCTCATATGGCTAGGAATTCTGGCTCTGACCCGACTCGCGATGGTTGTATTCATTACTGATCTTTCCGGTCAGAAGAGAACTCTTAAAGGTATCGTACACGTTATTCTGGCCGTCATCAGTTTTGTTGCAGGAGTATCGGCGATTGGCACCCTTACTGGAAGTATCAGTCTGTTTTTTGCAGGGAACAGCGTTTATCCGTTTTTAAAGATTCTTGCTGAGGTCTCAACGCCAATACTGGTTGTTCTTTTAATCACTCTGCTTCCCTTCCTTCGTCGAATTTTTGGACTGATTGAACGACTATTTTTGCTCACTATCAATGTCTGGTTGTTAATTGCATCTGGGTTGGTAAGTGCCTACGCAATCAGACCATTGCACTAAGCAAAAATTGATTTGTCCCTTGCCATGACACTGATAGGATGTATAAATTTACCAACTATGGTTGGAAAGAATGACGGTGTCACCGGGGTGTGCGAACAAGACGCTAACAATACTCAGCCCGTGTGTCAGAGCATTTGTCACAATGGGATTTCCAAAGATTTTGTCATGCATGGCGGGATTCTAGTCGAGTAGTTTCTTGCGCCACGTAGTTCGAAGCTCCAGCTTACCCGTATGTGGAACATATTCATATAGATCCTTTGGCTCAAACGCAAATACAACCTGGTTATCAACAAGAAGAAAGGTTATCGGTTGTGTGAGGAACTTGGGGTGTTAAACCCCAACGAAAGTTGAAACCGAAACATCCACGCAAATTGGCCAGAAACCGGGATGTGACGGGGCCAAACCAGTTGTGGGAGGTGGACATCAAATATGGATACGTTCATGGTGAGGACCGTTTTCTGTACGTGCTTTCGTATATAGATGTCTTCGACCGTGCAATCGTGAATTACCATATTGGGTTGCGGTGTGAAGGAAAAGATGCTGCGAACACGCTGGAGCAAGTTTTGTGGAAAAGGGAACTCTACGGAGGGACCCAGTTGCCTACCATCCGGTCTGACAACGGTCCGCAGTTTATCAGCGAGGCGTTCGAATCTACGTGTGAACGGCTTCAAGTTGAACATGAAAGGATTCCGTCAAGAACGCCGAACATGAACGCACATATCGAGTCATTCCACAGGCTCCTGGAAGACGACTGCCTTTCCAGACACGAGTTCAAAAGCTATACCCAGGCGTATGACATCCTCGTAGAATTCATGGATTACTACAACAATCGGCGCATGCATTCGAGTCTGAACTTTTTTTCGCCTGTGGAGTTCAACAAAGCTCATGTTGAAACAGGATTGATGCCGAAGTCCGACGTGAAAGTCTGAGAAAACGCTAGAAAATGGGAGTTGTGTCTAAAATACAGGGGTCAATCCGATCAATTCTTCTATGATATTGCGCCGAAGTGAAGGAAAAATCATCTAGTCGAACGGCTGTTATTTGTTTGTGCCACTACAGGGGCAGCTCCCAATGTTTAATGTTTAGGGGGGCATAGTGTAAAGGTGGGGCCCTAATCCAGTTCACTTAGAGGATTTGAGATGTATGTAAGTAAATGAAAGGAGTGAGCCGTATGTTGTGGGAAACTGCTCGGGAACGGTTCCCGAATCAATGGTTGCGGGTGATCCCTTTCGATCCGTATGAAAAGCGAGGCAAAGTATACATTGATGAAGTGGCGATAGTGGATGCCGTGTCGGATGCCGGATCCGAAGAGGAACGCTTGTCGTACAGCCACGGCTATCGTACCATTGTTTGTCACACGCATGACAGATACATTGAGCTGGAGCTTGATGTTCTTCCACACGATACAGTTCGAAAATACGGCATAATTGAGAGGATTCATGAAGAAGGCTATGCCATTGGAATGCTAAAGGCCGGGTGTTCTGTTGAGCAAGTCAGTGATCGCCTGCACATGTCAATGGCGGACATGAAGAAGCTGATGGAGACACATGCAAAAGATGAACCGTGGCTCATTCAAACAATGCGCGATGCCGGCATGAGCGCTGATGAGATCTTACGAGGTACAGGTCTTACTAGGTAATAGATGGTATACAAGGATGGTAATCCTATCTTAACGGACGAGTCATAAGATACGGCTTCGCGTCTCCATCCTGGTTCCTGGCCCTATTCGGGGAGAGGGTTCAGAAATCAGAGTTGTGTGTTCTCCATACATGACAAAATGAATTCTCCATACCATTGATCTTTCGTCAGACACCGAGCGCAATGGTATGTAGTTTAGAAACGGAATGATGATTTGGATCGGAGGTGCCATTGTACTTGCAAACAGTAAAGTTGGGAAAATTTCAAACGGTTCTTCCACTGCAAATCAGGAAGAGCTTGAATCTACATGAAGGAGATGTCCTAATCTGGGAACCGACTGAGAAAGGAGAGGACGCGTTCGGGCTGTTCCAAGTTACACTGAATATCTGAAATCACTTGGTGGTCAAATATGGACGACAGTGGAAGAGGCGGATAGCGCAGTGAAGGAAGAGGAGCGAGCATGGGACTAAGCAATTCATTCCAAGATATTCGCCGGATTGCACTGGATACAAACTGCTTCATTTATTATATTGAGGGCTCCCCATGGAGTGAACAGCTTGGGGCAATCTTCTCTTCAATCGAAACTGGAGAAATCCCTGGTGCCACTTCTTCAATAACGCTTCTTGAGACATTGGTTCAACCCATTCGTCAAAAGAAACGGCATCTTGCGGATTTATATCGCCAAACCGTGATGCAGTTTCCGCATCTCACCTTGCGTGAAGTCGACACTAAGATAGCATATCGTTCCGCAGAATTACGTGCGGATTACCCATTCCTAAAGTCACCTGATGCCATTCAATTAGCCACGGGTTTGATCGAGGAAGCCTCTGCTTTTCTAACGAACGACGTACGAATTCCGGATATTGAAATGCAGGGACTACGAATTATCCGCTTTGAGGAACTGTAGTTCACAAACTGTACGTTGCATAAATATCCGATCTTCGACTTTTTTCATTCCTCAGTTAAGGTTCAGTAATCCTGAAGAGCAGAAGGAACAACGTGCAATGTGTTTTTGGTGTATAATTTGGAAAATAAGCGATATAACCACACATGTCGGATGAAAGGCGGTGTTGTCTAATGGCGTTATCTCGTGAGTAGCTTCATCGCATAATTGACCACCTCCCCGAGAACAAACTGCCAGCTTTAGCTGACCTGATTGACAAATTAATCGACGATGATGATGAATCCGTGTCCGACGCGGCGATTGTGGAATTCAAGCGTATTCGCCAGGAGATGCGCCAGGGAGACTTTATTTCTTTCGATGAAGTTTTCGGTGATAACTGAATGTATAGCCTCATCTTCAGCAAAGACGCTCGGAAGTTTATAGATAAACAAACCCCACAAACAAAACAGCGAATTCGTAATGCCCTGTTACAATTAGCGGAAGATCCGTTTTCTAACTGACAAGTCAAGCGCTTGAAGGAAACTGAAGACATTCTCAGGTTACGATTAGACGACTTTCGAGTTGTATTTTCCATTGAAGACGAAAAACTTGCCGTCCTCGTAATTTCGATTGGAAGTAGAGGGAATATCTATAATAGGTTCTAGGTTCCTCCTTTCACTGTGGAAGGAACCCATTCATTGCCACAAACTTTTCTTCAAACAACACTGATATGTGACTGTTAAGGGCGTAAATCCCAGAGCGACTTGGTGCCAGATCTGCATATACATGCAGCATGTAGTTCGCAGGTATTGTTGCACATTCGGGCAGGAAAGTTCAAAAATCGCCTCGATGAGGTGGAATACAGGAGCTACTTTTGCTACTGTTTGAAAGATGGAACCTAAACGGATAGCACCAAATTCTAGAAAGAAAGTATTCGGTCTAAAACTTCAAAAGGGAGGCGTAGTGCAAAATGAGGTTGCTTCAAACCTACATACGAGTTTGTGTAAGTGACATGAATACGTCTCTTAAATTCTATGAGAGCCTGTTGGGGGAAACTTCCACTTTTAGATTCAGATACGAAGCGGCCGGATTGGAGTTAGCATCTGTGGGTGATATTTTGATATTGGCCGGATCGGAACAGGCGTTAGAGCCATTCCGCAAAACCAAAGCAACTTTCAAGGTGGACAACATTCATGAATTTTATGACCATCTAGTGAGTTCGGGTTGTAGGGTAATACGGGATCTCGCTAGAGTACCAACAGGCACGAATCTCACAGTACAACATCCAGATGGCGAGATTTTTGAGTACGTACAACATCATGATTAGAGTAAGCCACCCGCTATCGGCGGGTTTCTCTTTTTCTGTCTAGGCTACAAATGGATCATACCCAAAATTTATCTTTTTGCGTATTCGGATGCGAAAACGCAAGAAGACCCCTTCCGGGAACGTGGATGACTATACGAAAATCAGTACGAAAACACACTCCATGTTTAAAACATGATACGTGAGGCACCCGTGTGCCTACATCAATACTTTCCGCCGCGGTGGTGTATACTAACGGTAAATCCATCCAGAAATGATGATTCAACCGTGAACTCCAACAACGGCAGCCACAAATTCACCAACCGTCTCATCCACGAGAAATTCTCGTACCTCCTCCAACACACGCACAATCCGGTTGACTGGTATCCATGGTGCGACGAGGCGTTTCAAATCGCCCGCAGGTTCAACCGGCCCATTCTTTTGCCTATAGACTATTCGTAGCCCTGCGGGGCTATGAGTGGCAATATACGATAATTGTGTTACCTCGGGGTGAAGCGTACAAACGCTGACTTGCGCAGATGACAATCGGTTTTTCACTGTGGTTTCGTGCTGCAGCGTTCAGTGGAAGCTATGATCGCCTTCAACAGGCGAGCAAAACAATCATTGCTATCCAACTGTTGGTCATGATTTTGGAGAAGTTCGTACGATTACCCTTCACTTATCGAAATTTCACCCGAATGCCGACTTTATAAAAATATCGTCTGATCTGATAATCAGGAAAATTTTAGACGCATGGAAGTGGAGTTTAGATACTAACCTGGCAAAATCGGCTAACGGAGGCTAAACGCAACCTTTGCCCTCGGACACCAGGCTTGGAACAGCGTGCGCGGCAACTCATTTCTGTCGCCCACCCTCAGCACCGGGACGCGCTAACCCAAGCAGCCAAGGACATGCTGCCTAGCTTTTAAAGACTGCTGTTTAACGGGAGCTTGACCTGCAGGTTGAATGCGAGCGTAATCAGCGGTTTTACCGGTTATTGTTACCCTGGCGACTTGAACGATTGGTTGGCTTCACCCACCCAAGTGAACCGGTCGCTCGGCGCTAGTGAAACAGGTACCTGACGGATTTCTTCGCTTCGAGCATCCGACGTCCGTACAGTACCACTAGAAAGATGATTCCAAGGTTAACGACGACCCCTGTCCAAGGACGGTACGTGGCCAGAGCGGCCAGGCCAATCGGCGCAAAGGAAAAGAACACGATGCTGATGAGTATCTGTCGCAGGGGTTGCTTATCCCCCGGCTGTCGTGTAAACATTGACGGGTCAAA
>DAHWFY010000096.1 GCA_027336365.1 Bacillota bacterium | reverse complement strand
AGGTTACCAGGGTTACTCCGCGGTCTGACACCGCGGCCCCGTTGAAGCTCCCGCGGTTGCCGTGGACCACGGTATTCCTCCCGAGGTTACTCCGCGGTCTGACACCGCGGCCCCGTTGAAGGTTGCATGGATGAAAATGATTTTCATCGGACTTGCCGTTACTCCGCGGTCTGACACCGCGGCCCCGTTGAAGCACGAGAAGCCGCAACTGATTCCCTCAGGCCGGATGACCGAGGTGACGCAGAAATCGGGCAGCCCCTCGGACGGGGTGTCCGCCCAACATTTTCACTGATCGCATCGATCGGCTTCCGGCGATAGACGGTTGAGTCATTCCATCCCAAGGGGGCTGTCGTTGAGAGATAATACTTTACTTTCAGGAGGTTACAGAATGCACGCTTCATTCCATCCCAAGGGGGGGCTGTCGTTGAGAGCAGTGGGCCTAACGGTTCTCTTTTTCGTCGCCGTCGGGCTTTGTGCCGGTTGCGGAGCGGCCTTATCGCAATCCAACCAATACCCTCGAAACCACGTTTCAGCCCCGATGTCGGGTTATTCCATAGGGGGCGACCTCGACGTAACCGATTTGGCGGGCGGACTCCGCCGGCAACCAACCGGGGCCGCCCTGGTCCGGCTGATGAAGAACAGCGGGGTCCAAATCGTGCGCCTCTATTGTTATTGGGGCTGTAACATGAACGGGCTTACGCCTGAACAATGGCGGAATGCCTTTGATCTGTTGCGGGCCGCCGGCATCAAGGTGATCTTGCGCCTGAACGGCTCACCGCATTTCCTGCGCACCGGCATCATCCGCAACCCCGAAAGGTACATCGCCGGCGAGGAAGCCATCCTGGCTCGGCTCAAAGCCGCATACGGCGGATCCTATCCCGCCAACCTGGTGGCCGTCGATCCCATCAACGAGCCGTTTGTTGACGCCCAAACCCTGCCCCAACTTCGGGCGGTCACGACGGCCATTCGCCAGTACAGCGGGTTGCCGGTGAGCATCGGAGGCTGGCGCACGCCGGATGGAAAAAACGGTCGGGGGGTCTTCAACTCACCCGATCCGGCGGTGGTCCGCGAATTGGCCCCCCTGGTGGATTACCTGAGCATCCACGTATACCCCGATGACGGCAACAACGTCCAGGGCAAGTCCGCCCGCACCTCCACCGATCCCGCCACCTATGAACCCTTTGTGCGAAACTTCCTCCGAGTGGCCGTCTCCAATGATGGCGGCAAACCCGTCTTCGTCGAGGAATTCGGTGGGCAAAACGGGCTGGCTCCGGCGGGGAACCGCCCGCTGGCCGGTTCCCCGGCGCACCAGCGGGCGGTGGTGGATGCCGTTCTCCAGACCATGCGCTCCTTCAAAGGCCGGGGAGTGACCGGCGGTACCGTCTTCAACCTGGCCCACGCCGCCCCCTGGCGCAATTGCGACGGGTGGGACCTGATCTGCTATCGGCCGCTCCGCATCATGCCGGCCTTGGCCGACCTGAAAAAATTCGAGTAGGAATAGGAATGGGTAGATACCGTCTTGAGGACTGTTACGCAAGCCCAAAGTTGGGGTCGAATGGTTGCCCGGACTTGAGGACCCCGAATGCCAGATGCAGGAGTCTGCGCATGGCGGCGACCACCACTTGCATGGGGCGGTTGCCTCTGGCCAGTAGCCGGTTGCAAAATTCTGCAATAACGGGATTATGCAGCTTGGCCACCACCGCCGGCAGATAGAGGGCCTTGCGCAAAAGGGCATTCCCCGCCTTGGCGATGGGGGTCTTTCCTGCCCATTGGCCCGACTGGCGGATGCGGGGATTGAGGCCGGCATAGGCAACCACCTGTTTGGCTGAGTGGAACAGCTCCAGGGGGCTGAGAAAGGCCAGCAAGGTGGCGGCCGTGGTATCCCCAATACCTGGGATGCTAGAGAGCAGCTCCTGTTGGTTTTTGAGGTCGGGATGATTGTCGATATAGATCTCGATCTGCAGGCGCACCACCTCGATCTACTGATGGACAAATTCCAGGACGGCCTCCACAGACTTCCGCGCTGGTCCCTCGGCGGCTTCCAGACGGTTGTTCTCCATCGTTTGCAGTGCCAGGAGGTCCTCCAGACGTTGCACCAGAGCCTGGAGGGTGACGATCTCCTCGGCCGGTGGCACCCATGGCGCAGGACGGTGCATCCAGCAATACCGGGCAATGTGCCGGGCGTCGGCTTTATCCGTCTTGGCCCGGGTCAGTTCTGCCTTGTCAAAGGCGTGAACCTGGGCCGGATTGACGACGCTGACGAGGAGCTGTTGCTGAGATAGAAAACGCGCCAGGCCACGCCCATAGATACCGGTGGTCTCCATACACAGATGAGCCTCCAGCGCATCGTGCTTGCTCAACCACTCACGAAACTGCAGATGCCCTGCTGGCGTGTTGGGAAAGACCTTGCTGCGATACTTGCCTTGTTACTCCGCGGTCTGACACCGCGGCCCCGTTGCTGAAGATTGTTCTCCCTAATCCGCGCGAAAAATGGACATCCAGAGGTACCCATGGAATTATTTATAAAATCGTGCCAATCCGTTGCAGGAATTGCACAGCTTGGTGCGTATTGTTATATGTGTGGTCTGTTGCATGTCATGCATGTACATAAAACGAGAAATAGGTTATGGTTGTGAACTTCACACAGGTGCAATGGACTTGGGGGAGGACTGTGTATGGCAATTCTGGTTGTGAATGTGGGCCTCCGTGATGTGAAGGCCGCGCAGTCTATGCGCATTCTTGTCAATAATGAGGAGATGGTTATTCCCAAAACGGAAGGAAATGAATCACTGCCCAGGGGAACCATGCAAGCACTAGGCAACTTTTTAAAAAGTGACCAGGCCACGGCTCAACAGCGGAAAATGTTTTATTTACCCATTCTCAGTTCCTATGTGGACTACATTCAAAATGAACGCCACGAGGAGTTAAACAAATTGGTTCTTTTTGGTACACAGCAGTCGGATGCAAAGCATGCAAAAGATGACACTTTTCCTGTGGCGGAGGCAATTAAAAAGTACAAAATGGATTTTGGTCTGCCCAGTCATACCGTGGTGCAAACAGAACGAATTGAATTGAATCCTGCGATTCTGGATAGCCTTTTTCCTTTTTATGAGCAAAGACTGGCAGAAAAGGCTGTGGGATGGTTTAGCTCCTCCACCTCAAAAACAGATAATGAACACGTCATTTTTGGACTGACCGGAGGTACGCCGCAAATGAATATGGGAATGTTGCTGGGAGCTGCCCAGTTGACTGGCAATATTTCCTTCCTGCATAAACCGGAAAATGGTTTTGTGCAGAAATTAGAGTTCATGAGCCAAATTCGCTTTCGGGCTTTGTCCGACAAGGCGTTGGCTGCCAGTGAGCGTTCGGCCTATCAAATGGTGCAGGAACTGTTCTCTGAAGACCCTTTCTTTCCAGATGAGGTCTCTCTGGTGCGGGATTTGGCGGCCTATGCCGTCGAACGCATGAATGGCAACTTGGATAAAGCCACTAATCTACTGCGTTCTTTGCAGAGCCGTCAAGGTAAAATTCACAACAGACGTGTGCGTTCCCAGTTGATTGACACTGTGGACCACTGGCTTGCGGAGCTGTATGACTTGCAACACGACGCCAATGAAAGCAAACGTCTTTTTGAGGTCTTGTTTCAGGCAGAGCTTTTTGCCCGACAAAAATTGTACATTCCCATGGTTGTGCTCTTGGGTTCGTTTCGAGAACAGGCTTTGCGACTGTTTGTCGTACAAAAAGGAGTACAATTTACAAAAGACGGAAAATTTTTTGATGGGAAATGGTATGATTCCCAATCCGGTTTACAGGAATACCTGAACACCTATTCATTTTTGCTAGACGGGAAGCCCAAGAAACAAGCAGTGGATATCAGACGTGAGGTCAATCAATTCAGTCTCATGGCCATCGCACGTTACCTTGTCCATGACGACAATTCGGATTTGGCCACACTGCAAGTGCTAGACCCCCTCATCAAATTACGTAACGATATTGTGCACAAGATTGAAGGGGTCTCCCAAGAAGCAGTGAATGCAAGATTGCAGATGGGCTGTCAGGACATCTCCAATCACCTTTTTTCGTCCAATGAACCCGAGTTGGAGGAACTGTTTCCTATTTTGACGGAGATGGTTGGACGGCTGTCTACAGATGAAATTCCAGTTTCCTCCTCTCCCAATCCATATGATGAAGTTCACAAATTAATACAAAATCTATTACAGCCGGGTTGAAAAAATGAGCAGTTCTTTGGACTACCTCTGCGCGTATTAAAAAACAACTTTTTGCTTCACAAAATGGGGGTGACCCTCGGTTTGGACTGGCATACGGCACATCTGTTGCAAGATATGCGGACATGGTTTCAAGACTGGCAATGGACGGAGGGATTGCACTGGTTAAACCAGCAAACAAAATCCAACCCCGAATATTCACAGGCTTTGCAGCAGGGGCCTGTGCAGGCTGCACACACCTCCTCTCGCGTGGGCGGATTCAAAGTTTTACCAGAAACCAGAGCTACATCGATTTTTACGAAGGTCACTTTTGCATCCACTGAACCAAGGCAGGCAAAGTCTGAGCACTCTTTTAACCGCCAACAGCTATTGCGGCATTTACATGCGATGTCGGCTGCTAGTGGTAGGCAATTGTATACACAGTCCTTACTCAATATTCTGTCTAGAGATTGTGTTGACCTTGTGGCGACCACAGAAAAAGATAATACGACCACTTCTTTATACGACCTGTTAAAACTGCGGCTGGCCCGCAACTCCTGTTTACTCCAGTCTGGAGATGCCTTGCAACCCTACTTATTTGTTGGTGTCGATTTGTCTGGAATTCAGGATTTTATTTACACCGTACACCCTAAAGGGGCTCTCAAGACACTTCGAGGTCGTTCATTTTACCTGCAATTAGTGGTGGTGGATTTTGTAAATCGCGTTTTGCAAGCCCTTGATTTGCCCGACTTTCACCAGGTGTATGTGGGCGGTGGTGGCGCTTACCTGTTGCTTCCCAATGCCACGCAGACCCTGCGTACCCTCCATGAAACAATAGAGGAAGTGAACCGCTGGTTTTTGCAGGAATTGAATGGCAAGTTGTTTCTGGCCGTCGGGTGGGTGGAAATGGACGATGCTGGATTTGCAAGTGCCGATGTCTGGGGGAGTGTGGCGCGTGCCACAGGGCAGCAAAAGGGGCAACGCTATTTCCGGGAACTGGCCTTTGACTCACCCTTCAATCCGCTTGAGCCCAGAGAAGTCCATGTGAACGAGTGTGATGTGTGCCATTCGGACGAGGTTCCTTTGCACTCAGTGCACAGTGATGACCCAACGCAAACAGAACGCCAATTGTGCAAGATCTGCGACAGTTTGGAGAAAATCGGTGGGGACTTACCGCGATCCGTAGGCCTGCGCTTGTTGCCCGCAGGTGTTTCACGCGCCGACATTGAGGTTTGTGGTCGTGGGTATGCGCTCATCCCCAAGGCCAAGACGGATGCCTCTTTGCAGACAGAAAAATTCTCTACAGAATCACCGCGAGAATGGCACTTTGCAAGCAAAGAGGAAGATTTCTACCGTTATGAACGCCTGTTGGAGCCTCCAGGGTATGCCAAAGCGGATGAGCATGGGCAGTTTTGGACCTTTGAACAGTTGGCAAGTAACTCTAAAGGGGCAAAAAAACTAGGCGTGTTGCGGATGGATGTGGACAACCTCGGACAAATTTTCGCTCGTGGAATGACCGCAAAAAATCGCAATTTTGCCAATGTTAGTGCACTTTCACGAGAGCTTTCCCGTTTTTTCAGTGAGCAGCTCAATCTCCTCTGCCAGCAGGCGGCTGTCCAGGGAAAGGGGCAGTTCCATGTGGTGTACGCCGGGGGCGATGACTTATTCATGGTGGGCAGTTGGCATGAACTGGCCGAATTTGCTCCCGAAATTCAGCGGGCGTTTACACACTATACTTGTGACAACAAGCACATCACCATCTCCGGTGGTCTGATTGTTGCGGATTACCACGTCCCCCTCTACCACTTGGCCCATTGGGCAGGACAGGCAGAGGAACAGGCCAAAGACCATGGCAAGAATCGCTTCACGCTTTTTTACCAATCTATCCCCATTACACAATTCTCCTCTGGAAATAGGGACACAACTGACTTGACCTCTTATGAGGGGAAAGAGGTTCGAGGGGATAAAGACGACACTCAATTTCCCCTTGACGTGGATTGGCAAACCCTTGAAAAAGTTCGCACAGAACTGCTGAAACCCATGATGGAATTGGACCTTCCCCAAGCATTTGTGTATTTCGGGCGCAATTACGCAGACCTGATGGATAGGAATGCCACACACTTTGCGAAATTTCTCTACCAGGTTGCTAGATTGCAAATCAAAAAACCGCAAGAACAGACTTGGCAAGCTGTGAAAACAAAACTGGTGCAACGCGGTTATTATTCCACTTGGCGAGTGGTGTTTACCTGGTTAGCTTTGTGGACAAGGGAGGCGAAGGAACATGCAGGGTGGTAGAAACACCGGAAGGCCAAACATGCCTCAGCAGCGGAACGAGGTTCGGCATTCCTTTGATGTGACAGCAGTGATGAAGGAAAAATTTCGCGACCAGGACCTAAAAAATTGGAGCGCGATGGGGATTTTGGAGGTTGGGGAAAAACTCGCACAGGAAATGAAAGAAAAAAGAGTAACCACGAGTCAAATTCGGAAGTTCATTGATGAATTACAACGAGTACGAAGTTCAAAAAACCTGGATTTGGAGCAGGTGAAACTGACAAAAATTCGCCTGATTTACGCGGTGGGAAGGGCAGAGCGGGGGCCAGCGGAGGCCTTGAGGAATTTTGAACAGGCCTTCAGTTATGCCCTTAATCACCTGCGTGACAAACAGGACTTCACCAACTTGGTGCGCTTCGTGGAAACTGTTGTGGCCTATCATCGCTATCTGGGAGGGAGTGACAAGTAAATGACGGCACATGCACATCTTTATGGGAAAATCATTCTAACAGGTAAGGTGCAATTGCTCACAGGATTGCATATTGGCGCACTTTCCGACTCGATGAGCATTGGGGGGATTGACTCGCCCGTGGTACGCGATCCCGTCACTCGGTACCCCTACATCCCAGGCAGTTCATTGAAAGGAAAGTTACGGTCTTTGTTGGAACGCACGCAATTTACCCGCCAGCGGCAGAAAACGGTGGAACAATATTTTGCTCGTTCTGGGGGTGGAAAGGTGAAACACCGTCATGAGTGTACATCCCCCGCCTGTCCCGTCTGTCGTTTATTTGGGGCCACCAGCGGCAGGAATGATGAGGGGGAAAATTTGCCTGCCCGCTTGGCTGTGCGTGACCTGCATTTGACAGAGGAGTCGGCAGAGGAACTCAAAGGCCTGGAAACTGGCTTGTACATGACCGAGTGGAAGTCGGAAAACGGGTTAGACCGCTTGACAGCGGCGGCCAATCCGCGACAGTTGGAACGAGTTCCAGCAGGGGCTGTATTTCACTTTGAGGTGGCTTACACCGTGACTCAACCCGAGGAACTGTTGGAGGATTGGCGAAATCTTACGGAACAGTTTCACATCCTAGAGGATGATGCCCTGGGTGGACACGGATCGCGCGGATATGGGCAGGTGCACTTTCAGTGTGACCGGGTGGTGGTGAAAACTCTCGACACCTATCGCAACGGGGACGAGTCTGCACTGACCTTGAACGAATTTCCCAATCAATTTCCAACAGAACAAGACTGGGAACAGGTGGTTTCCCTGTTTGTCAGTGACACTGCCTCACAGCGTTTTTGAAAGGGGATGGACCCGTGGACTATGTGGTGGAAGTGGATTTTCAAAGCCCGGTGCATGTGGGTGAACCCGGAATTGGCGAGGAAGCCACGACGCAAATTTTGCATTCGGACACTTGGTTTAGCGCTATGACTGTGGCGATTCGTCAACTGTACGGGGAGGTCACAGTCAAGCGCTGGATGAATGAACTTGCGCCACCCGAGGCAGACCCGTGGACTCAGGAACTCTCCTCTTTGGCGGGAAATGCAGAAGAAAATCCGCCTTTTCGCATCAGTAGTGCCTTTCCTATGCTGAAAAGGGGAGATAGCGCAGATGCCGAGGAGCCGTTGTACTTTTTGCCCAAACCCATGTTGCCACCTCCGGGTTTTGACAGGGCTGACGGGGCTGATGGGGGGACACAAATCCGCGAAAAGTGGGCAAAGGAAGTGAAGAAGATTCGCTTCGTTCCCGTGTCGCTATGGAAGAAGTGGATTTCTGCAGAGAAATTTTCTGATGAAGACTATGAAAGTCTCAAATTGTTCCGCATCAAAGAACTGGCCCATGTGGGCAGTGAGACGCTTCTCCCCCGAGTGAGTCTGGACCGGGAAACTTCCGCATCGGAGTATTTCCGCCAAGGCCTGCGGGTGTATGGAAAAGGCGCAGGGGTGTTTTTCTTTTTGCAGGTGTCGCCCGAATGGCAGCCGACCGTGGCAGGCGCTCTGCGCTGGTTGGGGGAAAACGGTATTGGCGGAAAACGCAGTGTGGGCTATGGGCGTTTCTCCTCGCGCTGGCGCCCGTTTTTTGGCCCTTCTGGCCAAGGGGTGTCTGCCCAGAAAGTGTCCGACCAAGCAGAAACTTTTAAGACAACGCGGGGATTGAAAGCATTGGAACAGTTGTTTCATCCCTCCTTTCAAGAAAACGGGTATGTCACCCTCTCCCTTTACCACCCGACGATGGCCGAGCGAGGACGCGACTGGCGAAATGCCTCGGTACAGTGGCTGGACAGGCGCGGATGGTCCGCCTATGGAGACGATGGTCTGCAGGTGAAGCGTCGCTCAGTTCGCATGTTGTCTGAAGGCTCGTTGTTTCCCTGGCGTCCGTTGGGCCACTTGGTGGATGTCACGCCGGACATATGGCGGCAGGAACGGACTGTGTACCGCAACGGGTTGGCGCTGGCCATTCCGGTTTTACGCGAGGCAAGGGGGGAGGCCATAACATGACAGTGACGCATGTTTCTTTGCACACCCTGACACCGGTGCACATTGGTGGAACCGAGGCGCTACACCCGAGTCAGTTCGTGGTGCTGGGAAATCGTTTGTATGTCCTCAGCGAGGAGCGTTTTTTGACCACTCTGCAACAGCGAAATTTAGCGCATCGCTTTTTGGGAGACGCCGCAGGAATTCTCAATAATCGCGAAGGTGGGGGTTTGCGTTCTTGGTTACAGCGCTATCGTCTATGGGATGCGCATGTGCTCACGAACATGTGTGTGTATACCTGTAAATTGGCTGGCAATCCTCCGACAACCAGCGATATTCGTGCATTGACACGGTCTGCTCACGGCAATCCGCAGTTTTTTGGCACTTCGGTCAAGGGCAGCTTACGCACAGTTATTCTTTACCATTTAGCGAAGGCGTGGCAGAGTGAAAAACCCGCGGAATTCATAAATATGGTAGAGATTGCGCTGCAGAGAAGCGAGCAGAATAAAAAATGGGCCAGTCAGCAACTGGTGGAGAAACTCCTGGCAACCTTTTCGCTCGGGCAGAGGGATGAGCAAGGGGCTCCTTACAAATCCTCGGGAGGCTCTTCAGATGCGCCGTATCGGGATTATTTGCGTGTACTCAAAGTGGCGGATGCCGAACCATTTGCCAAAGAGGCTGCTTCTGTTGTGTCGACAAATGTGAAGAGTGCGAAGGGAAGCAATGATTGGTATGATAAGGCGCCCATCACGGTGGAGGCAGTGGATGTGGGTCAACGGACCCACCTGAAGCTTGTGCTGGACGATTGGCTGATGAACCAGTACGCAAACCAGCATGTTCCTTTGCCTTTTACCACCCCGGCAGAGCTGGAACAATATGTGGTGGATTTTCATCAAGACTGGTTGACATATGAAGCAGAGTTTTATCATTATGTAAAAAAGTCGTTTCCCTCTGTCCTTTTGCAAACCCGCGGGAAACCAGTGCTGCACCTGGGGTGGGGGTCGGGTCTGACGGGAACCACACTGTTGATGTTGTTGCCAGAAGCACATCGACTGAAAATTCGGGACGGTTATTTTGACAAACGAGACATGTCTGTATTTCCCAAGAGTCGCCGTCTTGGCCCTGGGGACACTCCCTTGGGTCTGGTGGAGTTGGCATTTTCCTCAGAACCCAGTACGGTTTCATAATCTAAGATGTGGTCGTATCTAAGATGTGGTCGTATCTAAGATGTGACATTCCTGCACGCGGGCAAGTGAGAAGGGAAAATCATGGTACAACACTGGCAAATCAAGTTTCAATTATTGCAACAAGTGGTGCTGGAAGGCGCAGCAGCATTGCTGTGTGTGGATATTCTCGACACCCTGTGGGGCGTCATAGCGCCCATGCGTCCAACTGGGGAAGGGAATTTTTCGTTGGGTCCTGTGGCGGGGAAAGCGATCTACAACAGTGGAATGACCCACTTTGCTGCAGGAGAAACGTATGTGTGCAGCGTGAGCACCTTTGACATTGAAGGCACAAGACTTCTGCA
>DAHWFY010000095.1 GCA_027336365.1 Bacillota bacterium | reverse complement strand
ACAACCCCATACCTTCGCTCCGTATACCGCCTCTTGGGGATACGATCAGCGCGAGACCATGGTTCGTGTCCCTGGGGTGAGACAGGAAAATACACGGGTGGAAAATCGGCTGCCTGGTGCGGACACAGACCCCTACCTAGCGTTAGCGGCGGCCATCGCGGCCGGTCTAGACGGCATTGAGCAACGTATTGACCCAGGGGTCCCCGCACAAGGGGCCAATTTGGGAAATTACCCGCCCCTACCACGGTCACTATCTGAAGCACTGCTGGTACTCAAAGAAGATGAATGGGCGCAGACCACACTAGGAGAAGACTTCATGAGCCAGTTTCTTAAGCTGCGATTTGCGGAGGTAGAACGCTTTATGCGTTATGTTACAGATTGGGAAACACAGGAGTACGCGGACATATTTTAACTTTAATTGCCCCGGTAAAATTCAGAAATTGAGACAGAATCCAGTGAGTGACAAAGCGAAGGGGTGACATGCAGTGAACAAGAAAGGTCATGCGGAGAACGAACTTTCCATCGAACCATTTGGCTACCAGCAGGAATTAAAGCGCAGCCTGTCTTTTTGGGACCTTTTAGTGTATGGATTGATTTTTATGGTGCCTATCGCTCCCATGGGTATTTATGGGCAAGTGATTCAAACAGCCAATGGCATGGTGGTGCTCGCTTACCTTATTGGCTTAGTGGGTATGATTTTCACGGCGTTCAGTTATTATCGCATGTCTGAGGCTTTTCCGGTGGCTGGCTCTGCATATGCCTACGTCCAACGTGGATGGAACCCTTTTATCGGTTTTTTAACTGGGTGGATGATTCTCCTCGACTACATTCTCATTCCGGCTTTACTTTATTTGGTCTCCGCATCATGGCTCAATGAGTTGCTTCCTGGTGTTCCCACTTGGGGCTGGGTGGTGGTGTTCGTCGCCATCAACACAGTCATCAACATTCGTGGCATCCAGATGACCAATCGGGCCAACTGGGTAATTTTAATCGTAGAATTGTTGACATTTGTCATTTTTTCAGTCGCTGCCTTGATATACGTTAGCCACGGCACTGGGGGGACGCACTTCACCCTAACTCCCGTTTTCAATCCCCATGGTTTTAGTTTGAGCATGGTAGGGGCAGCCACGTCCATTGCCGTACTGAGTTTTCTGGGCTTTGATGGCATTTCCACCTTAGCTGAAGAGACGCACGGAGGGCGGCAAACTGTTGGCAGGGCAACCGTATGGTCTCTGGTCATTGTCGCCGTCTTATTCATGCTGCTCACCTATTTGGCTGCCGTTGCTTATCCCGACTTTATGCATTTCCCTGACCCCAACGTCGCCTTTTACTTTGTCGCTGAGCGTGTTGGCGGAAATTGGTTGAAACTATTAACACTGGTAGTCACTGTGGTGGCTTGGGGTATCGCCAATGCGTTGGCTGCACAAGCGGCCATCTCACGACTGCTATTTAGTATGGGTCGGGATAAAACCTTACCCTCCATTCTGTCAAAGGTTCATCCCAAATTTCAAACCCCCATCGTCGCCACGCTCCTAGTGGCCGGATTGTCCATCGTTGTCACCTCGTTTCTCAGCATTAACAACCTCAGCCGTTTGGTGAACTTTGGCGCATTAACCACCTTTATGGCTCTGAATTTCACCGTGTTCTTGTACTTCTTTGTCAAACAGCGCAGCGGCCGATGGTGGGCACACCTAGTGATGCCCTTTCTTGGGATCCTCGTGTTACTATACGTTTGGTTGAACTTTGACAAACTCACTTTCTACCTTGGAGTCTCTTGGTTCATTGTGGGATTCGTCGTTTTGCTCATCAACAGCAGGGGCCTGAGCGTGAAACCCAAGGATATGGACCTATCCCAGTAAATACAAGTTTGTGGATTTATATCCCCTGCTGGTGCCGCTAACAGCGGCATGACGGTCTATCTGTGTAGAAGTCTTTCAGGACTTATCCGATTAAGGAGAGGATGGATACGCATGACTGTACATCACTTAAGCAGTCAGCATTTGATTTATGCCATGGGCCCCGATAACGCACCCGCGTTGCACGTCCGCAGTGGCGATGTGGTAGTGATAACCACTGCCGACTGCTTCGAAAACCAAATTCAGTCTGAGAAACAGGAGTTTGGCACTTTAGATTGGGAGCGCATCAACCCGGCCACAGGGCCTATTTTCGTGACTGGGGCAGAACCTGGGGACATTCTGGCGGTGAGCATTGAGAAAATTGACCTGGCCAATCACGGAGTCATGACCACAGGACCTAACTTGGGCGTTTTAGGGGACGAACTCCAAGAAAACACCATTCGTCTCGTTCCCGTGACAGATGGCCAGATGGACCTGCTCGGCCATCGAATGCCCATCAATCCCATGATTGGCGTCATCGGTACCGCGCCACGCGATAGTTCTGTACCCTGTGGTACGCCCGGAGACCATGGTGGAAACATGGACTGCAAACGCATCACCGAGGGGGCCGTCCTCCTCTTGCCTGTTCAGGTGCCAGGAGCCTTGTTTGCCCTGGGAGACCTGCACGCCGCCATGGGAGACGGTGAAGTAGCTGTCTGTGGTGTGGAGATTGCGGCCACGGTCACGGTCCGCCTGCAGGTGTTGAAGGATTTGAACTGGCCCGTGCCCATGGTTCTGGACAATCACGATGTGATGACGATTGCCTCCGCGCCCACGCTCGATGAGGCGGCCACACTTGCTACCAAACACATGACCCACTGGCTGCAAGCACAGACCCACATGAACTTAGCCGACTCCAGCTTCTTGCTCAGTGCGCAAGGCAATTTACGCATTTGCCAGGTAGTCGATCCACTAAAGACCGCCCGCATGGAGATCTCCCGCACCTGGGTAAAAAAATTGGGCATCTCGCTGCCTGACTTGAGTTAACAGTGCATAGGGTTACCCTTGCCACACTTTCCTCCCCACAGTTCAATTTAAAAAAATTAGGGGCAGTGGCGTGGCAAGGAATGCTTTACTGAGAGGAGTGACATGAATGCGTGATGCCTCGCGGATTGTCCCACTTGCAGACGGACACCATGTGTGGACCCGGCGGGTTGGCGAAAGCAAGACGAAATTGTTGCTGTTACACGGGGGACCCGGGTTCAATCATGAGTATTTAGAAATTTTTGCAGATTACCTGCCACAGCATGGCGTCGAGTTGTATTTTTATGACCAGCTTGGGTCCTACTTTTCAGATCAGCCAGACAACCCTTCCCTGTGGAATGTGGACCGATTTCGCGCGGAAGTGGAGCAAGTGCGCAGCTTTCTTGGCCTCGATTCCTTCTATCTGTGCGGCCAGTCCTGGGGCGGGATGTTGGCCATTGAGTACGCCCTGCACTACCCAAACGCCATCAAGGGACTTGTCATCTCCAACATGACGGCATCCATTTCGGCGTATGTGCGAAGTATCAACCGTCTTCGTCAACAACTGCCAAAAAATCTGCTCAAATTGATGGAACAATACGAATCTGTCGGAGACTACGAGGCACCCACCTATCAACAAGTTCTTATGGAACATCTTTACAAACAGCACCTTTGCCGCCTCGACCCTTGGCCAGAACCCGTGCAACGGGCCTTCGCTCACTTCAATCCACAGGTTTACAATACCATGCAGGGTCCTAACGAATTTCTGGTTACAGGAAATTTTAAGGACTGGGACCGCTGGGCTGACCTGCATCGCTTGCAGATGCCGACACTGCTCTTAGTAGGGCAGCATGACACGATGGCTGTAGAAGACATTGAAGAGATGGGACAGCGCATCCCTAATTCTCATGTAACGGTCTGTCCCAACGGCAGCCACATGGCTATGTGGGATGATGCGGACATCTACTTCGCCAGCCTGCTTCACTTTGTTGACTCCGTAGAGACGGGAGGCAAGTGAACGCGGACGCAAACCCTTGCCTCCGTGCCAAAGGAAACCAAACTTAACTACAACCAACACGTCAGCGACTCAATTGCATCTCCGCCAGCAATGCCGTCAACCCCCATTTGTGCTAGTGCGTGTCCGGAAAGGGTCCGGTCAGACCCAAGCAGTGCGAGGAGGCCAGCCCAAAACGCGCATAGGGTCTGCTCCCAGTGGGGAGCGTTTAGACCGGGCGGGGAGCCCCGTGCCGTACGTTTTCGGTACGTGAAGGAGCATTTTGGGCAACGACGAAGCAATGCGCTGGGGAGTTCTGACCCTTTCCGGACAACCTCTACTGATAAAAAAAGCTCCCTTTCAACGCTAGGGGGCTTAGACGACAACAAGTCATTCGGTTAAGTGTTCAAATTTCAACGGTCGAAGTTCATGCACATGCCGACGTTGGACGCTGATCGTCGTTTTGATCTCTCACTTGTGCAGCCAAAGTCTTGCCAGACACCCTCCGTAAATGCAACCGACGCAATAAACGCCTGAGCATATTCTCACCTTCTCCTTCATAATTCAAAGACCCGTTAAACGTGCAATTTGTTCACTACGATTCTGAATTATCCATCAAACCGTGGATAGCAGAACCATTCCCTATCTTTGATGGGAAAATAGCCATCCAGTGATTTCGCCCTAATCTTGTGCCCGCAGGGGTATGGGCGTTTAGAGTCCCTGTTTTCCCTCACACTTCTCAACACCCGCGCATAGCCTGTGGATAATATCCGTGGGGTCAAGTATTCGGGGGTGTGCGGATTGCTTTCATTGGTTGCCGTTTTAGCATCCATGTTTGGCGACATCTCTCTGGTAAGTGGCTATCTCCATCAATCTTTTCCCCAGCCGCTGTCCGCGGAACAGGAGAAGGTGTACTTTGACCGCTGGCATCTGGGAGACCGCATTGCTTACCAGGCCTTAATTGAGCATAACTTAAGGCTTGTGGCCCACGTCGCGAAAAAGTTTGACTCCTCAGGCATTGACCACGATGACCTGATTTCCATTGGTACCGTTGGCCTCATTAAGGCGGTCGATACCTTTCAGCCCACCAAGGGCACCAAGTTTGCTACTTACGCCGCCCGCTGCATACAAAATGAAATTTTGATGCAACTGCGAGCTTTGAAAAAAACCCGCAAAGATGTTTCCTTGAGCAGTCCCATTGGCATGGACAAGGAAGGAAATGAAATTACTATCGGTGATATACTGGGTTCTGATGGTGACGAGACCGAGGAAGAGGTCAGCAAGCGTCTGGAGATCCATCAAACCATGAAGTTGCTGGATATGTTGGACCCACGGGAACGAAGAGTGATAGAATTGCGCTTTGGACTGGTGGATGGTAAGGAATGGACTCAAAATGAAATTGCTGAAAATCTGGGCATTTCCCGTTCTTATGTATCTCGTCTGGAAAAGCGGGCACTGTTGAAAATGTTTCATCAGTCATATGCGGGGCGGCGTAATCGTCAGCCATTCATCTACCACCGGGACTCAGATGAATAGTGACCTAGGCTAAACTTCATCATACTGACTCTTTTCCGAATACGCCCTTAGCGTCTTGTGGATATTTTCTTGGCAGTGAAGTACAAAAAGAATACGTCACTCCATCTAGGTTCCATCCGATTGGAGGTTCTTCGTGTCTTGAACGTCTCTTCCAAAATGCGCATACGAAGCCTTTGTGCTATTGCACTCCCGAGACAGGGCAGGAATAGGCCGCCATGCCGCTGTTAGCGGCACCAACAGGGGATGTAAATCCACGTTATTGTATTTACTGAGATAGAAGTCCTCGTTTGTTGCATAATGCAAAAATTCGGCATGTGTACCCGTCTCTCGTGTTTTGCACCAAGTCATTTTTCTTCAGGGGGTAGCGATGAAGGCTTTATTCAGCCGCAAGCAACAGCTAAAAACAGACAACGAAATACCTGACAACCTCATTTCAGACGGATCATTCCAGGCTCCACCAGCCACACAGACACCGTCGTCATTCATTAGAAACCACACCCATCTTTGGGCGTTGGCGGTACTGTCCTTGGGAGTAGCCTTGGCGTACCCCGCCCTGTGGCTACCGGGCGGACCAGCAGTCAACGACCTTTCCAATCTGAATGTGCCCCAACGTTTGCTGGTGGCCTGGTTTTACCGGCATCACTGGTGGCCTTTGTGGAATCCGTTCAGCTTTGCCGGACAACCCCTTCTGGCGGCGGGCCAATCGGGGCCCCTATACCTCCCCAATGCCTTGTTCATTTTTCTTCCCGTTCTGGGGGCCTTAAAATTGTCTTACTTGGGACACTCTCTGCTGGCCGCTCTGGGTACTTACGCCGCCACCTACCATCTTACGCGTCGTCACAGTGCTGCGGTCATAGCCGGATGGTCCTTTGCCGCTAGCGGATTTTTCCTTGGCCACCAGATCCACACCCAAATGTTCGATGCCATGAGCTGGCTCCCGTTGTGTTTCTGGCTGACCCTGCGTGTGCTGGATGGACCGCGCCCACTGCGAGTCTTGATGTTGGGATTGAGTTTGGCCATGGAGATTTACGCCGGACATCCCCAGATAACCTTTTACACAGGATTGACTTTAGGGCTGTTTGCTTTGTTCTACGAAACCATGCATCCCAGTCTGGCATCTCTGCGACGCTTGGGTGCACTGCTGGGTGGTGCAGTTTTGGGGCTGGGGTTATCTGCTCCCCAGTGGTTGGTGACCTTGAATCTTGTCACATATTCTGATCGTTCTCAAGCGAGTTCCTTTTTTTTACTGAATGGATCCCTGCCTCCCTCAGGTCTGCTTCAATGGCTCACCCCATTTGCTGCTGGCGGTGGATATGTGGGGCACTTTTCCAGACCGCTTTTCAATGACATATATCACATGCTTTTGTTTTGGGAGTTCACCAGTTACGCAGGAGTCATTGTACTGGTATTTGCCATCACGGCCGCTTGGGTTCAATTTTTGCCTAACCACGCGGTCCGCAGTTTAACCATCGTTGGATTGCTGGCCTTAGCCCTGTCGCTAGGTGCCAACACCCCCTTGGCCACCGTGCTCACTCAATGGCCGGGATTCGACTTGTTTCGAGTCCCCGCTCGTTACGGAGGTATCGTGGATTTTTGTGTGGCGATTTTAGGTGGCATCGGAGTAGACCAACTGTTCCGTCGACCGCAGTTGACCGGTTGGGTGGTCACCGGAGTGGCTGGCATACTGGGTGCCATCTTGACCGCCGCGCGCAACCACGGACCGTTACAATTGTCTCCTCAACCTGCCATCACCGCTGCCTGGGTATGGTTGGGCAGTGCCGTCCTGCTCGGCCTTCTCGTTGCCTTGGGCGGTACCTTTGCCCGCGCTCCGAAAGGAAGATTTGCTCAGACGGCTGGCGGAATCCTGGTAGTATTTGCAGGCCTGGATGTGCTGTCCCAAGCTGCCACATTTTCATCTTGGACCTACTCTGCTCACCCACCTTATCTGCATCCCGGTCGATTGGTGACTTGGGTTCAAAATCATCTATCCAACAGTCCTTTTGTCCGGATTGCCGCACTGGACGAAGGTCCCCTGCAATTGGACCGCAATCTGCCTTGGCGAATCCCCAGCATTAACGGCTATGACTCCCTGATTCCCGCCTGGTATGCACGTCAGGTCAATCTGACCTGGTCTCCCCAAATTCTATTAGAACAACCCATTTCTTTGCTGAACGCCTTGGATGTTCGCTATCTCATCACTCACTACAGTTGGGAAAACCCACTATCCATTCAGAATCAAGGGCAGCCCTTTTGGCAACAGACGATTGTCTTGCCACCGGGGTCCACCGCTGTGGTGGTTCATACTCAATCCTCATTGGGACAGAGATATCTGCAAAGCGGCACCCTCCCCCTCCTGCGCATATCTGCACAATCGAGTCTTGGAGAAATTTCACAGGTGTTCACAGGTCGTCCCGGTGACAGTTTTGTCCTTTCTCTGCCAAACAATTGGCGCTCCGTTTCTCGTTTCACAGTTCGTTTGGACAATGAGTCATGGAATACTGCCTTTCAGGTCCCAAGCCTCGGCTTTATCGGACATCCCACATCGCACGGGTTCCCGTCGTTGCCGATCCACCAACTATTATCCAACCCGCCCTGGAAAATGGTGTTTCACAGCGGTCAAGGGGTGGTCTGGGAAAACCCGAATGTCTTACGGACTGTCTGGTTCGGTACCGATTCTGCTGCTCCCGGCAATCGTCTGGCAGGGACGGCCCAACTGTCCCACTGGACTCCGAATCACCAGATTTGGCAAATCACGGTGCCTGCCTCAGATGGAGCTCATCCCAGGATGATCTTGTCACAGATGTATGATCCCAACTGGCATGCCACACTGGATGGCAAATCGGTTCCAGTGCAACCCGCTGGTGCCAGCTATGGAAATTTACTGACAAGCATCCCGGTTTCTGTAGGTCACCACACTGTGGTTCTAACCTACTGGCCCAGGAGTTTTACACTGGGATGGGACATAGCTGGTATCAGTGGCATTGCAAGCCTGGGGCTAGTCGTATGGGCTTTACGGCAATCACGCCAAAACCGCACCGAGACAGCTTGGTCTAAGACAAAGAGACAAGGGCGATAGCACCTGTGAGAACCTCCTCACCGAGAACCACCGCCCTTGGCCTTACATGTATTTCTATAATTAACAATTTCAGTACTAAATCCATCAGGGAGCGGACCCGTTGCTCCCTTGAGACAAGTTTTTCGGCCAAGCCCCCAATGTCACTTTCACCGTCCGTGTCTGACCGTGGCGAAGGATGGTTAAGTGAACCACCGTCCCCACCGGATCATTTGCAATAGCAGCAGTCAGAGAAGCCACATCGGCCACAGGATGGCCGTTGACTGCTGTAATAATGTCTCCATCCCCCGCAGGAGTGGAGGTATGAGAAGTGTCTCCGCGTAATCCCGCCCTCGCTGCTGGCCCTCCAGACACAAGACTCATGACAAGTACACCTTGGCTGACCGGCAAGTGATAGGCGTCGGCCACAGCGGGATCAATGTCTAACCCTGAAATCCCCAACCACGGGTGCTGAATGGGACTACCCGTCAACAGATCAGGTAGCAGCCGCACCAGACGATCTATGGGAATCGCAAAACCCACACCGACGGAACCCTGCACCGGGCTTTCGATGGCCGTGTCAATCCCCACCACCTGCCCCCGAGCATTTAACAGAGGTCCACCGGAATTGCCTGGATTCAGTGCGGCATCTGTCTGAATCAAGCCCCCCATGACGCCGCCGGTAGGCATGGGCATCGAGCGGTTCAACCCACTGACAATGCCAGCAGTCACACTGGCGGTCAACTGAAATGGATTGCCAATGGCCACCACTAGGTCCCCCGGTTGGAGATTTTTAGCCGTCCCTAGAGGTAAAGGCGAAACGGCAGGCGGAGGAGTAATGTGAACCACCGCCAAATCGTCCAATGGGTCCGTTCCGAGCACTACCCCGGTGTAATTTTTTGTTCCCAGAGTCACCTCAACCATTTTGTGGCCACTCACCACGTGGTTATTCGTGGCAATATCTCCTTTGTTGTCGATAAAAAATCCGGTACCGATATCCTCTCCGAGACCATTCACCTTGCTGTTGGTCACGGCGGTGATGGTAACCACACTGGGTACCGCCGCTTTGTAAATCTGGGTGATAAGGGTACTGTTAAATTCCGGTGGCAGCGCACTTAAAGTACCGTTGGATCCACCGGAGGCAGCACCACTGCCCGTTCCGGCAGAACCATTGGAAGACCCGGGCAGAGCAGACGACGGGTTTTGCACGACGACGCCGGAATTGATTGCACTGCCGTTGCCGACGGTTAAAACAGATCCCGTGACAACTCCGAGGGCGTACAAAACTACGGCGCCCGTAATTGCCGGCCACATGCGATGTCTCGACTGCCGCCGTGGCCCCCAGGCCTCCTCATCCCGCCATCTTTTCGCCATACCGTTCAACCTCCTCCTTTTAAAAGTTAAAATCAGGGATGAACCGCCAACTCCCGCGACAAAAATTCGTTAATTTTCTCAAGACGATAGACCCGATGCCAGGGTTTGCCGTCGCGGGACAAGCCATGGCTTTCGTTGGGAAAACGAATGAATTCTACCGGTACTCCACGAATTCGTAGAGCGGTATATAACTGCTCTGCTTCTTCGATGGGACAGCGCAGATCATTTTCAGAGTGTAAAATCAGCACGGGAATGTGAATCTGATCCACGGCTGCCAGAGGGGATACTCGCCGATAAGCCTCGGGATGTTCCCAAGGTGTCCCTGGGAAATCCCACAGATCCGTGTACCCGATATCACTGACCCCAAACATGCTGAATTCGTTCACACAACCCCGCATCACCACCGACGCTCGGTAAAAAGAACTGTGTCCGGCTGCCCACGCGGCCATAAAGCCACCGTAGCTGCCGCCAGCGATGGCGACACGGGAAACATTCAGGGGAGCCCGCAGGGTTGCAGCAGCAATACCCGCTTCCACATCCGCAAAGTCCAATCCTCCCCAAGCACCCCGAATAGCGGCACAAAAATCCTGGCCATAACCCGTACTCCCGCGAGGATTGGTGTAGACTACGGCCATCCCCTGAGAGACGAGGTACTGGAACTCGAAC
>DAHWFY010000094.1 GCA_027336365.1 Bacillota bacterium | reverse complement strand
AACGCTCCAGGTTGTTTGATCTTTTGTCGGTGATTATCGTACCCGTACTTACTGGTTTTCCCATCAACCGTATGTCAAGCCCTCCATATGGACCCACTTTAACGTTATACAATGCTTATTTAGCACCACTCGAAAACATTGCAGGCCATTTGAACACGTCATTTCTTAATAGTCATTTCATGTTTGTCTTTGAAGTTCTTGTACCTCCATTGCTTATGTGGGGTGGTTTGATCTTGAAGCGAACAAGTACTTCTGTTGTTAACAGAGGCAATAGCTGAGGAGCTTGGTGTAGTAACAAATGCATGAATATTCGATATAACTGATTATACCGTTATTTCGCTATCGGGCAGAAGAGTACCAGAACGGGACGGTGAAACTATTGGTTAAATACAAAATTGTGGAACGAATACCAACAGTAGATGAATATCGGAATCTTTGCGTTTCCGTGGGTTGGGAATCTGTGATGAATTTTGACGTAGCCGAAAAAGCCATTGAAAATTCGTTATACGCAGTCGTAGCAGTACAGGATGAGCAAACAGTTGGAATGGGACGTATCGTTGGTGACGGTGCAATATTTTACTACGTTCAAGATATCGCTGTGTTGCCAGAGTATCAAAAACGTGGCATTGGGATAAAAATTCTAAACACGTTGATGGGATATATAAAAACTCATGCTCCAGATAAAGCTTTCGTCGGTTTGTTTGCAGCAGAGGGAACCGTGCCTTTTTACGAGCGATATGGATTCAAAGATTATTCACCGTCGATGACAGGAGTCTTTCTTGTCACACCCATCTGACGTATGGTCAGACACAGAGATGTCTTGTTGCATATAAGGGCGCGAATGTTGAAGAAGTCGTCCTCAGTCGATTTACGGACCGATGAACTCAGACTGCCACAAAAGTGTTTTCCACCATAAAATCCGGATACCCGTTTTTATATGGTGCCTTCCCCTCTCCCCCTCCGAGGGGGCAAGGACACTCAAAGGGTGGTGGCCGTCAGGCCATTTGGGCTTTAGCTAATCTCTAACAGTAATTTTCCGCTTTTTGCTTGAAGGTTCCTGTGATAAAATTAGAGTTCATGATGGTTGTTTTTTGCACCGGCTGGTCAAGCAAACCGGTTGCAAGGGTCCCATCCTAGGCTGCAGGGACGTCTGACCAAGACACAAGTGTGGAGAAATCAAACAAATAGGAGGGAGGCGTGTCTGGTTTCGCGGTTCGCAATGAGCCGCCACCTCTGACGAAGGGGTGAAAAACTTGGGGAAGGCGGCCTTGGCTCAAGTTTTTTGTGACCAGCGGGTTTGCATGACGGTGACGATGGAACAGCTTGTTGCGTTGGCTAAACACCGGGGGTTTGTTTTTCCAGGTTCTGATATATACGGTGGCTTGGCAAACACTTGGGACTATGGTCCCCTTGGGGTGGAATTGAAAAACAACATTAAACGGGCTTGGTGGCAGAAGTTTATTCATGAGTCCTCTTTCAATGTCGGATTGGATACGGCTATTTTGATGAATCGAGAGGTTTGGGTGGCCAGCGGTCATGTGGGACATTTTAATGATCCAATGATTGACTGTCGCCAGTGCAAAGCTCGTCACCGGGCAGACAAGCTGATTGAACAGGCACTCTTGACGCAGGGCATTGAGATGAACGTGGATGGATTGTCATTCGAGCAGATGGAGGAATTAATTCGTAAACATGATGTGCAGTGCCCTGATTGTGGAGCCAAGGATTTCACTCCGGTACGTCACTTCAATATGATGTTTCGTACCTATCAGGGGGTTACGGATGAGGCTGCCAGTGAAATATTTTTGCGTCCGGAAACGGCTCAGGGTATTTTTGTAAATTTTAAGCATGTGATGCGCACGATGCGAAAAAAGATTCCCTTTGGAATTGGTCAAATTGGCAAGAGTTTCCGTAACGAAATTACACCGGGAAATTTTATTTTTCGAACCAGGGAGTTTGAACAAATGGAATTGGAGTTCTTCTGTGCCCCTGGAACGGACATGGAGTGGTTTCAATATTGGCGACAATTTTGCCATGAATTTTTACTAAGCATCGGTTTACAGGAAGAAAATTTACGTTTGCGAGATCACGAACAGGCGCAATTGTCCCATTACAGCAGTGCGACCACTGATGTGGAGTTTCATTTTCCTTTCGGTTGGGGCGAGTTGCTGGGAGTTGCCGACCGGACAACCTATGACCTGACTCAACACGGGACGTACTCCCACCATGACATGAGGATAGAGGAGGAGGGGAAAGAGCCTTACGTTCCTTATGTCATTGAACCGTCCATTGGCGTTGATCGATTATGGCTTGCTGTGTTTGCCAATGCTTACGATGAACAGACACTTCCAGACGGAGATATCCGCACGGTTCTACACTTTCATCCGGCCCTCGCTCCCTATCAGGCAGCAATCTTCCCTTTGTCGAAAAAATTAAATCAGGGTGCCGAGAGACTTTTTCAGTCACTGCGCAAAGATTTTTCGGTCGACTACGACGACTCTGGATCAATTGGGAAACGTTATCGCAGACATGATGAAATTGGTACTCCGTACTGCATCACGTATGATTTTCAGTCAGAAGACAGCGAAGATGTAACCATTCGCGACCGGGATACCATGCAGCAGATTCGTTTGCCCATAAATCAGTTATCTAACTGGCTTAAAGACCACACCCAGTTGTAAAATTGGGATAACTCAAAACATCGCCGCCAGGCCCTGGCTTTAGTCACAGGAATGTTCAGAACGGGCTTATCGCTGAGTTAGCATTTTGAAGGAACCATCTGGGCATACCATGAGGGGGGTGGGTGACAAATGTCAAACCAACACACCGCGAATCACAATGATGCGTTTGCTTTGCATGGTGCTCTGAGCACCAATTCGGCATTCGAAGGAATTGTGGAACGACGAAATCTACTGATGGATGACTCTGTGATAGTTCCCATTCCGTGGAAACCAATTCACCGAGCAAATGTTCCCCATCTGGCTCGCCACTCGCAGTGAGGTTGACTTTGCCTTTTCACACCCTGGTACTTCGGGAGTCTGAGGACTCCCGAGGTCTTTCATATCCACATAGTCTTGTAGTGTATTTTGTTTATTCGCTATGTTCACATAGACGCAAACAGTGTGCTAGGGAATTATGATTCTTGTTTATTTTTTTAAGAGAAGAAAAGAGGTTGAGCAATGGACTTCGAGCTAGCGGATAAAACGGTGCTTGTGACTGCGGCAAGCAAAGGACTGGGTTTTGCAACGGCTAAGGCTTTTGCCCAGGAAGGAGCAAGGGTTTTTCTGTGTAGCCGGACTGAACCCGCTTTGTTGCAGGCTGTGGAAGAAATTCAGAGAGAGACAGGAAATGCGTTGGTTTATGGCATGGTTGCCGATGTATCTTCATCTTCCGATATTGAAAGTTTGTTTGCTCAGATACATCAGGTTGTGCCGGGAATTGATGTCCTGATGAACAATACTGGCGGACCCCCCCCTGGAGACTTTGATCATGTGAACGATGAACAGTGGCAACAGGCGTTTATATCGAACCTGATGAGTGTGGTATGGTTGACGAGACTGGCTTTACCTTATATGCGTCAGCAACATTGGGGAAGGATTGTCAATTTCGCTTCCTCGTCCGTAAGGCAACCGATTGACAATCTGATTTTGTCCAACACCCTCAGGGCTGGAGTTGCTGGATTATCCAAGAGTTTGGCCTTGGAGATGGCTAAGGACAATGTCTTGGTGAATGTGTTGGCACCGGGAAGAATTTCTACGGACCGAGTTGCTCAATTGGATAAAGTACGGGCCGCGCATCTCGGTCAAGATGAGGCACAAGTGAGACATCAGTCTGAGTCTGCCATTCCCCTTGGGCGCTACGGATCAACCAAGGAATTTGCTTCCATGGCTGTTTTTCTTGGCTCTGCAGCAAATGGCTATATTACGGGGCAGACCGTACTGGTGGACGGAGGCATGGTGCGTAGTTTATAGGGTGGCGTGAAACTTCCATGGCCTGACGGCCACCGCTCACACATATACACGATGATTGTCGCATGACTAAACAAAAATTGGAAAACGAAACATTATCAGTTGCATGTTTCGTTTTCCAATTTGCTGTTTGTAGGGGGCACTGCTCTCTCAAACTACAATAATAGAGAAGACGGATCTAGACCCTTAGTGGAGTTTCTTTACCAAAATTCGGTCGTATCCGTCTAGCGTCTCAATTCCCACAAGTTCATGTTTCGCCTTTTCTACCCAAGTGGGGATGTCACGCCTAGATCCTTGGTCACTGGACAAGACTGCGACGACATCGCCTACCTCGGAGGAGCGAACAACACGAATCAACTCCATCATGGGTCCGGGACAAAAACTGCCGCGAGCATCAATTTCCTTTGTTACCTGAACATCACTCATGACAAGAAACCTCCTTTAATCTCCTGTAATATCAAATAATCTCCTGTAATATCAAACGAATATTAAACACCGTTCTAATTCGACGCAAAAAATCTTAGCCAAGATACAGGGTGGTAGCGGCGTTGGCTGCCATGTCGATAAACTCACCGACACCGATAATATCGTCGACAATGGGCTCGAAGTCGTCTTGACCTAATTCAAACAAATCTGCGGTCATGGCGCAGGCATGTACATGTACATTGCCAATTTCCTTGGCTTGTTGCAGGGTATCGTACCAAGACGGAACCTTTTTCTCCTGCATCACCCGCATCATTTCAGCGCCCATTTCCTCATAGTCCTTGCTCACGGTCTGCACCTGATAAGGAGCACCCTTCCGGAAAGCCATCATACCCCAGAATGTCACAAAAATATCTACATCCATATCATTCATGACGGCTCCAGACGTCATGATGGCGGCTGGATACAGTTTATCGACGGTACCACCGAAAATAACGATTGCCAGTCGACGAGGTTCATCGCTCATAAGATAGCCTCCTTTGAGTGACCCGAGAGGAAGATGACTTCGTCTCGGGGAAGATAAGATAAAAGTTACGACTTCCGCGTGGTGGCGCTCGTTCGCGCCCCTCGTCCAGCTCGCCGCAACAGTTCCATGACTAATTCTAGACCATCTTGGACGTCCGGTTCCCGTAAGGTACGAGCCAATTGCCTAAACTCATGATCCGCGCGAGAAGGCGGATTGGACAGCACTGCATCTAGGTCTACCAACATGTCGGGGAACTGACGGAACAACTCGCTGGCCATTAATCTGTCGGCTAAATCAAGCAGCTTGGACACCGTGTTCACAAGGGTTTGCACGATATCAGGGGTAAAGGCCTCCAAGGCTGCCCGTAACACTCGGATGACTTCTTCCAACTTGTCCATGGTCCCGTCTTCTTGCCACGTCATTATACGGTCCATGAGCGCCCCGACTTGATTCATCTTTCCAGACAGAGCGTCCAGTTGTTCCAGCAAACCATTGGCCTGGAGACGGTCGACGGTTTCCACAAAGCTCGCCACCGTCCCCATGAGTTGCTGAACAATCTCAGGAGTAAAGGACTCCGTACCTGCCCTCAGCAATGCGTTCAGCCCCACCAAGTGCGCGGGCAATGGCGCCTCAGGAGGATGTACCGCTGTCGACTCCGAAACTTGGGTAGTATCAGACATGCATACTCACATCCTTTCAGCAAAAGTCTCCTTAGAACAAACCACGCAAGGACAGCCAATACATTTCATTAAACGCCAGTTTGAACCAGTGGACCGTCGCTGTCGGATTGGAGGGCTCAGGCGGATGGTTGTAGTCAAACGAAATGTGCGTCGCCTGGTCTAATCCCGCCTCAATGAAACAATAAATTTTTCCGTCATACAAGACAACCGGTTTTTCCCCTCGCAACTCGTGAACCAGGTTTTTTACCACAACTTCCGATTCATAGTGGGTGGTGGACCCTGCTTTGGACAATGGAAGGTCTGTGCAATCACCGATGGCGTACATCTTATCGTAGCCCTTCACTTTTAGGGTCAATCGATCCGTAGGAATCCAGCCATCTCTATCACCCAACTTGGAATCTCTGATGACCTGAGCTCCCACATGGGGTGGAATTCCCACTAATAAATCATAATTAACTTCTTCACCTTCCAAAGTGTATACTATTTTCTTGGCTGGATCTACGCTTTCAGCATTGAAAAAGGTCTGAGATTCGATGTTGCGCTCAGGGAACGCTTTCTCAATCCAGTCTGATACGGGTTGTAGAGAATGTAGACGAGCAATGGGATAAGTGTATTCAAGCTCAATTTGTTCTCGTTTACCAGTGCGGCGGAGCCAGTCGTCGTACATGAAGAGGAACTCCAAAGGCGCCACTGGGCACTTGTGCGGAACCCCGATAATCAACAACAGCTTGCCGTGGTCGAAAGACTGCAAAGCGTCTCGCAGACGAAGAGCCTCGTCCATGGTATAAAAGGAGTATCCTCCTTCGCGGAATCCAGGAATGGCATCCAAATCGGGGACGGACCCTGTGGCGAGCACCAAAAAGTCGTATTCTACAGTGCGTCCACTCGCCAATTGAACGGATTTCTTGTCGGCGTCAATTTTTGCGGCTGCTTCGGGAATCCATTGAACACCGGGTAAAAGCATTTCGGTTTCTGGACGTTTGAACCCATCCGGTTGCGCCTGTCCCAAAGCAATGTACAAAAACCCCGGTTGATACACGTGAGTCGATTCGGCGCCAATCAGTACGATTTCCACTTTTCCAGTGCGAACATCCTCAGTGACTGCACGTACCAGTCGATTCGCCACCATCGTACCGCCGGACCCGGATCCAACAATAACCACTCGTTGTGCCAAGACGGTTCACCCTTTTCAGGAAATGACGTAAATGCATGCATAAGTTAGATTGCCACATGTGTGCTCTTGCATACGGATGTTTGGGAAGAAGACACCAGCCTACTCTTTTCGACACCGTTGCACGGAATCCTGCCTCTGCCACACATGGCTTCTACACTCCATTTGCATGATACGGAAACAGGGGAGGGTATTTAAGGTGAGTGTGAGGCATCTTTGGTAGTTCGTAAGAGCTAGTCGAGAGTGACCATCAACGGGCTACACTCGGGACAATCTTTTGTGATGTATAGGCAGGATTGCGTTCCACTGTTATAATGCTTTCGCGGAACGCCAGATCACGTACCCATTCCACAATCTTGCCGCGTAGCCAGTAGGCACGCTTGTGGTTCTTTCTACCCGTCCTGCTCATTTTTTCTTTCGGGGCTTTGTAGCCGCGAAGATACTCGAATACAACCACTTTGGCTTTGTGGGTGATAGCGAAATGGACGATTTGGCGGGCAACCTGCCGCGCCGCATTCTCATCTAAGTTTCGTACTTTCTCCCAGAGATTCACGCTATCTTGTCCATATTTTTGCAATCGCCCACTCTGACCCCGCTTCTTGTAAATAGCATTCAAGAGTAGGTGCCGTTTATGGTTCAATTCGCCGCCATGAACGAACTTTGTGGCCATCAGCTTGTTATTGAGGAATGCACCCATGACCGCCAAGCGATTGACCCCTAAATCCACCGTGGCCACAGGCATTCCAGGATTGGCAACGAATTGCGCTTTCGCTTTTTGCGGTGCATCCCTCCACTTTTCAAAGGATACATGCAACGCAAAACGCAATCCACCAGGATATTGCTTGTCTCGTCTGGCGTATAGAGAAAGGGATAGGGCATACCACATTTGAGGACGAACCGTTACCAAATGCGCCGTAAAGCCCCGCGCTTTAGCGCTGGGGAACTAAGGCGCTCGCCGTTAGGCGAATGTTTTGTTCTTTTTAAATCGGTAGCAGATTGATTGTTGCGTTATACTATTCTTATGGAATACAAATCTAATCACAATTATATCCAAATTTAGAGCGCAAGATTTCGTTCCCCGCAAGAATCCCCCGGTTGTGGGGAGTGTCAATAGCGAGGAGGTTGAGCATGCTACGGCGATGGTCAAGCATTCCTGGGCTTATTTTGTTAGCATTGGCGTTTATCACTAGTTGCGGTGTTCCAGTGTCCGTCGGTGGGAAGCAAGGAAGTGGAAACCACGCACAAGAGAATCCTCCATTTACAGTTCTGGTCAATCGCGAAAAAACCGGAGTAGATGCCCAGTATGATCCTCAACGGGCAGTGGGGAATTTGTATCATCAAATTACTGTTTACTCGGCCGATGGCAGGCAGACAGTTTTGAATGCCGCAAATCAACCGGTATTGTTTTCAGCGTACTGGTGTCCTCACTGTCAACGCACTCTCGTTTTGCTGAATCAGCACGCGTCATCCATAAAAACCTTACCCATAATTGTCAGCACGGGTTTTGCTCCGGGTACGTCATTGCAGACTGCAAAGCGGTTAACAGCGGAAGAAGAACAGGGATTGCACCTTTCCGGAATGACGGTTGATTACCTGTTGGGTACCCAGTACCAGCAGTATGTACCGCAGGGATTTCCGACTTTGGCCTATGGGAGTCAAGGAAAGGTGGACCTTTTGATTGGAGAACATACCCTACAGGTTTGGCAACGTGCCCTCGCCATGCAGCCCTAATCTCACATGCCTCTGCCGATGACCATATTATGGGAACAAACACCGGGGAGGGGTTGACACCCATGCCGCTGAGAGCGGCACCAGCAATGTAAGGGTTTTAAATGAAATATTAAGCTTCATCGCGATAGATTGAGCAATCAATCTATAACCTGATAAAATAAGGCTCACAACTTGAAATACTGGATTTGAGGTATTTAATGCATGATCGTACTGTATGAGTGAGGGTTGGTATTGAACCAACCATCAATATACTGCAGGGGGTGTATGAAATGAGATGGAGAAACTGGCTGGCAGTACTCATTGGCGCGTGGTTTATTTTATCTCCTTGGATCTTCGGATTTTCCGGCCATCCTGGTGCAGTTTGGACAAGCATTATTTTCGGGTCGATTCAAGTCCTCGTATCGATTTGGGCAGGAGTACTCAGTGAGTCGTCGGCCAACTGGTCAAACTGGCAAAATTGGATCTCGCTACTCATGGGCGTCTGGTTTGTCATTCAGCCATGGGCGTCTGCCATCAGTGGCTACGTAGGGAACACATGGATGAGCATTATTCTCGGATTGCTTACAATCCTATTAAATCTTTGGACAATGGGAGCGGGTACTGGCAGCAGCCATTCTGGTAGGGGAACTCGCACGGCGTGACAGGAAATATTCAGCACTGATTTACTGGGGGGTCCGAACTTTAGGCCTCCCATATTTCTTCACTGCATATGGCGCCGATATGGGAAAATGTTAATTGGTTGAATGTAGATGAATGTAGATGAATGTAGATATGGGGAAATACCAATATGGAAGAATGTATAGAAGGGGAGACTGACTCGCCATGGGTGTCCAATGGGTCATCCTTGCTATTGTGACAATCGTAGGCTTGGTCACGACGTATTTGAACACTGCGATTGACCGTGTCTTTGTGATACTGCTATTGATATTGTGGGCGAAGGTTTCGATTCAGGATGCCATTGTGATCAACGCCATCGTGATGTTTCTATCAGCACTGCTATTTTTCCGCGGATCACGTGAGAAAATCTTTTCTATTCCAAAATCGGTGGTCTGGAGTGTTCTACTTCTCTCGTTCATTGGTGGAGGGGTTGGGCGATGGATAGGTTTGCAACTTTCAGATCAGGTTCTGTGGATTATTCTGGGGATCTATGCCATCCTTGTGGGAGTACGCTTGTGGCTTCTAACTCCCAAATTAGCGGACGAAGGGGAGTATCACACCTCAGTAAACTGGGTACTATCCCCATTTAGCTTGCTTACCGGGGTTCTCAGTGCTGGAGGAAAACCTCTGATGATTCCTCTGCTGGCAAAATTGTTCAAATTGTCTATGGGGCAATCATATTTATTGGCATCATTGGGTACAATGGGTGCGATTTCTGGATTTCTGACGGGACAAGTTTTGTTTGACTCCATTTTACGAGCGAATATAATCAATTGGTCTGTCATTCTCTTTGTGGGAATTACACTGATTTCCTTTATGGTTGAACCCTTATGGAACAAACGAGGTCAACAATGGACCGCCAATGTAGTGGGTCCCTTGCTAATTCTTGTGGGATTGAAATTACTTGCGTAGTGGTATTGTTTTTTTATCAAATGCGCCGTAAAACCCCTTGCTTTAGCGATGGGAAAGGATGTCAACTGAAAGAGATTGCTTGAAAGAGATTGCCGAAACAACCATGATCTGATGGCCACCACCAAGGATGAAAATGGATAAAAGGTCAGGTACCAAAAAGGGGGGGTGTGGCGACAAAATAGGCATCACCTTGAGACTGTCGATTCACTCAGCTTCTTCAGGTACTAGACTCGTCATGCGGTGGAGTGGATTTTTCAGATAAGAATGGGCCCCCACCTGCTCGAAGGATTGGGGAGGGCCTCCTTTGTGAGCGAGGGACCGATTTTTACGGGTCTGGAATGAAGCGTCCCTCAGTCGCTAAATCAGCAAATATCGAGGGATGAAAGGCAAATAAGGGCGCGAAAGTCGCCTATTGCACGTTTTCCCACTGTTTTTGTACCGATTTGGCTGAAA
>DAHWFY010000093.1 GCA_027336365.1 Bacillota bacterium | reverse complement strand
GCCCTGTCTGAACGGAGTTTGGAGCACCTATACCCATTCCCGTATGAAGCTGGTTTTAGTCTAGACGGGCCTTTACAGACTTGTCAAGGTCTCTCCAATGCATAACGCGAAAAAACCCGCACGCATTGTCATTGTCAAAATTATCTTTCATACGACGTTTTCATCTGTTGAGACGAAGACATCCGCCAGAACGGTGACCGTCCGGTCAGGTATGTTTCAGGCACACACACATCGTTTCATTATGACCTTCTCGGCTCATACGGGCAACTGGGATCGCTCTCTAAATAATCCCCAGTCATCCCGAAGGCGCGCGCTCGTGACCCTCCACACGCCTGTCGAAACTCGCATTTGCCGCACTTTCCCTTTAGCAAAGTCGCATCGCGCAATTGTCGAAAAACTGTGGAATTACGGTAAATTTCAGCCAAAGGGGTGTGACGAACGCTGCCTGCAAACACAGGCAAAAATCCGCTGGGATGAACCTCCCCAATATGCGAAATAAAAATAAATCCATTTCCATCGCTGACCCCTCGCGTGGCGCGTAGCGGATCAAACAAGGAAACTCCTCCTTGCCCATCCGGCCGTTCTGCAGTGCCACCTGGGACCGTTTCCTGCGACCGGTGAACGGAGGCCCAGCCCTGTGACCCACGGGCTTGTCTAGTTGCGTGCTGTATATGCACTCTCCAGTACTCCGGAGCCTCAGTGGTTTTGATGAAAAACGGACGCACCAAAGACTGATGATACAACCACTCCATCACCTGTTCATGCTCCTGTGCGCTCAGCATGTCTCCCTGCCGAGCCCGTCCAGTGGGCACCAACGAAAAAACGCTCCAGGTCACCGCTCCATACGATTCAGCCAAGTCTGCAATCTGAGACAAGTCGTCTTTGTTGTAGCGGGACAAAGAAGTGTTGAGTTGAATGGGAATATGTTGTTCTCTGAGAATGTGTAGTGCGTTCATCGTCAAATCATAAGACCCACGAGTACCCCTGAACTTGTCATGGATGGCCGCTGTAGAGCCATCCAGACTAAAAGCCCAGCGAGACAGTCCTGCTTCCTTGGCACGCACAATGGCCTCCCGTGTGACTCGGGGAGTGGCGCTGGGCGTGATGGCCACATGCAACCCCTGCTGCCGACCGTGACGAATAAACTCAAACAGGTCTTCCCGTTCAAGGGGATCTCCCCCGGTAAACACCAGCAGTGGATGATCCATGGCCGCAATTTCGTCAATCAGATGCAATCCTTCTGCTGTGCTCAGTTCTCTGAGATCTCGCTGCCGCTGTGCCTCCGCACGGCAGTGCAGGCAATGCAACTGACAAGCTCGGGTCACTTCCCAAATCACAATGAAAGGATTTTGGTGAAAGTCCAATGTGCCCGGAGCTTGGGCCGCAGGTATCTCCATCATGGCTCTCCTCATCTCCGCAATAAAAGTGGACCAACTACAACTCGGACCCAGTGTCATCCCGACCCTGCAAAAACGATTTTGTCCCTCGCAGTTCCTGAGGTAGTTTACGCAGGTCCAGCACGTAAAACATTTGTCCGCCAAATACCAGAACTCCAGCGGCTAAGAGCCCCGCCCCGAGCCATATTCCTATTGGCCAAAGCAAAGCGAAACTGACCAGGTAAAGGAGCAGACCGCTGCCAAACAGACTGTATACCCAACGGCTGTGTTGGAGATTCAACAAGTCCGCCATGAGGGGAATTTTTGCCTTGCCGACGTGTTTTCCATAGCGTTCTGTCCAAACTAAAAATGGGACGATTTTATAAGCATAACTGATTAAAATAAGTGCGACCACACCCAACAAATAAAAGGTAATAAGGTCTTGCCAGGCAACGATTCCCACACCCGTCCAAGGAATCACCACTACAGCCACCATTCCCACTCCGGCGATGGCAAAGGCCATCGCCACCACGCGAATGGGCAGGTCTACTCGTTTGCGCATGCGCTTCTTGAAAATATCTAATATATCCCAAACCTGAACTACAAACCCTGTAAGAGCCAACACTCCGCCTACGGTGACCCAAATCGCACCATGGAACCAGGCTGCCGCCAGCAGACTCCAAAGCCCCAAATGCAACAATACCTGAGTATAGTTCTGACGAGCTGTGGAGTAGCCGTGAGAAAGAGTAAACATAGGTAGCAATTTATAGGAAAAGCCCAAAATAATAAAGCCAAAAAAACCACCCGCTGCCAGCACAATGTGCGTGGCTAACAGTTGTGATTGCCATGGAGCCAAGCCGGGAACGATAAAGGAGAGAACCAGAAGCCAGGCCACAGTGACGGCGAGAATGAGATAAATGTGAGCTGACAGCACAAATCCCCGCATGGCCCCGCCCACTCGGCTGCTTGACAAGGACCAAAGAATCAGTCCTGCGTAAACATACAAACCAAGCACCACAACAGCCCCAAAAATATCCAATCCTAACACCCACCAAGTATTCATGGAACCCCACAGACCCACCACTCCCGTGAGATACAGCCAAAAATTCAGACGACCCACTTTTTCCGTCTTGAGCGGTATCAAAAACGCCACTGTAAGTAACTGATACACCGCCCCCATAACAAAGGTTAACAGGACCCCCAGGGTCAATAGGTGAGTGAGGGCAATTACGTGGGGATTGGAAATTTGACCCTCGGTCAAGGGAATGACATGCCACACTAAATCCACTGCGAACAATACGAACCCAATCAGGCCACTAAGCATGTAGCGAGCAGGTAAGGCAAAAGGTGGAGCCTGACTGGTTGCACGCGTTTGCGTTTGCACCTGCGTCCACTTCCTTTCCACTCCTTGGTGAAACATCAACCCATTTAGCGATAAATGCGGATGACTACCGTTTGTTCACCCTCATCTTGAAATTCGTATCGGTAGCCCCGTTCTTCCAACTCTGGCAAAAGCAACGCCGGAACCCGTTCATTCCAAATTTCCAGTCCCCGTTCGCCATGTCCATATGCATCCACACCATCCAGTAAGCCCAAAGCCCGAACCATGGGCTGGGGCGGTTCCAGACCTCGGTTGTCCAGGTGCCAGAAGGACAACGCATCGGAAGCATCCCGGTAAAATTGGATGGTGAAATCATCTTCTCCATTGCGATTGACCGTGCTGCGCAAGCCCTGTTTTGCTAAAACTCGCATCAGCGGCACCGGTTCGAAGGTGGCTCGCAGCTCCAGCACGTCGTGCGCTTCCAATTGCTGCACCGATTGCATAATCAACTGAAAAGGTTCCTCCTTGCGACGCAAAATCTCCCGCACGTCCAATTCCACAATTTTACGTGTCATTTCTCTTATCTCCCATCCAGTCAATACAATTCTGTGGATTTACATCCCTTGCTGGTGCCGCTAACTGCGGCATAAGGGTCTTTACGTCAAATGCCAACTGCCGTACCTGTTACTCCGCTCTATGGCGTTTGCAGCCGTCAAACGAAATACGGCCTAAATCCCCCGATCAAGCCAGTCTTTATCCAAAATCCAGTCCTCTTTATCTCCAGTGAGAATTCCCTCTCTGCGAAATTCGTTCCATATTCTGCTGACCGACTCCCGGCTCATACCAATCATCCTCCCCATCTCTCCATTGGTGATGGGAAGGTGAATGTGAATGCCGTCTTTGGCAACCACCCCGTGTTCCTCGGCGAAGTGATGAACCAACGCGGCAACTCGTTCATGGGCATCGAATAAGGCTAATTCTTGCAGCTTGTCTTGTAATTGCCCAATTTTCTGACCCATGATAGTCATCATCTTGCGGACCAAGACCGGATGAGACGTCAATAAGTCCTCAAACTTGTTTGTTCCAATGGACCACAGGGTTGTCGGGGACATCACCTCCGCCGTTCCTGGATAAGGGGCGTGGTTGAAAAAACCCATGTGAGGAAACATTTGGCCTGTCCCCAGAACACTGACAATATGCTCACGTCCCTCCGGGTCCACTTTGAAAACCTTGATCAGTCCGCGTTGAACAAAAAACACTGCCTCTCGGGTTTCCCCTTCCATAAATACGTATGCTCCGCGTCCATACTGGCGTTCAGAAGCTACAGCGTGCACATCCTGCAACTCGTTCTCGCTCAAATCACGAAATAATTCGATGTTTTGTAAGGGTTCCATCTGTTATAACCTCCCTAAAACCCCATGTCCCTGCGGGGTACAAGATGATGGTGAAAATAACCGGACGGCTAATTCCCCATCAACCCATTCCCAATTTCAGTTTGGCCTCCTCGGACATCATCTCGGGAGACCACGGGGGATCCCAGACCACGTCAACCTTTACAGAGGAGACACCAACAACCTGCAGAACAGCCCACTCCACGGATTCACTGATGTTATCGTGCATGGGACAACCAGGAGTGGTCATCGTCATGCGGATTAACAGATCTCCCTCGGCAGGTTCAGAAATATCATACACCAGCCCCAATTCAACGACGTTTACTCCCAGTTCCGGGTCATATACGTCTTGCAGAGCCTCACGAATTTGTTTTAAATTTATCACGCAAGGTCATCTCCTTAATGGTCCAGGTAAGTTTAGAAAGACATATTATAAGTGCGTGTCCGAAAAGGGGATAACTCCTCATGCCGCTGTTAGCGGCACAAGCGAGGAAGGTAAATCCACGTTACTGTATTTACTGGGATAGGTCAGACCCAAGCAATACGAGCAGGAGTTCTGACCCCTTTCCGGACGACCTCTATAATGTACGCCTTAAATCACTTCCTTCATCCGTAACTGATGGTAACATCATAACTCCCCCCGCAGTGTGCGCCATATCACGATGGGCGAATGATAAGCCAGGCGACAAGCATACTTGCAGACACAAAGATTCCCGCGTATCCTGAACAAGGAAAATATGTGCTCCATTCAGGAAATATCGGTATAGCAAGGGGGGATGACCGTCATGATGAACTGCATCCGAGAAAAACGACAGCAACGAAACTTGTCACGGGAGGACTTGGCGAAAACCGTCGGAGTGACGCGTCAGACCATTGGATTGATTGAATCTGGTCGAGTGACCCCTAGTACTCATGTGGCACTCCGACTTGCCCACAGCCTCGGATGCGCAGTGGAAGAACTGTTTTGGGAAGATGAAATCATGGACCTCCCGGTGATTACTTCAGAAACCCCCGCAACGGAACCGCTCGACGTGCGTCGGGTCTACTTGGCAAAGGTGAGGAATCGGGTTATTGCTCGACCGGCCTCACCACGACAGGTCGTAAGTTTTGACAGCCCAGCCCAAGGATTATTGCAGACCCTGAACATAGCAGACAATAACCAGGGTCGCGTGCGACTGTTACAGGACGAGAGTGAAGTCACAACCAATGTATTTGTTTCTGGTTGCGACATTGGCCTTGGCCTGTGGACACACAGCTTTACGAAAAAGTCTGGTAAGCCCATGGGTACGTGGTTCAATGTTGCCAATCGCCAGGCCCTGGCTGAACTGTCCAAGGGGCAGACACACATCGCGGCCGTGCACATTGCCAGCCGTGCGCCACAATCTTCTCCCTTGTGGCCAATCTTTCCTAGGGATCACCGTGTGTTCTGTTTTGCGGACGCAGAATTAGGCTGGGCCGTAAAACGAGGAAACCCATTGGGGTTTTCCAATGCACAGGATTTAACCAATGGCAACTTGCGGATTGTCAACAGGGAAGTGGGCGCAGGCGCTCGAGATCTGCTGGATCAGAAACTCAGGCAGGCAGGTGTGTCTCCTGCGCAAGTCCCAGGATACTTTCATGAAGTGCAGGGCCACTATGAAGTGGCAGATATGGTACATAAAGGTATCGCCGACGTAGGAATGACTCATTCCGGAGCCGCGGCCTTGTATGGGCTTACCTTTTTGCCCGTTCAATTAGAGCAGTGTTTACTTGTGGTCCCGGAGGCGTACCTGTCCTTACCTGGTATTCAGGACTTAATGGATACTCTGTCCTCCGACCGATTTCGTTCAGAGTTGGCAGCCTTTGCTCCCTACGATGTGTCCCGTACTGGCAATGTGTGGCTGGGTACAGAGACATGAAAGCAGTTTGAGATAGTTTTTTTCTGTTGTCATTCAATGCGATGTCACATATACTCTCTTATAGTGACGTTATAACAAGTAGAAAAGGTTCAGGTGAGACTTGTGAAGGAAAGCACTCCTTTGTATCACCAACTCAAAGCCCAACTGCTTGCGGCCATCCAATCGGGGCGCTGGCTAGAAGGGGCACTGTTGCCCTCGGAGCACGAACTGGCAGAGCAGTTTCACGTCAGTCGCACCACTGTGCGACTCGCCATTGGCGACTTGGTATCCGCAGGATATGTGGTACGTCAACAGGGGAAAGGTACCTTTGTGGCCACTCGCTCAAAGTCATACTCGGCCTCCAGACTGTACGGATTTGCCGAGGAACTGCGTCAACAGGGTCATCAGGTCAACGTGGAGATAGACCATCTGGAAGTGAATTCTTGTCCACCGTCGGTATCCGAAAAACTCCATATCACGACTGCCACTTTGGTGCTGGCTTTAACGCGAACTGCCTATGTGGAAAACCGGATGCCTATGTTTGTCGAGCGTTCCTATATCGTTGCTCCTTTCCACGTGTCGGTCACAGAACTAGCCGCACAACCGGAGGAGTTTGATCACATTTACGACTTTCTCGAACGCAGTGGAATTCGCATCTCTTTAGGCAGCCAGTATATCCGCGCCGAAGCGGCAACTCCAGAGGACATCAGTAAGCTTGAAATATTCGGAAATCAACCCGTGTTGGTGATTACTCGCATTACTCAAGATGAGTCTGGAGCGCCAGTGGAATACTCCCAAGTCAGGTACCCAGCAGACCGATACCAGTATGAGGTACGCCTGCGTAGACAGGGAGTGTAGAACATAGTCCGCTGCAAGTCAGGTATTTGCTTGCTCCATGATGAACAGACACTCTCCTGCGGAATGCATGGTTTAAATTTCTTGCAAAATATAAGGAGGCCTTATTCAATGTCCTTATTACCCCAAGTTCCGCCATCCTCCGAAACCTTGCGCAAGCCTCGCCTGCCACTTTCCATCGTGCGTCGGCGTGCCGGGTATCACTGGTACGTGGTGGCCACCGTTTGCGTTGGAGCCTTCATGGCGGCTCTGGATGCCAGTATCGTCAATATTGCCTTACCAAAAATGGAACACGCCTTTAATGTTTCCCTGGCAACCGTGGAGTGGGTCAGCCTCACTTACCTGTTAACCCTCGCTTCCCTCATTGTTCCCTTGGGACGTCTGGCAGATATGTTTGGCAGACGGTGGATGTACGCCATAGGTTTCACTGTCTTCATCATTGGTTCTTTGTTGTGTGGCATTGCCATTCCCCTGTGGTTTCTGTTGGCCGCACGAGTACTTCAAGCCTTTGGAGCAGCTATGCTGCAAGCCAACAGTGTTTCCATCATCACTGCGGCCACCCCGGCCAAAGACCGAGGCAAAGCCATCGGCATTCAAGGCAGCGCCCAAGCCGTGGGACTCAGCCTGGGTCCCGCCATCGGCGGGGCATTGGTGGCCTTCGCAGGTTGGCGCTGGATCTTTTTCGTCAATCTTCCCGTTGGTATTATTGGTACTTTGCTTGGCATTCTCATTCTTCCCGCGGACCATGGCAAAAAGCAACGAGAGCCCTTTGACTTTCTGGGCACGGCTATTTTGGCTCCCACTTTGGTGGCTTTCATTTATGTTCTTAATGCGGGAATAAAGACCGGATGGGGCTCTCCTCTGGTGTTGACTGGTATGGTTGTCACTCTACTGGGACTGATTTCTTTTGGGTGGGTGGAGAAAAAGTCTGTTTCTCCTCTCGTGGACCTCAGCCTATTTCGCATTCCTGTATTCACGACGGGCAACATCACGGGTGTTCTGTCCTTCGCCGTGATGTACGCCGTGACTCTGCTTGGTCCCTTTTATCTAGAGTACGTCCGCCGACTTGACTCGTTCCAAAGTGGATTGTATATGACCATGATTCCTATAGGAATGGCCATTTTCACACCTGTTGCAGGAGCCTTGGCGGACCACTTTGGTACCCGCTTGCTTACCGCCGGCGGGATGGCGACGGCGATGATGGGTTGTGTCTTATTGGCTTTGGTTTCGAGTCCTGGCACTTCAATGATAGGCTACATGGCGGGACTGTTTTTCGTCGGGTTGGCTTTGGGATTGTTCACCCCGCCCAACAACAGCAGCGTGATGGGCAGCGCGCCCCGGACGCGCTTGGGCGTTGCTGGGGGAATTCTGAACATGGCTCGAACCCTGGGCATGCAATTGGGGGTCACCTTGGGTGGACTGACCTATCAGATATTTCTAATGGTCCACGGTGCCGCCTCGGAAAGGACGGCCACTGTGGCACAAATGGTTCCGTCTTTCCGGGATAGCTATCTGACTGTGGCAGTCTTGGCCGCAGTCGCATTGGCCTTGTCAGCAGCCAACCGGATAAATCGCACCAGCGCTGCCAAGAGTCTGTAAACATTCATCTAGCACCACTCAAGAGCTGAAAGGCGTGACGCTCGTTCAATGGCGTCGCGATTGGCGCCGTCGCCGTTTGCGGCTCCAGCGCCTGGGAGCCATAGGTAAATCTCCAAACTGAGAAGTGGACTCTGGTGTGAGCTCTGGTGTGAGCTCTGGTGTGGACTCTGGTGTGGACTCTGGTGTGGACTCTGGTGTGGACTCTGGTGTGGGCTCTGGTGTGGACTCAATTGTCGGTATTCGCACTTCAATGACCTTTTCCTGATTTGCTGTGCTACCCGTCTCTCGAAACTCCTGTAGTGCAACAGCAAAAGGAATGGCGGCAAATGCCTGAGACTCAGGAGGTAAGACATGGACAAACTGTCCCGTCAGATACTCGGAGACGGGACGAGCCAAACGATCCATTGGATTTGTATCTGTTGACTGTGCTGTAGGATTGTCAGCGCCCAACAACAGGAATAGCAGTTGCTGATCATCTGGTGATTGCAGTAATTGATACAACGGAACAAGATTCGTTAATTCTCCGGTTCTCAACAAATCTAAACACTGGTCAATTACCTGTTGCCATTTTTCCAGTTGCTCACGGGCGGCGTCTAAACCCGGGTCTCCGCCCTTTGGTGCTGCCCCGAATTCCCGGTTTCCTGTATGCATGCAGCAACCACTCCATCAAATCCGTCTCCCTGCCAGACGGATGAATGTTATGGATACTCTTGGTTCACCTGTATGAGCTGGCTTGCAGGGACGAAAGCTTTGTTTCAAAAAAAGCACGAATTTCGTCTGTTGTCAAACCCATCGACTTTGCCGTCAAGAGCAGATGAACCCATTCCTCATCCAATACCGGTTCCCCGGGATGAGAACGAAAGTGCTGCACACGGCTCCTTTTTCCCGTAAGACCCGATCGGTTTTTGTACATGGACATTCTTGTTTCCCCCTTACTCCACCCTTCACCCCAATCTCAAGGGTGCTGTGAACCTTCTATGAGATATCCGACACAACTGAGTCAAACCGATAACGTGGTTATCATTCAGACACACATTCTTCAATATTTAAGCTACAGGAATGGACAGTACAACGCACCTAACTAAAGTTAGTACTCTTATGAAATACTCATGAAAGGTGTATGATAAAATCAATGAAATCTGTGGAATTGTGCCGAGGCGGTGTTCACTAAACCATGATACCCTCTCTCTTAAGAACTCAATTGCCCCCGGCTAAAATCACCAGTCCACCGGTGCGTAACCAGCGGATATTTCGGTCAACCTTGATGCAGAAACTTGTCCATGCTTCTTCCAAGCCCCTCACTCTGATTTGTGCTCCTGCTGGTTATGGCAAAACTTCACTGGTTGCTGACTGGGCTGTAAGCATGGCAGGATCCGTAGCATGGGTATCCTTGGACTCTGGCGACAATGACCCCCCACGTTTTTGGACTTCTGTTCTCGGTGCTCTTGCCAGTGTGGACGAGGTTCTGGTTGAGGAATCACTGGAATTTGTCTCTTTTTTATCCACCAAAGGTGCAGAAACTTTTATCCTCACCTTGGGCAGTCAACTTTCTCACTTGTCTACAGACATTTGGTTAATATTAGATGATTATCATTGTATTGATAACCAGTTGATTCATCAACAACTTGAGAATCTTTTTCAATACGCTCCGGGATTCTTTCATCTCATGCTCGTAAGCCGAAATCGCCCTCCTTTACACCTTGGCCGTCTGCGCATTGCAGGAAAATTGCAGGAACTGGGCATTGATGATTTGCGTTGTACGATGGAGGAAGTGGGACAGTTTTACTATCAAGTTTTTAATTGGCACCCAGATGGAGATTCTCTAGCGCTCATCCATGGCAAAACCGAGGGCTGGATGGTGGGCATGCATTTGGTAGGCATGGCCATAAACGATGGATGTGCATGCACCGAACTTTTAGAAAGCCGCGATGGCGGCAATAGACTCGTGACAGAGTATCTGACGCAAGAAGTGTGGACCACTCAGTCCCGGGAAATGCAAGAATTTTTGTTAAAAACGTGCATCCTGGAACAATTTAACGCAAGTTTGTGTCAAACCGTGGCGGAAAATCCCGAGGCCTCCAACCAGTTGGACAGTTTATACACCGGGAACGCCTTTTTGGTTGCCCTCAATCCGGAAAAAACGTGGTTTCGATATCACCACCTGTTCGCTG
>DAHWFY010000092.1 GCA_027336365.1 Bacillota bacterium | reverse complement strand
ACTCCTGCCTTTTGATGGGAAAATATCCGTCCGGTTATTTTCACCATAATCTTGTGCTCCGCTTTTCAAACAACCTCTTTTAACATTTTTGCCAGGTGATCTGTCGTAGAGGATGCATGGACCCGTTGAATTTCAATCCTAACTCAGGCATCCGGGACTCGGACATCCTAACTCAGGCATCCGGTCGTATGACCGATATGTCCAAATAGTCATTTTGCTCGCTGGCCAGTGACTAAACTCTCACCCCCTTAACCAATCGATTCCTCGAACCCTTGCTCTCTAACCTTCAAACCCTCGAACTTACAAACAGCCTGTTCACCTTATGAACTCCGGAAGCATCGCTTTGTGAACTTGACTTAGACTTCGTGTTTTGACTCTCATCAAGCTCAGGAGGGATGCACTTCTAACCCATGGGTAAACAGGTCATTCAGGGATTCCACAATCCTCGCATCGGTCAATGGAGATTGCTCATGATTCCATTCCATCAGCAGGGCCACATACGACTTGAACAAAAGAAACGCTGTAAGCCGTGCATCGCATCGACGAACTTGGGAGGTTTCCATGCCAACTACAAGTTGTCTCTGAATAAATCCGACAATTGCGTCCTCCACCTGTTTTAAGGCTGCTTTCGCGTTTTCGGTGCCAAACTCGCGCACTTCACGGCTTAACTGCAGTAGCAATTCCTGGTCCTTACGAAATTGCATAGTCGCCCACAATGCGTTGTGGAGATTATCAAAAAAGGGACGGTCTGGATCTAGAGAACGGATGGCCACCTCTTTAACCTGGAACACCAAATCAGCTACAATCGAATGAAACAATTGATCCTTACTTTGGAAAAAAGTATAAATCGTACCCTTACCTACATTTGCCATACGGGCAATCTGGTCAATCGTCGTGCCTTTGTAGCCAAAAATGGCAAAGCTCTCCCGAGCAACCTGAAGAATCTTCTGTTTGCGATCTGGTATCCCTTCTTTCATCATTTTCCCACCTCGAATTAAATTCTTGGTTTTTCTTGAGAATTGACGAATTGTCACACCCATCCATCAATTTATGACCGAAGTTCCAAAATGGTCATTTAGTATTATGCCCACCGTCCATCCACATGTCAATACATCATATGCGAGAAAGCAGGATTTTTATCAGTTGGTTTCGTTTCACCATGGGGTGGCTCAAAACAACTCGCCGTTGTGGAAATGCTGAGTTCTTAATGGATATGCTGGAGTTGTCACCCGTCATGAGGGAACTCTCATGACGGGCCGGGTAGGGTGCGAATTCTCTCTTTCATAAGTTCTGCCGAATTGCGCAAAAGAACAATTTCCTCTGTGGTGGGCTGCAAGTCAAGCACTTGCCGGACGCCATCTCGGTCAATCACGCAGGGCACGCTGAGGTAAACGTCGTCTATTCCATGGTAATTTGACAACAGGGTAGAGACGTTGAGGACCGAGGATTCACTGTGCAGGATGGCTGCGCAAATTCTATCAAGCACCAATGCGATGGCATAAGATGTGGATCCCTTGGCAGCGATGATTTGGTAAGCGGCATCCCGCGTGTGCGTAAAAATGTCGTCTTTCTCTTGCGCATCCAAGTGGACGGGTACTCCTGCAACATTGGTGCGGCTCCACACTGGAATTTCAGAGTCACCGTGTTCTCCCACGATGTGGCCATGAATGCTGCGCGGATCCACTTCCAGATGCTGACCCATGAGGTAACGGAAACGAGCCGTGTCCAGCAGGGTTCCGGAACCCATCACTCTTTGCCAAGGTCGACCGGATTTTTTCCATATATAGTAGGACAACACATCTACAGGGTTGGCCGCAACCAACAGAATCGCGTCCGTGTTATATTGGCTGATATTCTCCAACACGCTGTCCATGATTTTAACGTTGCGTCCTAATAGATCCTGACGAGTTTCGCCAGGGCGTTGGGCGGCTCCGGCAGTAAGAATAATGATGTCAGCCGCCGCACAGTCCGCATAGTCTCCTGCCCGGACCCGCGTTCCGCCGAGAAAGGGGGAACCGTGGCTCATATCCAAAGCCTGTGCGCGAGCAAGGTCTTTTTGCAGGTCAATCAAGACCACCTCGCTACTCCTGGAGCGCAGGACCAAAGTAAAGGCGGTGGTGGCACCGACTGCCCCGGCACCGATAACCACAATGCGAGTGGGAAGATGAGACGGTTGAGCGGGATTGAGTGGAGAGATTGGGGACAACAAGGTGGATAACTCCTTCGCAGATTCAGATGTGTTTCATTTAACGGGCGACTACGAACGTGGCACTTGCGTTAGTGACTTTTGGCCAATCCGTATTGCTTCAGTTTGCGCACCACAGTCGGTTGGCTGACTTGCAGGTTTTTGGCGACGGCATAGGTGGTTTTGTAGCGTTCAAGGGCTTGAGCATATAGGGCCTTTTCCACACGGGACAACAACTCTGATACGGACGACGGGGACCGAGGCAACAGGAAGGGATGAGGAGTGATGGGCTCTTCGCTAGATGGGATATGCAAGGATTTTATAGGTTCACTGCTTTCTGATGATTTCCATATTTTAGATGGGAAATGTTCTGCACGAATGACATCGTCATCCAGAGTTACAGCCAGTCCTTCAAGGGTGTTCTGCAACTCTCGAACATTCCCCGGCCAAGAATACTCAGTCAAAACCTGGACGGCTGTTGGGTGCAGGATCTTTCGACTTCTTCCGTGTTCTCGAGCGCACTGCTGTAGCCATTGGTTAGCCAAAACTTCAATGTCTTCTTTCCGCAATCTCAACGGGGGAATTGCGATGGGTACAACATGGAGTCTGTAGTACAGGTCTTCGCGGAACTGTCCTGTTTCCACCAATCTCTCCAAGTCCTTATTGGTGGCCGCGACAATACGCAGGTCCACCTTGTAGGTTTGGGTGCCGCCTACCCGAGATATGGTGCGTTCCTGAAGCAGATCTAGCAGCTTACCCTGCAGGTGGAGGGGAAGTTCGGTGACTTCATTGAGAAATAAGGTACCTCCCTTCGCCAATTCTACCTTTCCCAGTTTGCCTTCACGATTTGCGCCCGTGAACGCTCCTCGTTCATAGCCAAAGAGTTCACTCTCAAGCAAGGTCTCGGGGATGGCCGCACAGTTAATTTCCACAAACGGTCTCTCACTCCGTCTGCTCAGTCGATGGAGCAGGTGAGCCATGCGATTTTTGCCCACTCCGGTTTCACCAAGCAGCAAAACGGTTACATCTGTGGGAGCCACTTTTTGAATGAGGTTGATTGTGGACTGCATCACGGGGCTGGAGGTCATCCATCCATTCGTCTCCGCTTCCGCAGGACGACTCATTGACATGTCTGAATCAAGAGTGGGGAAAAAAGAACGCCGGTCATAGGGTAGAGGCATGTCGGTGACGTCCTTGGCATTGGAAATGATTCGAATGATGTTGCCCTGATCATCAAAAACAGGGTTGGCGGTCACCACAAGTTGTCGACCAGCCTTCGTCCACTGTAAAATTGTTACTTGTTTTTTTCCCCGTAAGACCATAGAGGTTGCGGAAGGATAAAAAATGCGCTCGTTTTCCAGGTCTTGAACAGACCTGCCGATGAACTCCTGACTGGTTAATCCGTAGAGACGTCTGGCCGCCTCATTGACACGAAGAGTTACGCCTTCTCCGTCTGTGACGAATACCTCGTCAAAGGATGCGTTAAAAATGAGTTCAAGTTCATCATTTGCTGCTTTCACCCGGTTCAATTGCGCAAGAATCTCGGGCTCCGTATCTGGCACACATTCCACCAGCACCCCGGGTTGTTCTAGTAATACATATTCGTGAAAGTGGTAAATGTAGCCCTGAGGCAGTTGATTGACGGTGTCCATCCAGTTGGTGGATTCCTGGATGGGAATGAACGATTCTTTCACCGCCCGGTTAAACCATTGAATCAGTCCATACTGATCTATCCAAAACACGGGTGTATCCAATATTTCCAGGAGAACGAACTCATTCGTCATTTCTCCACCTCAATATGGATATTCTTTCGCTGCTATGTGGGCGGTTCAACCCAAGGTCATAAGGACAATTTAATTGTAAATCAATTTAAAATTGATTGCAAATTGATTCGATATCAAATCATCCGAGAGAGAGTTAAAAATAGATTGAACGATACAAATCCTTGCTGTGAGGGAAAAAGCAGATTTAACATGGCTTTGATATGGCTTTGGCATGGAATTTGCTTAATTTAATGTTTATTCACACTATCACTGTATCTTTGGGTAGAAGGGGGGATATCATCCGGTGTAATGATTGGACCACTGAATAAAGTGGGTTTGTCCAAAGAGTGGAATGGATGCATGGCAAAGAAAGCCGTGAAGTATTGATTCGATTTGGGAGAAGAGAGGGGGCTAGCAAGGAATGTCTGGAAAACTTTTTGATAAGAGCGAACGCAAAGAAGATCACGCACTCGAACCAGTACCTGCTGAGTTTCGTCGTCGTTGGCCAGGCATAATGAACGTGGCTTTGGGGGTGGCCACAGCCATGGTCTTTATGCAAATGGGAAGTCTGATGGCGTTGACCTACGGGAGTATGAATGCCTTGCTAGCGGAAATTTACGCCACGTTGATTGCGGGGACTTTCGGGGTGGCCATTGCATACGGTGCGGCCAGGACGGGACTCAACGCCAATCTGATGGCACGTGGGGCAGGCTATGGTTCCGTCGGTGCTTCGCTGACGTCGTTGATTTATGCCTTGAACTTCGTGATGTACTTTGCCATAGAAGGGAGCATCATGGCTGCTGCCATCCATGCGTATATTCCCGTCATTCCCTTGTGGCTACTGATGATTGCTGTGGGGGGTGTCGTCATTCCTCTAAACTGGTACGGAATCCGTCAACTCGACAAGTTTCAAAAGTGGTCCATACCCGTTTATGTCGTTCTCTTGGTGGCAGGCATTGGAGTCAGCGCTATGTCTAACCTACCTCACGCCGGTAATTGGCTCAGCTTTCTGCCTACAGGTCAACATGTGGGCGGTGTTGCTCTGCTTTCCAGTATCGGCATCATCAATGGGCTGGTAGGCATTATGGCGTTACTCGTCTCCGACTATGCTCGCTTTGTGAGGCCGGATGAGGTGAAGGTGGGGTCATTCTTTGTTGGATTTGGACCTCAATTGGTTGCTTTTTTTCTCAGCGGGTTGCTCGGTATTTGGTTTGGTGTCCGTTATAATCAGGCGAATCCAGGTATTTATTTTGTATCTGCACTCGGAATCTGGGGAGCCTTGTTTGCTATCCTAACCCAGCTTCGCATCAATGTGACCAACCTGTATAGCGGATCGCTCTCTTTGTCGAACTTTTTTGAGCATGTCTTTCACTTCACGCCAGGACGTGTTTTCTGGGTTGTGATTACAGCGGTCGGTGCGACAGTGAGCATGCTCCTCGGGGCATTGAACTACATTGGACCCCTGCTCACTTTCCAGGGTGTTTTTCTACTTGTTTGGGTGTCCTCCCTTGTTGCGGATGTATTAGTAGTGAAGCGGGTGCTCAAATTGGGTCCTGCTCACATTGAGTACAGAGCCGAGAACTTGCGCAAGTGGAATCCCGTCGGCGTTTGGTCTTTGATTATTTCCTCTGTTCTAGGCAGTTTGATGGTTTTCGGCGTGATGGGGCCATTTTGGCAATCTATTGCAGCCTTCGCGGCAGCAGTCATAGAATTTGTTCTGTATATCGTGATTGCCATGGTAACCGGTGGCAAGTATTATACCGCCAAAGAAAGTACAATAAATATGACCGAGTTTCCCACGGCCTGATCGGAACTTTCCCATATTTACCGGGTGAATGATCTGTAAAAACGTGGCGGCACGAGGATTCTGTATCTGTTTCCGGGACTCGCGCCGCTCATCCCTGGGGAAAACACAACGGACCTGGAGGCGATGCCCATGCATATGGAGCCGCGCTACACGTATGGTGGAGACGAGTTTCTGTTTGCTGAACTGGCGGAGGAAATGAGTCTTGAGGCGAATTTCCGAGTTTCCGCCATTACGCAACACCTCAAAAACAAGGAATTATCTGGCGTTGTGGATATTTGTCCAGCCAATGCCTCCTACATGGTCCGTTTCAATCCGGACGTCCTGTCGGCGGAAAAGCTACTTGCGGAGATGCAGAATTCGGATCGGACCACCTCTCAATCAAGTCGTGTTCATTTGTCTGCAAGGGTGGTGGATGTGCCCATTCTGTTTGAAGACCCGTGGACGCGTGAAGCCCTGATGAAAGCGCGGGATAGGCATCAAGCCCCTGACTCCACAGACATTGAATATGCCGCTGACATCAACGGATACGCCACAAAGGAAGACTTTATTCAAGCCCTGGTGGGGGCCCCTTACTTGGTTTCCATGACCGGATTTGTACCTGGATTGCCCTGGTGTTTCCAAATTACACCGCGGAACCGCCAGATTGAAGTGCCGAAGTATGTTCGTCCGCGAACCTATACTCCCGAACGCGCGTTTGGCTTTGGCGGTGCATTTGCTTGTATTTACCCGGTGCAGGGGGCAGGCGGATATCAGTTGTTTGGCATTGCACCAGGGCCCATCTTTGATCGGGAACAGCGGTTACCTGACTTTAAAGAATCTATGGTGTTTCCGCAACCAGGAGACATTTTCAACTACCGTGCCATCACTATGGAAGAGTATGAGGCGCTTCGGGCACAGGTGGAACAGGGAAACTTCCAATACCGCATGACCTCGGTGGAGTTTCATCCAGATGAAGTCATCAGTGACCCGGAAGGATTTTCACGTAGGGCATTGGGAGGTTTATACGGTGATTAGAGTCATCAAACCAGGACTGCAAACAACGGTGCAGGATGAGGGACGTTTTGGACACTATGCCATAGGCATGCCTCCGGCCGGGGCTATGGACAACGAATCCTATGCCGTGGCAAACCTCTTAGTGGGTAATCGCCGCGGAGCGGCGGCTCTTGAAGTGACCTACATGGGCCCAGAGTTGGAGTTTCAGACAGATACTACTCTTGCCATCTGTGGCGCGGACATTCCGCCAAGGATCAATGGGGATTTAATCCCAACTTGGGAAGCTGTTAATGTTCAGGCGGGCGATGTACTTACCTTTGATGTGCTGAAGCAGGGCGTGCGCACCTATATTGCTGTTGCGGGAGGCATTGACGTCCCTGTTGTGATGGGCTCCCGTTCCACTTACACGTTGTGCGGAGTGGGGGGCTACCACGGGCGGACGTTACAGCCGGGAGATGTGTTGCATCAGGCGGCGGAACAAGCTCGGACTCCAAAACTGGGTGTGGCAATTCCGGCTGAATGGCGGCCACAATTTCCATCTGTCCTGGACGTTCACGTGGTAGTGGGGCTGTACAGTTATCGTTTGCTTGAGGACAGTTTGAACGAGTTTTTAAACACCGAGTGGACCGTTACCCCGGAGGCAAATCGTATAGGTTACCGATACAAAGGGGTGCGATTGAATTTTGTGCCACGCAATCAACCCTTTGGAGCAGGGAGCAATCCTTCAAACGTCGTGGACTGTGGATATCCAATTGGATCCATTCAGATTCCTGATGGGGTGGAACCCATTATTCTGCTCAATGATGCCGTGACAGGTGGTGGATATGCCACGGTTGCGACCGTCATCAGCGCAGATCTCCATCGGGTGGCCCAAACCCGCACAAATCAGAAGGCCCGTTTTGTTGCGGTCACTGTGGAAGAGGCCTTACATCGGCGCAGACAGAAGCAACAGCGTCTTGCCGAAATCGAGAGCTTTCTCGAAGCCTGAGGTGAATCCAGATGAAAATCGACTTAAATTGTGATATGGGTGAAAGCTACGGGGCATGGACCATGGGAAATGACGCCGCAATGATGAGGTACATCTCCTCTGCCAATATTGCTGGCGGGTTTCATGCCGGAGATCCCCAAATAATGCGCAAGACCGTAGAGCTGGCCGCAGAGTACGGGGTTGCCATTGGAATCCACGCCGGCTTTCCTGATTTGGTGGGGTTTGGTCGCCGCTACATTCGCGCCACACCTGAGGAGATTCAAAATGATTTGATTTACCAATTGGGCGCCCTGCGGGAGTTTGCCAAAGTCTATGGTTTGAAGGTGCAACACGTTAAACCCCACGGAGCGTTATACATGATGGCGGCCGATGACGTAAAGTTGAGCAGAGCGATTGTGGAAGGGATTCAAAAGGTAGATCCCTCGCTGGTGCTTTACTGCATGCAGGCCTCAAAAACCTATGTGGTGGCGAAAGAAATGGGGCAGCCCGTGGCGGCAGAATTCTACGCAGACAGGGAATACAACGCGGATGGTCAAATTCTTTTTACGCGCAAGGTGGACGCTGAGCTCCATCCAGTGCAGGTGGCGCAGCGGGTGTACCGCGCGGTACAGGAGAAGAAGGTCACCACTCTAGATGGGGTAGATATTGAAATTGAGGTGGACTCGATTTGCGTTCATGGAGATACCCCGGGAGCCTTGGATTTGGCAAAATCCATCACTGAGCACTTGACGGCAAATGGAATAGAGATTACATCCATATCCGGGCACGTTTAAGAAAAGCGATGATATCTGTTCAGTAAATACAGCTGCGTGGATTTATATTTCTTGCTGGTGCCGCTATCAGCGGCATGAAGGTCTAATTTAATTTTATGTATATAGACCCAACATAAACCAGAAATTTCAAATATACAAGGAGGATGAGCCAGTGGCAGAAGAATTCAAATCCGTTGTGTCCCCCTTACCGGGTGTTTTTTATCGTCGTCCGAGTGCAGATGCCGCCGAATATGTCCAAGAAGGTGGAAGAGTAGAGGTGGGGGACACCATTGGACTGATTGAGATTATGAAAAACTTTTACGAGGTCAAATCCGATGTCGCAGGAACAATTGACAGTTTTATTGTTGTCAATGAGGAATTAATTGATATAGGTCAAGAAATTGCGCGCATTGTTGTCGAATAACGAGGATGAAAAAGATGGGCCGCTCAAAAACAAATGAGACACTCATTTTTGGTCCTTTCTTTCATGGACTGAACAAGAGAGTGGTGCGGCCCGAAGTAAGACATCTCAGAGAGCAGGATGAAGACATGAACTTTCCCAAATTACTCATTGCAAATCGGGGCGAAATCGCTCGGCGAATTATTCGCACATGCAAACGTCTTGGAATTCCTACCGTGACTGTGTACTCCGAGGCAGACAGGAACATGCCCTACGTTCAAGAGGGAGATGAGAGGGTCCTCATCGGTCCGGCCCAAGCTACTAAAAGTTATCTCAATATGGACCGTATTATGGAGGCTGCTGCTGTAACGGGGGCAAAGGCTATTCACCCGGGGTATGGATTTTTATCTGAAAATTCAGAGTTTGCTAAACGTTGTCGGGAGACCGGGTTGATTTTTGTAGGACCTGAGACTTTCGTGATTGAAGCAATGGCTAACAAAATCCATGCTCGCAATCGCATGAAGGAAGCGGGGGTGCCGATTGTACCGGGATATGATGGACCCATTGAATCGGTGGATGATGCGGTATCGTTGGCTGTGGAGATTGGCTTTCCCTTAATGCTCAAGGCCAGTGCTGGTGGCGGGGGAATTGGAATGCAACGGGTGGATTCAGAGGCTGAATTGCGCATGGCCTACGATACCACTCTGCAAAAAGCGGTAAACTTTTTTGGAGATGGAACTGTGTTCTTGGAGAAATGGATTGAGGAACCACGACACATTGAAGTGCAAATTGCGGGAGACCGATTAGGAAATGTCGTTCACTTGTTTGAGCGGGAGTGCTCGGTGCAGCGACGGCACCAGAAGGTCATGGAAGAGAGCCCCTCACCTGCTCTCACCACAAAGACCCGCGAACGCCTGTACGAGGCGGCTATCCGCGGTGCCAAGTCCATCGGTTATACCAACGTAGGGACCATGGAATTTATCCTTGACCACAACGGAAATTTCTATTTTCTCGAGATGAACACACGCTTACAGGTGGAACACCCAGTGACGGAGATGATAACCGGACTAGATCTGGTTGAGTTGCAGATTCGTCTTTCGGCAGGGGAAAACCTTCCCTGGACTCAGGCCGATGTAGGGGCAGCGGGTCACGCTGTGGAGGCCCGCGTATACGCTGAGGACCCCAAAACCTTCTTCCCCTCACCGGGGGAGATTGGAAGGATGAACCTGCCCTCCACAGGTGCCCGATTCGATTTTGGTTATGGGGAAGGTTCCACCGTGTCGCCGTATTATGACCCGATGGTGGGAAAGGTAATTGTCCACGGGATGAATCGCCACCAGGCATTGGCACAGATGCGCAAAACATTACAGCAGATGCAGGTGGATGGCATTCAAACGAATCTTTCACTCCTATTGAAAATTCTCGACAATCATCAGTTTATCAATGGAAGGTATACAACGAACCTCGTGACAGACTTGCTGAGGGATTAGGCACTGGATCCAGAAAGGTTGCTGCGGAATCTGTTGACACTAAGAGACAAATTCTTTACACGGTAGCATCACTAGGAAATTACTGGGTAGGTTATGTAATCAAATTTTGAACATTGAGTCTTTTTAAACCCTTTAAGAGGTTGTCCGGAAAAGGGTCAGAACTCTCCGACGCTTTGCCGCGTCGTCGCCCATCATGCTCTTTCACGGTCCGAAAACGTACGGCACGGGGCT
>DAHWFY010000091.1 GCA_027336365.1 Bacillota bacterium | reverse complement strand
CTTGATTACCCGCATTCCCTGCTCTGTACGGACCTTGTAGGCGGTCCCGCGTGCATAGAAGGATGACAAGGGGGATGCGGACAGCAAGTGCTCTCCATATTGCCTCATCACAAGGTCCAAGGTTTGCTGGGAAATTTCGTTTTTCATGACTGGTTTACCTCCTGCTGTATCGTCGGGCTCACTTGCTTTGATTGGCGCATGGATGACGAATGGTTTAGAAAAGCATTCATCTCATCCAGTTTGCGGTTTTGCAAAAATCCTCCCCGCGGACCCTTGAGTTGTATCCACAGGGCCAATGCCTCCAGATGATCTCCCACAATCATCCGGGTGAGCGGAGCACCATAGCGGCGACTGTGCCAACGCGGTCGAAAACGGTTAGGAGAAACCACATCCACCCGATGTACTGCGCGTACCTGTAGACCCAGGGCCACGGCGCGCACCAACGCCTTGGGCGGAACAGCCAGGTCCTCTATCGGCAAACAGTCCAAGGCCCGTTGGCTGAGGGCGTGGGGAACAGCGGTAAGAGAGGCAGAGCCCAGATCTGGACGCCCCAGGGTGAGATTCAAAAACGCCTTCATCGTAGATACTGGGTCTCGGTGTTGACCGGACAAGTTATTGAGAGCAACGTCTACCCCTTCTTCCAAGACACTGCGTGTCATGACACGAAGGTCAGCGGCGGGTATGGAAAAATCCCCATCGACAAACAGGGTGCAGGCAGGAGTTGAGGTTTCGTCACCTGGAGGAAAGGGGTTGCCCTGACGCAGTATTTGTGCCCCCAGGGCTCGCGGTACATCGTGACCCAGGGGAGTTTTGTAAAGGACAACCTTTGCACCAAAACTCTCTGCGACTTGAACGGTCTCATCCTCCGAACCGTTGGATATGACCATCAAGGGTGCAACTCCTAATTTTTGCAACTCCGTTAGCACCCTCGGTAGGGATGCAGCCTCATTGCAGGCTGGAACCACAGCAGCCAAAGGGGTCGATGAGGATGTGTCTTCCCAGGGCAGAGTTTGGACACCTGCTTCCGTCGGGTCTTTTGGATTTGGCGATTCTTCCAGCATGTCTCGCTTTCGCCAGTCGGAAAATCCTCCTCGCGGTGAATCTTGCTGACCCATGACCCAGGCCAAAGCCTCTACGTGATCGCCCAGGATAAGATGTGCCGTTTCCCGCGTGGTGGCCATCGGTTGCCGGCGATTGCGTCGGTACAGGTTAATCCAGGTTGCTGTCACCACTCGCAAGTCACGGGTCAAAGCCTTGGCCTGTGCCAAGGGAGGAATAGCCAGGTTGGGTATACCGACAACCGTCAAGGCGGAGCGGCGCATGGCGTGGGGTACGGCGGTCAAGGAGGCCGCTCCCAAGTCCGGTCGCCCGCACACGAGGTTGAGTGTCCGTTTGGCCACCGCCGTTGGATGATGGTATAAGGGGCTATGGGGGGAGGGATAAGCGTTTAGGGCGATGTCTGCTCCTTGGCGCACACGGCGTACGTATGCCCGTAGTTCGTCAACTTGCCAGGAAATATCCGCGTCTAAGAAGAGAAGGATTTTCCCTTTGGCTACAGCAGCGCCAATCGCTCTACCGCAGTCATGACCCAGGGGATGAGCAAACTCGAGGATGCGGGCTCCCGCAAGCCGAGCTCGTTGGGCGGTTTGGTCACTGCAACCGTTGGCCACCACAATCACCTCCCGCACTGCGGACCATTGTCGCAAACGCCGTACCAAGGGAGCGATGACATGTGCCTCGTTGCGGGCCGGGAAAATTACGCTGACGTCTTTATGAAAGGCGGTGTGATTAATGGATTGGCCATCAGTGGAATTGCGTCTGTCCATCCGTCCTAAACGCGATGGTTTGCGGTTTCGTCCGCGAGAGGCCAATCTGAAGGTCTGAATCCGTTTCATTTTTTGCCCCCCTCTCCTGGGATCTTATGTCCGAGTCGCGGTTGCAGGTGTTTGTAAGGGCCTAATGAGTGCGGAATTTGGGAAACCTCGTGCAGCAGTGAGTCATGAGATGGGAAAAGTAAAATGACCTGCCGGGAGCCGGTCAGGTCATTGCTCAAAAAAGCAAACTGGGTTAGGCATTTAAAAAACAAGATGGGACAGGTTGTCCTAAAACACAACTGAGTCAGGCCTGTTCCGCCAACATGGCAATGGGTACTGCAGATTCATTGGCGGTGGATTCACGAATACCCCAGGCCATGATTCCCCGCAGTTCCCGCACCGTCAGTCGATCATATTCTTCGGTCAAGGCATAGGTGCGGCCAATTTGAACCTTAAAGGTGTCGTGAATAAGGTAAGATTTTGCTAGATACCAGCGCTTCATCAAGACTTCGTATTCTATCCAGTTTTGTGCGTCATAAGCCGCCTGTCCTTTGTCTCTCACTTGGTCCATTTCCCGTTCCAATTGTCCCTTGGTCATATCGCTGAGTAGCATAGGACGACCTCCAATGAGATTTGATGTGTATATACCCAAACTTCCCCTGGTGGAAGTTAGCTGTTGTTGGCAGTGGCGCTGACTTCTATAAACAGGCGTTCCACCACGACCACTGTGGTCACACGCAGGGTGAAGGTTTGCTGGTCTACGGTCAAGGTCCGCCCGTCAATCAGGCGTGACGGCAAGTCCGGATGTTCCTGCAATGAGGTTAGGGGAAACCCAATTAGGAATTGCAACTGTTGCTTGACCAACTGAATGGCGGCCATTTCCACCAGTCCATCCGGGGTATCTGCTTGAACACGAATACTCTCCACGGTGGGGGCTTTATTGGGTCGGTTCAAGCGGGCCGCGAGTTGAGCATTTTGTTGTTGCAACTCGGCTCTTTCATTATCGCACGTCAATAACTGCTGGTTCAACCGATCTATTTCTCGACCGACGTATGCTAAGGTGGCGCTGGCACCGAGGAGGATGCCCACCAGAGTAGTGGCAATCATCGCCCGATTCATGGGCGGGTGACCTCACCTTCTGCCAACCACTGAATAATCAGGGCACCCACTTGGCAACCCAAAAAAGCAATGATTAAATAGGTCATCTGTTTACCGACAATGTACAGGTCATGTTTAAGTAGACCGGTTTCCAGGGCTCGCAAGGTGTCCATGGTACCGCCAAGGGCACTGACCATGGCCCAAATTTTCAATTGATCTGATAGGCGAAGCATGGTGGCAAAGGGTTGTGAGTGAACCAGTAAAGCTCCTAGCCCGCCAAGGAGAGAACCGCCGAGAACCATGCCAAAAGACACAAAAAAGTCAATAACCAAATTGGCGAGAGTTGTCATGCCTTATCACCGTCCCTGATGAAGTGGGCCGTAGTCAAAGATATGGGACAGACCTGATGAATATGTCGATATAATGGATTTGTGTGAAGATGAAAGAAAGGGGATGGGTTTCACGACACAAAGCACGCATTGGGAGCAGCGTCTGGCTCGTTTGCAGGGATTGTTGGCAGAAGCTGATTTGTGGGGAGCGGTGGTTACTTCACCCGCCAATGTATATTATCTGACAGGGGTTTGGTTACAGTCGGGCGAACGGGTCAGTGCCGTGGTGGTGCCAGCAGTTGGAAAACCGCGCTGGGTGGTTCACCGTATGTTTGCTGCCGAGGTTGGAGATGCGGCTATGCAGACGGATTTTTGGCAAGATGGAGATAATCCTTACGACCTGATTGTCACAGTTCTGGGATTCGTCGCGGAACAGGGACGAATAGGGGTGGACGGTGCTTGGGAATCTCGCCATCTGCTCTCCCTTACTCAGGCCATGGAGGCTGTGAACCAGGAGAAAGTTGGCACAATTGAGCATGAGGCCGTTCTGTGTCCCGTGTTAGCCGACTCTTGGTTGTCTGAATTGCGCTTATGCAAGGATGACGAGGAACTGGGGTATCTGCAGAAGGCTTCGTATTTGGCGGATCAAGTGGTGAGGGAAATGTGGTTACGCCTGCCTCGTTTACAAAATGAAGCTGAGGTAGCTCGTGAATTGACTCAATTGTGGCAGGATTTTGGTGCACAGGGGATGTCCTTTCCCCCCATCGTAGCCGCAGGTAGCAATGGCGCTGCGCCTCATCATGAACCGGATGATTCGGTGCTGTTGCCCGGGTCCAGTGTCATCGTGGATACAGGAGGTATTTATCACCACTATGTCAGTGATATCACACGCACCTTTCTATTGGGAGAACCGGATGGACTATTGCAGGAGGTTTATGAAACCGTATTATCTGCAAATCTGGCGGGGATAGCCGCCGTCAAGCCTGGCGTTACTCTGGCCGAGGTCGATTGGGCAGCTCGGCAAGTCATTGTACAAGCCGGTTATGGGTTGTATTTTACACATCGCACCGGTCATGGTGCGGGGTTGGATATTCATGAACCTCCCTATGTGGTGGCAGGCAATGACCAGGTTTTGCAGCCAGGTATGGTCATGAGTGTAGAACCTGGTATTTATCTTCCGGGGAAATTCGGGGTACGTATTGAAGACTTGGTGGTGGTGACGGAGAGTGGAGTTCAGGTGCTTAATCATGCGCCAAAGCAGCTTCGGGATGTCATTATCCCCTTAATCGACCGAATGTGATCTTGAACCTTGTTTGCAACCGCCCTATAATTGAAAATGAAAATCCGAATAATAACGAAAAGGCTGCACATATTGTTCGGATTTTTCTTGGTGGACGGTCCATGAGTTCTTGGAGCGTCCATATATTTTGTTTGTTTCAAGGTCGTGGAAGGCGTGTCCTTGAAATCCTGTAAAGGAGCTTGCCCATGAATGGAAACTACGACGTGGTCATTGTCGGTGCAGGTCCAGCAGGCTTATATGCGGCTTATGAATTGACACGGCGTGCCCCGAGGTCCAAGGTATTGCTGCTGGATAAGGGTGTGGCGGCTCAATATCGACACTGTCCGATTATGGAGGGGAAAATTGATAAGTGTCCTCCTGCCAATAAAATCAAAAATTATGCGAGTTGTTGGCCGACTTGCGGGGTAGTAAACGGAGCAGGGGGAGCAGGCAGTTTCAGTGATGGGAAGTTTAATATTACCGCTGAGTATGGTGGCTTTTTGACGGAGTACCTGTCGCCTTCTCAGGTGCTGGGGCTGATTCGTTACGTAGACCAGATCAATTTGGATCATGGGGCCCCCGGTGCCATCACGGATCCAACCACCCCGGCGGTCGCCTCTATTGAAAGGCGGGCGGCGGCCGCAGGACTGAAACTCTTAAGAGCTCAGGTGCGGCACATTGGGACCGACCGCAACCTAGAATTGATGGAAAGTATTTTTGCCTATCTGGAGCAGCGCGTGGAGTTGCGTTTTCGAGCGTTTGTGGAAAACCTTCTGTTGGACGGACGGCGGGTTCGGGGTGTGCAATTGCGAGGGGGTGAGGAAATTTTGGCCCGTTATGTCATCTTGGCTCCGGGACGGGACGGGTCAGCTTGGCTCTCCGAATTATTCCGTTCCCTGGGACTAAAAATGACCAATAATCAAGTGGATATTGGAGTGAGGGTGGAGACCTCAAACGTGGTCATGCAGGAAATTAATGAGCACCTGTACGAAGGGAAATTCATTTTTCAATCTCCCTCGACAGGTTTGCGAGTGCGGACCTTTTGCTCCAATCCCTCCGGTCATGTGGTGATTGAAAACCATACCGGAGTCATGGCCGCCAACGGACACGCCTATAAAGATCCAGCCTTAGGATCGGAAAATACCAATTTTGCCTTGTTGGTCAGTCACCGATTTACAGAGCCATTTGACCGTCCCAATGAGTTTGCCCGTTCCATTTGTCGACACGCCAATGAGCTTTCCAGTGGGTCCATTATTGTGCAAAAATATGGGGACTTGCGTAAGGGGCGACGCAGTACTTTGGAGCGGATTCGCGAGGGCTTCATTGAACCCACCCTCAAGGAAGCGGTTCCTGGGGATTTGGGATTGGTGTTGCCCTATAAAACCATGGTGGCCTTGCAGGAGATGATGGCAGCACTGGACCGAGTTACACCCGGTGTGGCCAGTGATCATACCCTCTTTTATGGAGTGGAAGCCAAATTTTACGCCGCTCGGGCGGACGTGGATAAGGATTTACAGACGGTGGTGAAGGGGCTGTATTGTGCCGGGGACGGACCGGGGATTTCCCGTGGTATTTCACAGGCGGCCAGCAGTGGTGTGCATGTTGCCCGTACGATTGCTTCTTTGCTGGAGTAAAACATCTCTTGACCTCATTGCAGATGCAGGCCGATGAAGTGGCAATGAGGTATAATGAAGGGATAGGGCTGATGCTAGTGAAGTGCTGAGGAGATAGAAGATGACCAGCAGTGGACGGATAAGTCAAGAAAAATTAGGAGTTTTTTTGCAGGGACGTTGCCGATTCGGCACCTTGTGGGAAGACCAAGGTAAGGCGAAATTATGGGTTTCTGCTGAAACGGACTGGATGCAGGCGGGGGCACAGGTGTCCGGGCTGATGGGGACGGAACCTCTTCCTGGAATGGAAAATGGGCAGCCGGTGATGTTTTGGGAAATGGGGGGCGACAGGTTTATAGAACTGATGTCGGACTGGTCCGGACTGTCGGCAGGTGTGCCCGGGGTGTCTCTATCATCGGAATTGGACCTGTACGTACGCGGGGCTCGCTTGGCCACTGCAGTCATTGCAAATCGGGATGTGTTGGCCTTTGCTGCGGGCCGTGGTCAGGAGTGGCCGCGGGTGTTTGCTCACTGTCTAGACTTGGCCGATGCGGTGAATCCGGACTGGGAGGCATGGGGAGGCGGGAAAGGAGTTTTTGTCGCTGCTTGGATTCCTGCCTGGTCCATAAAACAATTGCGAGTTCTGCGGACCATGCTGGTGAGTGTAGCGCAACGGGTGTGGCCTGCCGAAGTGTGGGCTGGGGTAAACGAGCATCGGGAAAAGTGGGCTATGTCGGCCATGGAGAGATGGTTGTGGCGATGTGTGGACTGGCATGCGAGAAAATTATTGGGTCCCACTGGTCCTCCGGAGTCCACTCGCCTATCGGGGTCATCTTTTCGCGTCCGTTACCGAGGTGAGGAGGAGACAGTCCTTCACTGGCAGACTGCTTTAGCCGCGGAGAATATGCATGAGCAGCGGGCGTTTAGCGCCGATGGGTGGCTGTTATGGCGGATGATTCATGAAACGTTTCAGGCCAGCGGTTGGCGTAGGACCTTGTTGTGCAATCGTTCTGGCGGGGGACATTACCATCTGGAATTTGATTTGTGCCCTCCCGGGAATCAATTGTTGGAACGGCAAGAGCCAGGTCAACCGGATTGGCAGTTGCGTTACTATGTGGCGCACAATGTTTGGCCAGTGCGAGCTCCCTTAACGGAATGGTGGCAACAACCTGAACGTGCGTGGCGAGTGGGGCGGGAGTGGTTGCTTGAACCGGACTCCTGGATTCTGCCTGCACTGCAAAAGGCCGGTCAGGTTGCTCCAGTGATTGCCCACAGTTTGCAGCACAAGGCACCTGCAGCAGCCCGAATTGAGGCTCAGAATGTGGTGCACTTTCTTACCGAGACAGTGCCTGATTTGTTGGAACAGGGATTTGTGGTGAAATTTCAAGACTTGCAAAGCGTGCCTCTGCAGGATATTCGAATTCGAGTGCGAATTGGCAAAACGCGCCGTAAGGTGACTTCACCGCGTAAGAGCGGGACTGGTGAACGGATAGACGAGAGTTTTTTTGAAACAAATCAACTGGTTGATTTTGATTGGACGGTGGCTATCGCTGGAGAGGAGGTTTCTCGCGAGGTCTTCGAATCCATGGTGCGTCAACGCACCCCATTCATTGAATTGGAGGGGACTTGGAAACTGGTGCCTTTGGAACACTTGTGGGGAGCCTTGCAGCCGTTGCGACAAGGCAGCCGTGGCGCTGCTGGGAATTTATTGGCCTTGACACGTAACTTGTTGCAGGTGGAGGCCGGAATGCCCGAGGGAATCGGTTTACAGGTTGAATTAGATCCTGCTGCGCAAGGACTGCGGGAAACCCTGGAGGTCTTGCTGCAACACCGACAACCGCCACAACTGGAGCCACCGTCGGCGTTTAGAGGCAGTCTGCGCAGTTATCAGATTAAGGGCTTGGCTTGGCTGGCTCACCTGCGTCATATGGGACTCGGTGGGGTGTTGGCAGATGATATGGGATTGGGCAAAACTGTTCAAGTTTTGGCTTATCTCCTGTATTTGAAGGAAGCGGGCCTTACTCGGGGGCCTCACCTATTGCTCTGTCCCACTTCACTGTTGACAAATTGGCGTACAGAGGCAGAACGATTCGCCCCCGGACTGAAATTGTATATGCATCACGGAGCAGACCGCAACAACCCGGATAACAGTGGACTTTTACCCTTGGATAAAGCGTTGTCTCAGGACTGTGACCTGGTGTTGACCACTTATGCCACGGCCGTGCGAGATCTGGATCAACTGACTTTGCAGATGTGGGATGTGGTGGTTATTGACGAGGCCCAGGCCATCAAAAATCCCGACACCAAGCAGGCTCAGGCGGTTTTACATCTGCATGCTCACCACCGTCTAGCTCTGACGGGGACTCCAGTGGAAAACCGCCTGGAAGAACTGTGGTCGATTTTACAATTCACCACTCCAGGGTATTTGGGGTCTCTGACTTGGTTTCGTCACCATTTTGTGGAGTCCATTGTATCCCAGGGAGAAACGAGTGCGGCCAGGGAATTGCATCAAGTACTGCAGCCGGTGCTTTTACGCCGAACGAAGACAGACCCGGACATTCGTTTGGAGTTACCGGATAAGTGGGAAGTGGTGGAGTATGCTGGACTGACGACGGAGCAAGCAGCCTTGTATCAGGCGGTCATCAATCGGCTGTTTGCCGGGTTGAACGAAGCCGTGGGTCCAATGTCCCGACGGGGAAGAATTTTGACAACGTTGGTGCGATTGAAGCAGGTATGCGATCATCCCTGTTTGACTTCTGGCGGTAGTGTGGATGCCGGAAGGTCAGCGAAGTTGCGACGTTTGCTGGACTTACTGGAGGAAGTGGTGGAGGAAGGGGAAGCGGCTTTGGTATTCACCCAGTTTCGCGGCATGGGAGAAGTGGTGTGCAGTGCTCTGGAGCGTCGGTTTGGTTGGCGACCCGAGTTTCTGCATGGGGGGTTGAGCACTGGACAACGAGCGCGAATCATTGAGAATTTTCAAACCCGCGCAGACGCGCCGCCGGTGTTAGTGCTATCGCTCAAGGCGGGAGGCTTGGGATTGAACTTGACTCGAGCCAACCATGTGTTTCACTTCGACCGTTGGTGGAATCCGGCTGTAGAGGATCAGGCCACAGATCGGGTGTTTCGGATTGGCCAAGTGAAGGATGTACAAGTGCATAAGTTCGTTTGCACAGGAACCTTGGAAGAACGGATCGACGACTTAATCCGTTCCAAACGGGCTTTGTCGGCAACAGTGGTGGGAGAGTCGGAGGGCTGGATTACGGAAATGGACAACGAGTCTTTACGAAATTTGTTTTCTTTAAACTTGCCGACAGCTTTGGAGGAGGAAGACTGAATGGCAAATGGGAGTTCTTCCAAGCGCAGTCGAGCGGCTACTCAGCCAGGGTGGGTGGCCGATGAGTGGGCCGATGTGGTGGCAGGGGCAGAAGCAGGGCGAGCGCGTCGCGGACGTCAGTGGGCTAGACAAGGAGCCGTCACGGAATTGCGGCTAGAAGAAAATGCATTGCGAGCAGTGGTCAAAGGAAACGGATTGCCTGTAAGCGGAGTTGAGGTGCGGCTTCCCCGTGTTTGTTGTACCGAGACTCAGCAACAGACTCTGGCCGATATATTGGCAAATAGGCCCGACTGGCTTGCCAGTATGCTTACAAATACATGGACTACAGGGATACAGGAAGCCTTGATACAGGCTAAAATTTCCTTGTTTCCGGAGCCGAGTCAAATATTGACGAAGGCGGAGTGTGCCTGTGGAGATTCCGTTCGTCCCTGTGCCCACATGACGGCTGTAGCCTATCGCTGGCTGACGGAAGTTCAGTCTTCTCCTCTGAAGGCTCTGGAGTACGTTGGCATTGAGAGGCGATCCCTGCTTGAACGGGCGCACCGCTGTAGCCTGGTTGCAGACGAAGGAGAGGCAACGATGCATGAAGGGGAAAATGGGGGATATGGGATAAATGAGAATGTATTAAATGAGGTTGAATCTGTCATCGAAGGCGGATTGTGGACGGAGGAGCGGGCGGTGTTGTTGGCACCAGCAGTCCTGGGGTCAGAAGCGCAGTCAGCGACTGAGTCCGAATTGCACCACACCTTGGACCCAGTGTGGCAAGAGAACCGCTTGGAGGTCTGGCAAAAACGCTACCTGACCTGGGAATTTGGGGATAGACCGTCATGCCGCTGTTAGCGGCACCAGCAGGGGATGCAAATCCACCAACCTGTATTTACTGGGATAGACCGCCATGCCGCTGATAGCGGCACCAACAGGGGATGTAAATCCACATCGCTGTATTTACTGGGATAGACCGTCATGCCGCTGTTAGCGGCACCAGCAAGGAATGTAAATCCACGCAACTGTATTTACTGGGATAGGGAGAGTAGGTTCAGGTGAGTGCATCTCTTCCAAGGGCAGATAAGCTTTGCAAACTTGTATAAATTTCCTCAAGTGGGAACAGGTGAGTTACGTTAAAAAGGCGAACTTTTTCATCGTGAGATAAGCATGTTTAAAAAACATGAGCACGAGGAAGGAGTTCCACTTGTGAACTGTCGTCGCAAGATCTATCCGTTTAGACACCGTCCTATTCTTTTGACTGTCTTGAGCATTCTGATGACCGCTTTATTCTCGGTGTCCTGTGGGTATCCTCGGGAATTCCACCAGTCTCCT
>DAHWFY010000090.1 GCA_027336365.1 Bacillota bacterium | reverse complement strand
AGCTTGTCTAGTAAAGGGAACGAAGCCGACTCCGGGCTATTAGTAGCTACTGTCAAATAAGCTTTTTCCCGCCACTTTTTAAGGTGTTCCTGCAGCCCCGGAGGAATTTCCAAATGACATGCTGTACTCAGCATATACTGTCGTGTGGCGAGAAAAGCTGCTTGAATACGCAAATCATCTGTCAAATAGGGTTGGGCTAAACGGACTACCGCTTCCCAGTTGTCCCCTGATACGAGCGACTCTTGAATCCCATTCAGGTGGTCTTCGACCGTTTGCAAGTAATGGTGGGCAGTCTGTGAATTCATCGTCAAGCTGACCTCTTGTGCGTAAAACCGATAGGGGTCATCCCCGCTATAGAGAGTCCCATCTAAATCAAAAATCAACATTTGATTTCTGCCATCCTGATTTTCTTTCAATATCCTGCTCCTTTCCGAATTTTGGTTCTTTCAATCTAATACGTTATAACGGAGTTACTCCCTAAATGGAAATATATTCTTATGTTTGCCTGACAGAAGAACAACTCTGTGGCAGAATCGTTTACCCCTTCATGCCAGAAGAAGCAGCGAAAGCACCAGCTAAAAATTGACGCTGGGCTACGAGAAATAAAATCATCACAGGCAATGTCGTGAACACCACCGCTGCGGATAAACCGGTCCAATCGGTACCATTTGTGCCCAGAAACGTGGCCATTCCCACTTCAATGGGTTGAACGGACGGACTTGATGTCATGATATAGGGCCATAAAAAGCTGTTCCAAGAACCCAAAAAAATGTACAAGGCTACTGTGACCAAAGCAGGTCGAGCCATGGGGACAACAATTTGCCATAGGGACCGTGTGATGGAAGCACCATCGAGAACTGCGGATTCCAGCAGTTCTCGTGGAAAAGTCATGAAAAATTGTCGGAGCAAGAAAATCCCAAAGACGGAAGCTCCCCAGGGTACAATTTGCGCCCAGTAAGTATTCAACCAATGCAAGTCCCGCAAAATAATATAATCAGGAATCAAAAGCACGGTTTGTGGAATCATCATCAACGCCAAAAAACTTAAAAACAAAATCTGTTTCCCCTTAAACTCCATAACACCAAACGCGAATCCTGCGAGAATGGAAGTGACCAACACTAACAATGTCGTCAACCCAGCAATCAGTAGGGTATTGAAAAAATACCGCAGCCAAGGTGCTTCGTTCCAAGCTCGGACATAGTTTTGCCACTGACCGTGTGGCAAAAAGACTGGTGGAAACTGTAAGACTTGATTTGAACCATTAAGGGAGGTAACCACCACCCAATAAAACGGGAATAAAAACAGTACGGTCAGCACCAGCCCGCCCAGCATCCCCCACCAAGAGCGGCGGAGTGTTTGCCACCCTCGGTGTTTCGAAGACAGTCGCTCAGACTTTACCGAGATTGACGACATAGGAGCTTCTCCTCTCTAACCAGTAAATACAATTGCGTGGATTTACATCCCTTGCTGGTGCCGCTAACAGCGGCATGGCGGTCTTACCCGTTTAACTCGGTTGGCCAGAAAGAGCCGCTTCTGCTTGAGTCTGTGCCTTGGACAGGGCAACAGGAATCGGGGTATGGTCGGTGAGAACCGCCTGCAGAGCATTCCCCAAAGCAGCAATTGCTTGATCCATCCCTACATAAGGCGGTGTCGGTTTGGCTTCTGCCAGAGCGTCTGCAGCAATTTTTTGATATGGGTGTGTAGCATAATATGAGCTCATCAAGGGGATGGCCGACTGACGCACTGGGAGATAACCGGTATGGCTAGCCCAGTACGCTGTTTGTTGTGGTTCTGTAAGCCATTTCATAAAGGTCCAAGCGGCCTGTTGTTGCGTCGGTGTAGCTTTAGAAAAGATAACTAAATTAGTGCCCTGCATCACATTTCCCTGTCCTGCTGGACCCTGCGGTAACGCTGCTACTCCCATCTTGAACTTGCCACCAATCGCCTGCTCGTTGTAGTAGTAACTGGCAATCGTCGACAGATCAAAACCAGAGTGACCTGCACCAAGGGCGGTCTGTCCTGGATAATTGGTGCCAAGTTTTAAAGCCCCTGACTGGTACAGGTGCAACAAGTACTGCATGGCCTGCTGTGCCTGAGGAGAGTTGAAATCCGGCTTCCCATTTTGCATCAGGTGCCCTCCGAAGGCACGGATCAAAGCCACATATAGGTAGGTGCCATTGCTCGCCCCCGAAGCAGAACCGGGATCTATGCTCACTCCCCAATGATTCTGTGCTGTATTTGTGAGATGCTGACAGACCTCGCTAAATTGAGTCCAAGTGGTAGGGACACTAAGATGTTGTGCAGTTAACATGTTTTGATTGTAATACATGACAAAGTCACTTTTGTTAAACGGCAACATCCACATCTTTCCATCTGGCAGAAACTGATCTTGCCACAATTGAGGCCAGAAGTCTTTTTGTGCGCTGGCACTGATGCCATCCTTGCCACTGACAAAAGAAGTGAGCGGGATAATAGCACCGGCCTGAGCGTAGCCATTGGCCCAACTCTCATACGCCTGTGCCATGGTAGGAGGATCTCCAGCAGCAACTACGGCTTCAATTTTGGTTTCCAAAACGGAATAACTGGGTTCTGGAACAAGATTCACCTGGATATTAGGATGACTCTTTTCAAATTGACTGGTCAACGATTTCATGGCTGTTTGCAATTTACCTGAAGACATGACCTCCATAAAAGAAATAGTAGTGGTCTTACTGACACTGCCGCTCCCGGAAGCACTGCTACTAGGGGTTTGTTGTCCACAACCACTTGCCACCAATGACACACCTGCTAAGGATAAACTCAGCTTAATCATCGTAGATTTGTGTCCATTTTTTCGTGTCATTTCGCATCTCCCCTTTTTTTAATTAATTTTTTCGTGATGACTTTACTCTGGCTTTACTCATAATGTACCCTGCTTTGACTCACCCTCATTTGTAATAAACTCAAGCCTGCGATGATAACAAACAACACCACCGCAATGGCTGAGGCATAACCAGTGTGATAAAAGATAAAGGCCATCTGATAGAGCAAATAACTTGTGGTGGTGGTAGCCATGAGAGGCCCACCTTGTGTCATGGTGAAAAACTGCGTAAAAGCTTGTAAAGCTCCTACAGTAGAAATAATCAATACAAACAATGAGGTAGGAGAAAGTAGTGGCCAGGTGACCTGCCAAAATTCCTGCCAGCGATTTGCCCCATCCACACGAGCTGCCTCGCCCAATTCAGTGGAAATGGTGGTGAGTCCTGCCAAAAAAATAATGACGTTAAAACCCAGGTTATGCCACAAGCTGTACATCATCACACCTGGCATCGCCCAGTGTGGCGACTGCAACCAGCCGATTTGCGGCATCCCAAGAAAATGCAGAATGCCGTTGAACAGCCCAAATTGTGGATTAAAAATCCATATCCACACAATGGAGGTGGCCACCACCGGTGTCACATACGGGCTGAACACTGCCAAGCGGACAAACCCTCGTCCCTTAAAGGGTTGAATCAGCAACAAGGCAATCCCTAAAGCCAGAAACAACCCCGTGGGGACGGTACCCACCACAAAATAGAAGGAAATCAACAGGCTGTGCCAAAATTCACTGGAGGAAAAGAGAACGTGGTAGTTTCCTAGTCCCACATAGGTAGACATTTTCATATTTAAAAAATTCCAATTGAACAAGCTGATATATAGCACAAAAATTGCTGGAATGACGGTGAAAATCAGAAATATCAACGCGGATGGCGCGAGATAAAAATAAGCAAGGCCACTTCGCTGGAAAATCCGCATACAGTCACCTTCCTCAGTGAGGATTAGCGAGGATTAGCGAGTGAGACGCTGAAGCAAAACAAACCCAATAAACACACCTGCAATTCCCATCACTCCGGCAAGTGTGGGTGGAGCAGGAATAGGCAAACGAAAATAGCCACACGTTGCACCCAACAACAGCCCGACCAAAAACGTCAAAAAAATGTCCCTCAATGTAGTTCACTCCTTGCTGAAGTTCCAATTGTTTTTACGCTTATTCACCTCATTCGGTGACTTGGCACTAAGTGATGAACATTTCAAAATAGCACTGACACAAGAAAAAAGCAAAAATATTTGCACAGGTTTCACAAAGGCAGGGATCTGGTTATCATTTCGGCCAATTTTTGCTGGCCTGTAGCCAAAATATTGCGTGACAACAAATCATAGGGACCGCCACCCATCGCTCCAATGACTCCGCCCGCCTCTTGGACCAAAAGCGCCCCTGCCGCAATATCCCAGGCATTCAAATCATACCCCCAATAGGCATCAAGCCTGCCCGCGGCCACCCAGGCCAATTGCAGAGCGGACGCCCCAATGGACCTGAAGCTACCTGCAGATGCAGCCAGGTTGAGCCCTGCCTCGGTGCGCTCGCTGGCACCAATGCCTCTGGCTGGAAAATCGCTGGCCACCAGCGCACGGCTCAGGGACTGTTGCGTTGAAACGCGCAATGGCGTCCAGGAAGAAGGGATTTTCACGCCTAGCAATGGGCCAGGGTCAGTCCTCTCGACATTGCCAGTCCCCTCACCAGCCAGCGCTTCAGCGGTTGACACTACGGCGGCTGGTGCAGAGAGGGGAACACGGTACTGCACCTGTCCTATCCAATCCGCTGCATCGCAGCCGCGAATGCGAAATGCTCCCCCAGCGTGATATGCAAAAAACATCTCATCCTGAAAGGGATTGTACACCACGCCCATGCGAACATGGCCTTGATGTGCATAGGCAATCGACACCACCGAAAGACAAATCTCATGCACAAAATTGGTTGTGCCGTCGAGCGGATCGATAATCCAAAGGTGCTCCGCCGTAGCGGCAGATGTCGTGGCCCGCACAGACGCTGCAGCACCAGGTGCTGTGCTTTCTTCACCCAAAACATTGTGATGAGGGAAATCCTTAGCAATCCACGCTCGAATCAAACTTTCACATTGTGAATCCACCTCAGTCACCAAGTCCAGGGGAGAAGATTTTTCTTTCACTGTTTTTGTCTGATTCACGTGCCCAGAAAAAAACTGCCCCGCTTCCAATGCTGCAATCATGGCTACAGAAAGAATATGAAATTTTTCTGAATCAAACATCAATCTTCATCCCAGCTTCCTATCCCAGTAAATACAAGTTTGTGGATTTACATCCCCTGTTGGTGCCGCTAACAGCGGCATGAGGATCTAATCTCTTGAATCAAATGCCTCTACGATATAGTATAGTCGTAAGACGTCATACGACAAGGGGTGAAGCACGAAATGCAGATGCAGCAACCATTTTCCCTGCAAAAAATGACAAAGGAAAGAATCAAGGAAATGGTTGATCAACGGGAATCTGGTGAACGCCTTCCGTCTGAAGAACAATTGGCGATGCTCTGCGGAGTGAGTCGGCCCACCGTGCGCACGGTGCTTGCCGCATTAGAGCAAGAGGGTTTTCTCATTCGGAGACACGGAATTGGGACTTTCGTAGTGAAATCAACAACGAAGATGAAGGCCTCTTTGCAATCGCTATACAGTGTGGCTGATATTGTTCGGATGAACGGTTACGAGCCCACCATTGCAAACGTGCACGTGGCAAAGGTCCTTTTACCAGTGCACATTTCCAATGCCTTGGAACAGGACCCGGGAGCCGTGGGGTACCGCGTGTCGCGCGTCATTTTTGCGGAGCGAGAACCAGCGGTCTTTGTGGTGGACTACTTACCCCAGGCGCTCGGCGAGCAGGCAAATATGGACGAATTCAACAGCCAAATGATTCCTTTCCTGCATCAGCGAGGCATCTCATTGGCCTATGCCGCAGCAGAACTGTCGTTGGAACGGGCCTCGGAGGAAACCGCACATTTTCTTGATATTCCCCTTGGCGATCCCGTTTTACTGCTGCACCAAGTGGCTTATACCGCAGACAATACGCCGGTGATTTACAGTGACGGGTACCATCGCGAGGGCTTGGTGTCTTACAGCATCATGAGAATTGTGAAAAGCGATGGGGGAGGGCAGATGCAATGAATGCAACGAATTCAGCGACAAAAAATCACCCCATCGGTTTTTTATATCTGTTGCCTTCCTTGTCAATTTTCTTAGTCTTTTGGCTGATTCCACTCGTAATGGTGGGCGGTTTTTCCTTTTTCCACTTTGAGTACGGTCTCCATCCCACTTGGGTAGGAGTGGCCCAGTATACGTCACTTTTTCAATCGGGGCTCTTCTGGCAATCCATTCGAGTCACATTCACCTTCTCCATCGCTGTGGTTTTAGGTGGAACGGTCATTTCGTTGCTGTTTGCCACCCTGCTCGCCAGTGGACTGAAGGGACAGGGGATTTTCCGATCGCTGTTTTTTGTTCCCTATGTGATGCCTGTTGTCGCCACTTCAGCGGTTTGGCTTTGGATGTATCAACCAAATAATGGAATAATAGACGAAATCTTAGGAGTATTTGGACTCAATCGCCAGATTGGCTGGGTCAATACCCCTCATCTTGCCTTGGTGAGCCTGATTGTTTACACGGTCTGGCTTTCTTTTGGATTTACCACACTGCTGTTTATGGCAGGAATGACCAATATCCCCAAGGAATTGACAGAAGCGGCCGCAGTGGATGGAGCCAATAATTGGAGAGCCTTTTGGCACGTGACCTGGCCCCTGCTATCCCCCACCACATTTTTCGTATTGGTGGTCAACTTAATCAACGCCTTTCAGGCTTTCACGCAAATTTATGCCCTGACCCGCGGGGGGCCTGTCAATGGAACCACGACGTTGACCTATTTCATTTACGAAACCGCGTTTAACTACTTTCACTTTGGGGCCGCCTCGGCGGGAGCGGTGATTTTCTTCTTATTAATTGTGACCTTAACAGGAATTCAATTTCTGATATCTCGCCGTGCAGTCTACTACGGAGCGTGAGGCTTCAATGCGAAAAACGAACCGAAGTTTCGCCTATGGATTTCTTGTGCTCAGTGCAATTATCACTCTCTTCCCTATTTGGTGGATTTTTTCAACATCGTTTGAAACCAACACTCGCGCCTACAGTTTCCCAGGAGCGTTGGTGCCGCAATTTCACTGGCAAAACTATCAGACAGCATGGTCTCTGGCCCCCTGGGGGAGGTTTCTCGCCAATTCGGTGGGGATGGGCTTGGTTACCACACTGCTGGCACTCCTTACTTCACTGCTGGCAGCCTACGCCTTGGTCTTTATTCCAAATCGTTTAAACAAGCTTATCTTCAGCCTCATTTTAGCCACCATGATGGTTCCGTTTTACTCCATCATGATTCCCGACTACCTGATTGTTCGAGACCTTGGCTGGCTGAACAGCTATATGGCCCAGGTGATTCCCTTTATTGCCAACGGATTCGCCATCTTTCTGTTTGTGCAATTCATGCGCTCTTTTCCCAAGGAATTGCAGGATGCCGCACTGATGGATGGCGTCGGGCGGTGGGGTTATCTATGGAAAATTTTAGTTCCCAATTTGCTGCCCGCCATCAACACGGTGGGTGTCTACTTATTTCTGCTCAGTTGGAATGCGTTTCTGTGGCCCTTGGTGGTGACCAACGGGCCCACCGTACAACCCATTCAAGTCGGCTTGGCCAACTTTCTCTCCACAGCCAATGGCACGGACTGGACTGTTCTTTCTGCGGCTGCAGCCATCACCACGTTGCCCATGCTGATTTTGTATGCATTTGCACAACGTCAGATAGTCGAGTCTGTCAGCCGGACGGGAATAAAAGGATAACACCCCTTGAAATTAAGGAGGTGATGGCTGCAAGGCCCTCAGGACAGAGGCGCTATTTTGTTTAGTTTTAGAGGTTTTTGGCGAGGTCTTTAGTTTACAGGGTCTTTAGTTTGCGAGGCTTTGCATTTGCAGGGTTTTTAGCGGGATTTAGACGGAAATCATTGGGACGAAATGTGCAAGGGATCGAAAAAGGGAGGTCTTGAAAATGAGCCTGAGAAGAAAAGGAAAGGCATCTTTAACGGCCGCATCTGCGCTATTGCTGACCCTGACATTGGCAGGATGTGGGAGTCAATCCCCGGCGCCGTCCAACAGCGGAGGGACACCGTCCACAGGGACCGCCACTCAACCTGTAACCCTGACGTTTTGGAACGAAATGACAGGCCCTTATGAGAAGGCGTTGAACGGAGAGATTCAACAATTTCACAAGTTGCACCCCAACATCACGGTACAAAGTGTGGTGGTTCCCAATGATGCGGCACTCGAACCAAAACTGCTTGCCGCCGTCGTGGGACAACAACCCCCAACGCTTTCCCAAGTGAATCCGCCTTGGGCCACAGGTTTCATTCAGACCGGGAGCCTGGTGAATCTGACGCCGCTGATTCAAGGAACCCATGGGTTTTCACTGTCGCCCTACTATGCAAATATGTTGAGTCCCGGAAAGTGGCCAGATGGGAACCAGTATCTGATGCCCTTCAATCTGGGGGCGGCCATCATGTACTACAATAAGCAGCAATTTCAACAGGCGGGAATATCCACGCCACCTAAAACATGGGCTGAATTCAGTCAAGACGCGTCCAAGTTGTCCACACACGGCCGACAGGCTTTTGCCATTACCCTAGTGCACACCTATCCTTGGCTTGCCTTTTTCTACCAGGCGGGTGGGGACTTTGTCAACCCCAAAGGAATGCCCAATGCTGCAGCCTTTGCACCCAATGGTCCGGGAGTTCGAGCCTTAACCCTGTGGTCTGACATGGTGAAAAACGGCTCTGCCGTATTGACACATGGCTATGCCTCACAAACAAACTTCGCCAACGGCACCAGTTCCATTCTTATTGGAACCACCGGATTTTACCCATATTTACAACAATCCGTGAACAATAAATTTCCGATTGGAGAAGCCGCCTTACCGGGAGACGTTCAACAAGCCACCAGTCTGTTTGGCGGATATCTAGGAATTTTTTCTAAGTCCACCCCGGCACAGCAGCAGGCAGCGTTCGAATTTGTCAAGTACTTGACTTCACAGCAAGGAACCCTCTATTGGATGGAGCACAGTGAGGGCTATCTTCCCGTACGCACCGACGTGCAGGCACAAGCCCAATCCTTTTTGGCCACACATCCAGCACAGGCCGTATCCCTAACCGTATTGCCGACGGCAAAAATGGCCCCCAAAGTGGCCTGGTGGGACGAATTTTCCCAGCGGGTATTGATGAATGCCATCACATCGGTGCTCATTAACAAGGCGACCCCAGTTACAGCCATGCAGCAAGCCTATACGCAAGCGGTTCAATTGGCGCAAAAGGATGGTACGTATTAATAACCGTTTGATGGCTGAAATGCATGAGGCCATGGGGATGGGAACCGAGCAGAATTTACGTTTGGTTCCCATACCCCACGATGTTTGTATTGCTCACATTTCGCGCGGGTAGGCGGTACCTCACCGGGATTCAATGATTCCGATATCAACAGCATGTGGATCTATTCCAATAAATACATCTAAAGATACGAAAGTCGTATGGGATGAGCCCTCACTTAGGTTGTTGCGATCGATAATTTTTTCAGGTTACTGGTAAAGGTGTTTACCCACCTGAAAACCTCGTGCGCATTTTCGTCGCTTGATAATGTTACGAGATGACTGACATCCATCTCCTTGGCACATGCAGCATAGTTCGGATTCCCATCTGTCTCCAGAATGACATCTGATTTCAGTCTTCTGGAGAGACCATCAAGGACCGTTTGTTTGCTCGTATCACTGACCAGTTCCATAAAGCAATGTACCGGAGCACCCTTCTTAGTAGATACGCCAATCATGACGATGTCCTTCCACTTTGACCACTGTGACTTACGAGTCTTCAGATGTATGTTCCAATAAGAGATTCAGGAGTTCCACACTTGCAATGAGAGGTTGTCCAGAACATTCGAACACCACATTCAGAAAAATGATTAGTTTCGTTAAAGCCGACAAAAACAACTTCAGCCGTTTAAAATTTTTGCAGAATAAAAAATTTTCATGTAATCGCATTTCAGTTTGCGAAAGGGTTCACACGGCCATGGGCATCGCTTGCGATAATGTCCTGTCTCGATTCGCGGAAGCTTAAAATCCCTCAAGCCCACTTTAAAGTCCCAAATCATCAAAGAAACGGACTACAGCGTCGTCTGCTCATTGTGTAAACAGCATCTCAATGATGAGAGGACAACCCGTATTTTTCCAGTTCTTCGACCTTGCCTTGACTATCGACGCGATCACATTTGTCCTTGACCTGATTCATATTCATACGACAAATTTCGCAGTTAAAGGGCAGAATGTGATCTATGGTTTTAACGATTTTTGTCGAAACTGTCGCTCGACGATCTCACCTGGGCTCTCAGATGGTTCCCGCGCAAGATGGATCTCTCTATCGTTCGCATGACTTTTCCCCTCCGCATCGGAACACGAACCTGCACCCAACTCTCCAGTTCTTCCTCATCCCATTGCTGTCCTTCTCCGTCAAGTTGGCGTCGTGTTTATAGCGCAAATCCCTTATCATTCTTCATGATGAAACGGCGCTCTTCTCTCACTCAAATTATCCCATCAATATACTCATCCAAGGCTGCATGGATGATTGGAACCCTAACAAACTCTTTCGTTCGGGCGGCGGTTCGTGTTTCATGTCGCAATCCATTGACCTTTGCATTTACTCCAAGGTTGACAGTACTGCCACCCCTTTCCGCCAGAGTACAAGCACCTCCTCCAACCCGGTAAACTCCTGGCCCCCATAAGCGGTACTGGCCTCCCGCAATGCCCGCAACAAGGCTCCTTGTGCCGGGGCGACTGTCAAAGGCCGCAAGTCCACCCCTGACAAAGCCTTTCTCAGACGGTTTCGCAGCAACTCCTCGTGTAACAACAAGCCCCCCGTGAGCACCACAGGTAACCCTCCCGCAACCTCCAACTG
>DAHWFY010000008.1 GCA_027336365.1 Bacillota bacterium | reverse complement strand
GCGGCGCCCACCGCACGCACTGCCTTTGGGTGGCCGATGCGTTGAGCAAGGTCAGAGTAGGACACGGTTTCCCCATAGGGGACGCGCTTGAGTTCAACCCATACCGCATGCTGAAACGGCGTGCCGTATAAGTCGAGAGGCATTGTGAACTCTGTCCGGGAACCCGCAAAGTATTCGCGGAGTTGCTGAGCGTATGGCAAGATTTTTTTATCATCTTTCAGCATTTCCGCATTGGGAATATGTCGATTTACCCATGTGGCCAAAGTCTCGAGCGGTTCATTGGGTAGTGTAATGCAGCACAGCCCACGGTCTGTGGCTGCAAGGTGAAGGGTCCAGTCTTGATGAGAAAGAGTATTCCAATACACGGCTGTTTTCATGAGGTTGTCATCCTGCTTTCTATAGCGAAGTTTCTTATAGAGATTGTCCGGAAAGGGTCAGAACTCCCCGGCGGCATTGCTGCGTCGTCGCCCAAAATGCTCCCTCACGTACCCGAAACGTACGTTGGGTGCGCATTTTGGGCTGGCCTCCTGGCACTGTTTGGGTCTGACCAGACCCCTTTCCGGACATGCACTTATAAACTGGTTAAATCAGGTAGTATCAAAATTTTCACCTTGTGCGTATGCCACTGTTTGTGCGCATGCCGCTGTCCTCTGAATCGTTTGCTCATATGAGCTGACTTCCTTGCACCGATTGGATCTTTCCTGGCTCATTTCAAAATGAAGAATCATAAACCATAGGGGTTTCCATGATGTGCTTGACTTCGGCTAAGTCGGGGGTTTTCCCCAAAGCCCACATGAGTTTGGGAACAATCGCCTCCGTATTCATGTCTTTGGACAGGATGACCCTGTTGTTTTCGGCCACCTTCCTGCCTACTTCATACAAGCTCAAGTCTTCTCCCTCCTGCAGGCACTGTGTGGTCACCACCACGGCAATTCCCGCGTTGACACAGGCTTCAATGGGAGGAAGGAGGTTTCTTTCCAGAAAGGGGATGCCCCCATTGCCGAAACTTTCAATGACAATTCCCTTGTATAGCGGCATTAGGGCGGAAAAAACCTCTGGTTTGGTACCGGGATGCAGTTTCAACAAAAACACATCTGGGCACAGGGATGTATCGAGGGACAGTGGACGCTGGGAGCGAGGAACATGCACGTGATAGTGGACTTTCCCTGTATTGTCCACGGTGGCGATATCCGGGTAGTTAATACTTTCAAACGCATCAAAGCTTTTTGTTCGAATTTTTACAGCGCGAGTTCCGGCAATCACGTGGCCGTCGAAGACGACATACACGCCGCCAATGGGTTCACAAGCCATACGGGCCGCATCAAGTAGGTTTCGCTTGGCATCGCTTTTCTTATATGTAAAGGGTACTTGCGATCCGGTCACTATCACGGGCTTGTTAATGTCTGTCAACATGTAGGACAGGGCTGCCGCAGTGTAAGCCAACGTATCGGTTCCATGGGTGATGACAAATCCATCGTAATGGTTGTATTCAGCCGCCACTGTCTCCGCAATTTTCACCCAATACTCGGGCTGCATGTTGGTGCTGTCAATATTGAACAAGTTCAGACTGTTGATGTGGTATCGATGTGACAGTTGGCCTAGATAGGCTTCCAGTTGCTGAGCGCCAATTCCTGGAGTCAGCCCGTGATGGCTCTGTACGGAGGCAATGGTGCCTCCAGTGGCAATGAGCAGTAAACGATGCATGTTTTCACTCCTCATAGGTGTCTCAAGGTTCAAGTGCAAGCTCATTGTTCCTGACTCATCCGCTATGCCTATCACCGAGTGGTGCGCTCTTCTCTTCCATGGAGGCAAAGTACGAATTTGTCCAAAGTGTCGGCAAATGCTTTGTTAACCAAGGAATCCCTAGGCGTAAGTGATGAGAACTACGACCCTTCATCAAGCGAATCTAGCAATGGATGTTAAATTGCAAAGCAGCTTCAAAGCAGCTTCAAAGCAACTTCAAAGCAACTTCAAAGCAACTTCAAAGCAACTTCAAAGCAACTTCAAGAGAAGAGGAACATGATCTGGCATAATCACAAGGATATCATATTTATGATTCTCATCATCAATAGGGCTTATCAACCTGAGTGTTCAGACCTATTGTAAAATTCATTAAATGAAAGGTATAGTCAAATAGGGAGATGCTCAGGTTTTTATAGGATTCACAGACGGTGTGAATCGCAAGGATCAGACGCTGAATCTCCATTGCACAATCAGACAGATTCGCAATCAGACAGAGAGTTACATTGGGGACATCATGAAGTTTCTTTTTCCCAAGAGAGTTACAAAGTTCTACAAATTACATCAAGACAGGGGGTTGAGTTTTAGTGGAGGCATGGCAGGCACAAATTGCGCGAGCCCGGCGCAATACGTTGGGGGATGTGCTCACACGTAGCGCGGGACGTTACCCGAACAAACTGGCCCTGGTGTACAAGGAGGAACGCCTGACTTACCAGCAGTTTGACCAGCGGGTCAATCAGACAGCCTATCTCTTGCGCCAAGATGGGGTGAGCAGGGGCACACCAGTGGCGGTTCTGTCGAAAAACAGTATGGATTTTGTGATGCTCGCCTTTGCCACAGCCCGCCTGGGGGCTGTATTGGTGCCCATCAATTATATGTTGACCGCAGATGAAATCGCTTACGTTCTGGAAGACGCAGCTATTGCGGCGGTGGCCTGTGCGGCAGACTTGGTGCCCACCATGGAACAGGCCATGACACGCGCGACGGCACAGTTGGGCCACTCCATGCTGGCCCGCTATGGAATGGACGAGTTTGATTCTGCTTACCCCGGGTGGGTAGCGTTGTCCACCCGGCGGCAAGGTGTGCCGATAGAGGCGGTGGATTCTGACGTGACGGACGATGACGTGGCGCAAATTCTGTACACCAGTGGCACCGAGTCCCGACCCAAAGGGGTGATGCTAACACATCGCAGTCTGGTGGCGGAGTATGTCAGCACGCTGGTGGACGGGTCCATGGATGAGCAGGATGTGTCCATTCACGCATTGCCCCTATACCACAGCGCCCAGCTCAATTGCTTTCTCGGGCCCAGTGTCTATCTGGGGGGAACGGGTATCATTCTCAACCAGGCTACGCCAGATGGAATTTTGCGATCCGTAGAAGCGGAGCGGGCCACCCTGTTGTTTTGTCCACCCACGGTGTGGATTGGTCTGTTGCGACACTCGGATTTTGACCAACGGGATTTGACCTCCTTGCGCAAGTGTTATTACGGCGCGGCCATCATGCCCGTGGAGGTGTTGAAAGAGTTGTCTGCGCGGGTACCCCAGGCCCGTTTCTGGAACTTTTACGGTCAAACCGAGGTGGCACCCCTTGCCACCATTTTGAAACCAGAGGACCAGCTGCGTAAATTGGGATCGGCCGGAAAACCAGGGCTTAACGTGGAAACCCGCATTGTCGATGAAGCGGACAATCCGGTGTCTCCTGGTACTGTGGGGGAAATTGTTCACCGCACACCCCACGCCATGCTGGGCTATTTGAACAAACCCGAGAAGACCGCGGAGGCTTTTCGCGGGGGTTGGCTGCACAGTGGAGACCTGGGCGTGATGGATGAAGAAGGTTACCTGACCGTGGTGGACCGTAAAAAAGATATGATTAAAACTGGCGGAGTCAACGTGGCCAGTCGCGAAGTGGAAGAGTTTCTCTACCAACACCCGGGGGTATCGGAGGTGGCCGTGATTGGCGTGTCTGACGAATACTGGATTGAGGCGGTGACGGCCGTCGTTGTGCCCAAAGCGGGAGTGGACCTGACGGAAGAAGATATCCTGCAGTTCTGCGAAGGGCGTTTGGCCAAGTTCAAAATCCCTAAACACGTGGTGATAACACCATCTCTGCCCAAAAATCCGAGTGGCAAGGTGCTGAAAAAGGACCTGAGAGATCGGTACGGAAACCTGGGCGAGAAAATTTAGGTGAAGGGAATTTAGGTGGAAGGAATTTAGGTGGAAGGAATTTAGGTGGAAGGAATTTAGGTGGAGGGAATTTAGGTGGAAGGAATTTGGGTGGAAGGAATTTAGGTGGAGGGAATCCTTTCTCCCCCGGTTTGGGGTTTGAACCATCAGGTTCTCGGATGAAAGGTTTCCCAATACCTCAAAAAGCCCGATTTTGTTCAACCGGGCTTAGCAAATATTTTCTATGAGTTCTACAGCACATGCGCGTGCATGCCGACAGACACCACAGTCCACGTCACCACCAGCAACGCCGTCAATTTCAACGCCCAGTCAAATCGGTCAACTTTCATCGACTTCCCCTCCTCCCAACCATATTCTTTTGGGGTCAATTCTATGCTGTGTTCCTTGAAATTGCATACAAACGTCGCACGTTATTTTAAAGAGATTGCCCGAAACTTTTATGGCCTGACGGCCACCCCCAGGAATGAAAATGGCCAAAAGGTTAGGACGGGCTATTTTCGTATAAAAAAGCAGTCCTGTAATGAAGCAATTTGAGGTTTGATAGATTAAAAAACCTCCTGGTATCGTGGTAGTTGCCAAACCAACACGAAAACACAGGAGGGTGAAGCAACAATGGCAAAGAATGTGAACGCTAAGATTCAACGTATCACCGAGGGAACACTTGTCGTCGGTGTTGACATCGCCAAGCACACGCACGTTGCTAGAAGCGTCGATTGGCGAGGTATTGAACTCGGTAAGCCGTTCACCTTCGAGAATACCAGGACTGGACTCCAACGTCTAGAGCAATGGCTGGAAGAGCTCAAGCGCTCGCACGGCAAGGACTATGTACTGATTGGGATGGAGCCGACCGGGCATTATTGGATGGTGCTCGCTCAGCATCTGCGGGAGCGAGGCATTCCGGTGGTTCATGTGAATCCGTCGCACGTCAAAAAGAGCAAGGAGCTTGATGACAACTCACCAACGAAGAACGACGTGAAGGATGCGCTCACCATCGCCCGCCTGGTCAAGGATGGCCGCTACGCAGAGCCAATCGTCCCGACCGGTGTGTACGCCGAACTGCGTGGAGGCATGAACCAGCGGGAGCGCCTGTTAGAGGACATGCACCGTGTCAAGGGCCGCATTCACAACTGGCTGGATCGCTTCTTCCCAGAGTTTGTGCCGACAGTGTTCAAAGAGTGGGATGGCAAAGCGGCACTAGCCGTGTTGCGCAAAGCATGGCTGCCTGTAGATATCTCCGAAATGGACCCAGAGGTAATTGTTCACATGTGGAGGGAGGCGGATATCAAGCGAGGTGTTGGATTGAAAACGGCAAAGAAGCTTGTGAGTACCGCTCAGGTATCCATTGGGCTGCGGGAGGGGTCAACCATGGCCCGACAAGAGCTGCAGATCCTGATGTGTCAATACGACTTAATTCAACAGCAACTGAACCAACTGGAAGCGCAAATCGCCAAACTGCTGGCGGAGATTCCAGGAGCCACGCAAATGCTACGGATACCCGGTCTCGGGTTATCCACAGTCGCCGGATTCCTGGCTGAAGTCGGAGACCTGTCGTTATTCACAAGCTGGCACCAGATTCGCAAACTGGCAGGACTCAACCTGAAGGAAGACAGTTCTGGGAAACACAAGGGCAAGACAGTCATCAGCAAACGAGGTCGGTCACGGCTGCGGGCACTGCTCTACCGAGGTGTGTTCATCCTGGCAGCTAAGAACTCAGAGTTCAAGCTGCTGCACCAACATTTCAAGACTCGTGTGAATAACCCGCTTAAGCCTAAACAGTCGCTTGTCGCTCTCTGTGGAAAACTGATTCGCATCTTGTTCACGATAGGCACACGGCATGTGGATTACGATCCCATCCGAGCCCTTGGTCCGGCCTACCGACCACTCATAAACCAGGTTGCCTAAGTCACAAGACTGACTGTCGTCTCGCTGTGAACGTCGCACAAGAACGAACCTGCATTTGACAAACGTAGAGCACGGAGAAGCTGGCATACATTTTGTCCATTCGGGCACCGACCCTGCAAAAAAGCTTAGCTAGCCTCCACCCTTTCGACAGGTCGTACGAAGGACTGCTGAGGGCGTCAGACCCTGTGAGACATGAGAGGGTAAACCACGAAAGACATTGGTGGAGATCCGACAAGTGCGTACCATAAATTTGAAGACGACATTGCTCGTCTGGTTCAGCACACCCTCAAACGGATAAAATCGCTCTCATCGACAATAATGTGTCCTGGGTACGAAATGGTCAAATGCGATATCGTGCGATTGAGTGAGAAAACAGGAGAAAAAGATACTTTTCTTGAGAGAGGGGAATATAATATAATATAATATTTAAAATAATATAATTATATGATCGCACACTATACGCACACAAACGTCAAAAAGAACGCGGGTCTTTGCACCTGAGGAAGGCTCAAAAACCCGCGCTATGACTGGCTATTTTCTTGGTGAGCCATGGTGGACTCGAACCACCGACACCCTGATTAAAAGTCAGGTGCTCTACCAACTGAGCTAATGGCTCATATTGGCGAAATCGCCTAGCCCAATAAACTGCTTTTCCAATATAGCATAGGCCTATATAGGATGCAAGGACACTGGACGCGCGGACAGTGCATTGATACAAAACTCCTCAGCATATAAAACCGCCGCCCGGGAATACTCTGGCGGCGGTGATCCATTTAAGAATCAGCTAATAGGTACCCCAAGAGACCGACTCAATTACTGATGGCTCTTGTCAATCCATACCCACTCGATGGGGTCTGTACCCACTGCCGGAATATAGAACCCATGCACCCAGGACTGTGTCGCAGCCGTGAACTTATCATACCAAATGGGCACCCAAACTGCGTCCTTCATAATTTGGTCTGTGGCTTGGCCGTACAACTGATTTCGTTGTTGTTGGTCCATACTGTATTCGGCCTGGTTCAACCACGTGTCCACATTGGCGTTCTTGTAATTCATGTTGTTATTCACAGGAATCTGATTGGAGTTAAACAGGGTATTCAGGAAATCAGAGGCATCCGGAAAATCCTGTATCCATCCAAGCCAATCCATCGGAGCCTTGCCCGCCTCGGCGACATTAAGGAAAGTGCCCCATGAACTCGCCTTGATGTTCACCTTGATGCCCACTTTGGCCAACTGAGATTGAACGCCTTGGTCCAAGGTTAACTGAGCACCATCATTGGAGGAATACAGGTCGATGGTAAATCCATTGGGGTAATTCGCTTGTTTGAGCAGATCCTTTGCTTTTTGTAGGTCATAGTTGTACGTGGCATCCGCTGGCAAATTCTGCACATAACCCTGAATCCCAGGTGGCAAAGGTTGATTCGCTATTTGCCCACGGCCATTGTTAAGTCGCAGGATATCCGGCTTATTAATGGCGTACTCAATCGCTTGGCGAACCAGAGGATTTTTCGTCGGACCCATGGTGGTATTCAACCCAATGTACTGAACGGAATTCATGATGATGGATTGCGTTAAACCCGCGTACTTCGGATTAGCCATAAACTGTGGGTAGCTCGAAGCCGGAATTCCATCACCGCCGAAGTTCCAACCAATCCATGCGGTTTGGCCCTGTTCAAAGTGTAATGTATCCAACTGATCATTGTTACTGATATTAATGGTGACCTTGTTTAGATACGGTAAATGATTGCCATACTTATCCGTACGCCAATAGCTAGGGTTCTTCGTCAAAGTGATTTGATTAGGAGTAATGTCACTGGATGTCAATTCAAAGGGACCACTACCCATGGCCTGAGTGGCATCAAACGCCTTGTTCCCCACTTTGTCGATGAACTTTTGGTCCACCGCAGAAATGAAGGGCATGGTAAGAGTGTCTAAGAAGAACTTCTCTGGTTTTGTCAACTTAATGACCAAAGTAGTAGGGTCTGGCGCCGACAATCCGGAAATTGTTGAAGCCTTTTTGTTAAAGTATGCCTGTGCTCCTTGAATAATCGTATAGAATCCTGAGCCCCCAGAACCCAAATTGGGGTTAAGTACTCGCTGAAATTCGTCGATAAATGACTGAGCAGTTACCGGATCTCCGTTCCAAAACTTCATATTCTGATGTAAATGGAAAGTATACGTCAAACCGTCCGGAGAAATAGTCCAATCCTTCGCCGCCATGGGCACAATGTTGTCCGTATTACCCTGCCAAGTGACCAACTGGTCATACAACTGACTGACGACTTCATCCGACTGAGTGTCGTAAGCGATAGCTGGATCCAAATCTCGAATATTTTGTATGAAATCCAGTGTGACGTTTCCGCCTGGCACGGGTTTGCCCGTGCTGGCCGTTCCTGTGCTATTTTGGCTGTTGGTGGGCGATGCAGAATTAGCGCCACAGCCAGCAAGAACCAAGCTAAATGCGGCCGCTGAGGCCACGACCGCGGCTCCCTTCTTCCAGTCCATGCATATATTCCCCCTTTTTTCAATCTTCTCAATCCAACCAAGATTGAGTATGTCTAACTTTCTTTTAGACTTTCTGAATTATATTCTCTCCACAAAAGAACCGCAAGTATTCTTGCAAATGAAAAGTCAAGATTGAAAACTTACTCGTAGCGAATTCTCGGGTCTATCGCAGCATAGATGATATCCACCAACAAGGTGAACAGCACCACACCGACGGCAATCAACATGACCGTACCCATGATGACCGGTACATCATCGTTTTGAATCGCTGTGTAAGCCAACATGCCCAGACCATTCCAATTAAATGTTGCCTCAATCAAGACCACACCGGTCAGTAGATAGCCAATATCGATGCCCCCAAACGTAACCACCGGCAATAAGGCGTTGCGCACCACGTGTCGCCAAGTGACACGTCGTTCTGATGCTCCCTTGGCCCTGGCCGTACGCACGTAATCTTGACCCATAACTTCCAGCATGGACGACTTAAGCAACCGAGTATAGTAGGCTGCCCCGGTAATCCCATAAGTGATGGCGGGTAAAATCACATACTGAATGCCGCCAGACCCGCCCAAGGGCAGGATGGGAATTTCGAAACCGAACCAATACAACAGCACCAGTCCCAGCCAAAACACCGGCAAGGAAATTCCGACTAAAGCCACAGCACTGACGATATAGTCTCTCTTGTGGCGAGCATGACGCGCAGTGTAAATTCCTAATGGAATTCCAATTACAAGTTCAGCCACCCAACACCACAAAGCCAGCCATGCGGTGGGACCAATTCGCTGCAAAATCATTTTCGCAACGGGTAGACTATAGATATACGAGGTTCCCAGATCTCCATGAAATAACCGATCCATGTAGTGAATGTACTGCACAGGCAAAGGCAGGTTCAGCCCCAATTGGGCCCTCACCGCGGCCACCACTGCGGCCGGTGCCTTGGGGCCCACAATCATTCGCGCTGGGTCCGCTGGAACGGCATAGACGAGCAAAAAGGTTATGATGGAAATCCCAAGCAATACTACAACGGCCCCGGAAATACGTCGAATCAGATATGCGTACACGGCTTGTCCCTCCTGCACCGTTCAAATGACGACAATAAAATAAATAGTAAAAACGTGACAGTTCAGTTGCTTTTGATCAGCGAGTAGCATTGTGAGGATCCAGCAAATCCCTCAGCCCGTCTCCCATCATATTGAACCCGAGAACCGCTATCACCAAGGCCAGTCCGGGAAACCACAGAGTCCATGGAGCAAAAGCATACGTGTTCATCCCCTGCTGAATCATGTTCCCCCAACTGGCTTGAGGTGGCTGAATGCCAATTCCCAAGAAGCTCAATCCAGCCTCAGTCAACATGTTCATGCCGACATTTAAAGTGGCCAAAACAATCACCGGACCAATGACGTTAGGCAAAATGATGCGAAACATGATGCGCCCGTGAGAAGCTCCCAGAGCCCGCTCTGCCTGCACGTAGTCAAACTCTTTTAAAGACAACACCTGTCCACGCACCACCCGAGCCATCGTTCCCCAGCCCAAAATACCAATGGCAAACAGTACGTTCCACAGGCTAGGTCCCAAAACCGCAACCAGTGCCATAGCAAACAGCAAGAAAGGAAAGGCCAAAATAGTGTCCACCGCTCGCATCAGAACAGTATCCACCCACTTGCCGAAATACCCAGAAACCAAGCCGACCACGACACCGATAAACAGGTTAATCAAAGTAGACACAACACCCACTGTCAAAGAAACCCGGCTGCCGAAGATAACCCTTGACAAAATGTCTCTCCCGTTACTATCGGTTCCAAGGGGAAATTCCCAGTTAGGAGCAATCGGTGTTCCATTCGCGTTCAGGCCATTTTGAAAAACGGCATCCGGATTATGTGGCGCCAACACAGGAGCAAATATTGCTACCACAATCAGTACCAACACAATAAATCCACCTAAATACAACATCGGAAATTCTCGCAGTGACTTTAATTGCTGCTTTTTCGCAACCATCGGTGTAGGCGCAAACGGTTGAGACGGTTTGATGTCTAATTCTGATAAGGACATAAAGCTCCCTCCTGGGCCCATCGACCAATTCGTCGTTGAATACGTCTCCAAACCTCATGATTCGGTAGACAGTTCCTGAATCCCTAAACCAAATGACAAGCCACGTGATGACTCGACTTGACCTCCCGCCAAGCAGGTACCTCCTGCCGACACTTGTCCACTGCCACCGGACAACGAGTATGGAATGGGCAACCCGAGGGAGGATTGGCAGGACTGGGTAAATCACCTTGCAAGATAATGCGTTCTCGTTTGGCATCCGGGTCTGGCACGGGGATGGCAGATAACAATGCCTTCGTATAAGGATGCAAAGGATTGGTAAACAATTCTTCCGAATCGGCAACCTCGGCCATGCGGCCTAAGTAAAGCACCATGACTCGGTCACTAATGTGACGAACAACGCTCAAATCATGGGCAATGAATACATAAGTCAAGTGAAACTCGTCCTGCAGGTCTTCCAGCAGGTTTAATACCTGTGATTGGACCGAAACGTCCAGGGCTGCCACTGGTTCATCCAAAATAACCAGTTTGGGATTTACGGCTAGTGCTCGGGCAATGCCCACACGCTGCCTCTGACCCCCAGAAAACTCATGGGGAAAACGACGCGCGTACTCAGAAGCCAAGCCCACCCGTTCCAACAAACTGTGAACCTTTTGCATGCGTTCACCTGGGCTGTGTAAATTATGGATTTTCATCGGTTCCAACAGGGTTTGTCCAATCGTATAGCGGGGATTTAACGAGGCGTACGGGTCTTGAAAGACAATCTGCATTTCCCGACGCATTGCACGCATTTCCGGTTTATTCAATGACAATACATTTTTACCATTAAACGTCACTTTACCCTTGGTGGGCTCAATCAGTCGTAACACACTCCTGCCCATCGTGGACTTTCCACAACCGGACTCCCCCACAACTCCCAAGGTTTCCCCTTGATTAACCGCAAAAGATATGCCATCCACTGCCTTGACGTGTCCAACAGTTCGCTGCAGTACCCCCCGGCGAATCGGGAAGTATTTCACTAATTCTTCCACTTGTAACAAGGCCTCTGTCATCGACTCGTCACCCCCGCCTCAGCGTGTAACCAGCAACGGCACGTGTGTTCAGTCCCCACGCTGTACTCTTCAGGTTCTTCATGACACACATCCATCGCCTTGGGACAACGAGGAGCAAAGCGACATCCAACACCCATATTTTGCAGAGAGGGTACATTTCCCTCAATAGGGACCAGACGCTTACGCTCTCCTGCAATTTTAGGAATGCAATTCATCAAACCTACTGTGTAAGGATGAGACGGATGGCGAAAAATTTCCCTTACCGGTCCTTGCTCCACAATTTGACCCGCGTACATGACTGCCACCCGGTCACACATCTCGGCCACCACCCCTAAGTCATGCGTGATGAGTAACGTGGACATGTGATTTTCAGCGGTCAAATGACGCATCAAGTCGAGGATCTGTGCCTGAATGGTGACATCCAGTGCCGTGGTGGGTTCATCGGCTATGAGCACCGAGGGCTGGCAAGCCATTGCCATGGCAATCATGACCCGTTGCCGCATCCCCCCTGACAACTGGTGCGGATACTCATCCACAATTTGCTCTGCTCTAGGAATGCCAACCAATTTTAACAAATCAATGGACTGTGCCCGCGCCTTAGCCGCAGACACGTTGCGGTGTAAAATAAGACTTTCAGAAATCTGAGTGCCAATACGATGCACCGGATTCAACGAGGTCATGGGCTCTTGAAAAATCATACTGATTTCATTGCCACGGATTTGGCGCATCTGCGGCTCACCGACTTTCAACAAGTCCTGTCCGCGAAATTTCACTTGCCCACTCACTTTCGTATGGGTTGGCAACAACCGCATCACCGCCAGTGACGTAACGCTCTTTCCACATCCGGACTCGCCAACCAGTCCCAAGGTCTCGCCCTCGCCAATGTCGAAGCTGACCCCTTGAACCGCCCGATAATACCGTTCTTCAATCAGAAACTCGATGGTCAAGTCTCTGACCTCTAGGACATCTGCCAATTCCTTCACCCTCTGCTCGAGAATACTCTACGCTTGCCTTGGCTACCACTGAATCCAGGTTTCTGGGAATACACTTCGGCCCTTTCCAGGGTTCCAAGAGAAACAACGTTAGTCACAAATCAGAAATATTGCGACTCATTTACCTTAAAAGTTGATAATTGTAAAACTGTGGCCGCTGCCCGCCAAAAGCACGACCAACTCAAAGTATAGCAACTTTTTTGCCTCGTGTATAACAAGTGAATTTTCCCATACGGTGTAATAGATTCAGAAATCTAGACACTCCTGACAATGTTTCCGCTTACATCCGGTGACAAATGGGATGCCAGCTCAAAATGCCGACACCCCATCCTACACTACTTTCACATCAGTATCCAGGCCTATCGGAAACTAGAAAGAATTTCCTCATAACTTTCTTCACTGAGCGCCAGGTTGACTTGTGTCAAAGGCTGCTCAGGATAACCATACAACTGTTCTGCAAAACTTGGCCGATCCAAGTCTTCGTAGATCACCCCGGTGACCAGATTGTTAGCCGCCGCCACGCGGTCCAAGGCTGCCAAACGGTCCTGGGGATTGTAGCTTTCTTCCTCATCCAAATTCACCAAATGATCCCGGTAAAACTCGTAGGTGTTAACCTTATTAAAAGTTACGCAGGGACTGAAGACATTGACAAGAGAAAAACCTTTATGTGTTACTGCTCGTTCCATCAGAGAAACAAGTTGTTTGATGTTCCCGGAAAATCCTTGGGCAACAAAGCCACAGTGTTGCGCCATTGCCAGTTGCAAGGGAACAATAGGCTGTTCAATCGTTCCGTGTGGTGAAGTTTTTGTTTCATGTCCTACGTCACTGGTGGGCGATGCCTGACCCGTCGTCAATCCATAAATGTGATTATCCATGACCACATAGGTCACATCCACGTTGCGCCTCATGGCATGAATAAAATGTCCCATGCCAATTCCATAGCCATCTCCATCCCCTCCGGCGGCAAACACCGTTAGCTCTCGATTGGCTAATTTGACCGCTTGGGCGGTAGGCAAAGACCGTCCATGTAAAGAATGAACCCCATATCCACCGAAGTGTTGCGACATTTTCCCCGAGCAACCGATTCCAGAAACTACCACAACCTTCTCTGGTGTCAGTCCCAGATTGACGCAGGCCTTTTGCATCGCATTCAATACCCCAAAGTCCCCACAACCCGGACACCAAGTGGGTTTTTCAGTTTTAAAATCCGCGATGGTTGACATCAATGATGCACCCCCAAAGGAAAAACTTGCTCACTGCGTGTGATGATTTCCTGTAAAGTAAAGGGGTCTCCGTCAAAGCGCAGGCAACGCTCCAAACGGTCGTGGAATCCCACCTCTTTTTGAATCAGGTCCGCCAACTGCCCGGTACTGTTTTGTTCCACCACCAGAGCCGTTTGGACCCCCTTCATGGCCTCTTTAAACTCTTCAGTCGGAAAAGGAGCCACTCGTGAAAAATGGATGTGTTTTACCTGTAGCCCGTTGGTGTTTAATGCAATTCGTGCCTCTTCCATCACTCCCCAAGTACTGCCGAAACCAATCAGTGCCAAGGGAGAATGGACATCCCCGTCCAAGTGAATCCCCGTAAAGTGTTGAAAGTTGAGCAATTTGCGTTGGCGCTTCCCCACCTGGGCCCGCCGAGTGGCCAGGTCTTCAATCTCCAGACCGACTCCGCTGTGCTCATTGCCCAAAGCCACATATCGACCGTTCTTTTGGCCAGGCAGAGCGCGAGGAGAGATTCCGTCAAGCACATCCGCATTGTAGCGCTGGTATGTGTATGACCCAAACTTCTCCAGATCCACTTCTTGCAGTAACTTGCCCCGCTCATGATGAATTTTATCCAGTGGAAATTCATCAATGGTTTGAGAAGACATGCCCATGTACAGGTCAGATAAAACAATGACCGGTAGCTGGTAGCGTTCTGCCAAATTGAACGCCTCAGCGGTGAGCAAAAAACACTCTTCTACCGTGCGTGGTGTCAAAACAATTCTTTGAATTTCTCCGTGAGTTCCATGGAGAGCCTCATTCAAGTCACTCTGTTCCGTTTTTGTAGGTAAACCTGTGGACGGGCCACTACGTTGAACATCCACAACAACCACAGGGGTCTCGGACATTCCGGCTAAGCCTAAAGCTTCCATCATCAGAGAAAAGCCAGGTCCAGACGTGGAGGTCATGGCTCTTACCCCAGCGAAATTTGCACCAATGGCCATGTTCATCGCGGCAATCTCATCTTCGGCCTGCACCACGACTCCTCCGTAACGAGGAAACTGTGCCAACGCCCAGTACATGATTTCCGTCGCTGGGGTAATGGGATAAGCAGACAGAAAGCGACAACCTCCTGCCAAAGCACCAAACCCCACCGCTTGGTTACCGGAGGCGTATAGTCGCGCTGACGGTAATGAGTGAGTGGATTTTTTAATCGGTGGCAACGGAAAACGAGCAGAAAAATGCTCATTGAAGTACACGTACCCCTGATGCAGAGCCTCCATGTTTTGTTCCACCACCGTCGGACCTTTCTTGCCAAACTTATCTTCCACCACCGGCCGCAGGGATTCCAGTTCCAACTCGTGAATGCAAATACTGGCACCGATGGCAACCATGTTTTTCATAATGGAACTTCCAGCATTTTTGGCCAATTCGGTGAGAGGTACTCCACACAAATTGATATTTCTATCATCAGGTGCCTTTGCCTTGAAGGCGGCCGTGTCATAAATCACCACTGCCCCGTCGGCCAACTCATGCCAATTATGAGTGATGGTGGTCTGGTCAAAGGCCACCAAGACATGCACCAAGTCTCCGTGATGGCGCAAAACCTGGTCAGAACTGCGCACCTTGTAATTGGTGTGTCCGCCTTTAATCAAAGACATGAAGTGGCGATATGTGAATACGTAGTATCCCATGCGATGCAAGGCTACAGCATAAATGTCCCCGGTGCTGTCAATGCCCTCTCCCTGCCTGCCGCCCACCTTCCAACCAATATCTCCTGACATGACTCATCCTCCCTAATGGACCACAAACCCCGTGTGTCCCCACACAGCATAAATTCAACCGAAGCGGGGAAAGTTGAATTCATGCAAACATGGATCCGATGGATAGGGACAAGTCTCTTGGGTTTGACCTGCTTGCCAGCGGCAAACGGGCTTACCTCAAGTCACACACGGGGATTACAGCCACTAGAATATTCGTTTGACGTTAGTGTAGCACAGTCTCAATATATTGACTATGACAGCCGTCAAACTTTTGCAAATAAGTTCTCTGTAATTCCGCTTAGCGTACAGAAAAAGGCTCTATTCAAAAATGTCGTAGAACAGTATAACAGCGTTCCAATCTGTTTTGAAACAGTAGGAACCGTCAAGAACGTTCCAATTGCCAACACCCCTTTGCGAAGGGATGAGACATGGATGGCTTCACAGAAGACAGTAAACAATCGCGTCTATGAATTGAAACAGCCCTCTTCCAGTGGGCGTAAAAAAACACCCCGCAGGGGATTGCCCGATGAGGTGTTGAAGGATTTCACTTTAACGGCTTACGCCTTGACCAAAAACTCCACTGGCAAATCTCCGGGTACCCCTGGATTTGGTATTACGGCCAGTGGTACCAAAGCCACCGTAAGCCGAACGGTGGCCGTGGATCCTCGGATTATCCCCATTGGCACACGAATTTACATTGAAGGAATCGGTTGGCGAATTGCCGAAGATACAGGATTCGCCATCAAGGGCAAACACATTGACATCCTCTTACCCTCGGATGAAATTGCCTGGAAGTTTGGTGTTCGTCGACATATTAGTGTACATTTGCCTCGCTAAGTAATAGGGGATTTTTGCAAATATATCTCCATAAAACGGACAAAATCTTGTAAGAGACCGGGATAGTCCTGAACACCAATGTGCACCTCATCGGCAGTGATCTGATCATACTTGTGGATAAGGCCATCACGCAGTTTCAAAGCACTGGTGAAGTTTTCGAACCATTCCCTGGGTACCACGGATTCCTCCGCCATAATGCGAAAAATGTCTTCATAACTTCCCGGATCCCGCATCACCAATCCGACAATCAGAGTACTGGCCGCGTCCGTCGCACACTCGAGGCACACGTGTAAAGCACGCTCCGCAGCCCAGCAGGTAGTGTCGTCTTTCCACCAGGCATCCGTACGCGCAGCAAGCCTCTTGAGCCAGTCCAACCGGACCTGCATAGCCATCAAAGAGCGTCTCACTTCGGAACGCAGGTTGTCAGTCATAAACATCAACATCAACTCCATGAGGGGGTTTAAATAGACCAAGCGCTGGTACTCTTATGAGTCTTGTCGTCCTCTGGCTTTGTTCGGATGCAATTTAAAGAATTTGTCGATCCGAAGTTTCATTGCTCCGACAGGTACAGTATAATTGACCACGGTGGGTTGACCAAGGCTTCACCGGGTTTTGTTTTGCCCCCCTGGGTTTTTTTGTCCATGGAGGATTCAAACCGTTCACACGCTGCCGCAATGCGCGCTGTTCCGATACGTTTCGGGACCATGTGGGAGTGGAGAGGCAGGGTGCTGACAGAGGAGTGGAAAAGGCATGCTAGAGCAACTTTCGTGGAAGGTTGGCGGACAGCAAGGCGAAGGCGTGGAAAGTACGGGTGAAACGTTCGCTGTCGCACTCAACCGACGCGGGTATTATGTGTACTCTTTCCGTCAATTTTCATCCCGTATTAAAGGAGGCCACTCCAATGATAAAGTACGGGTCAGCCTGAAACAATACCGAACCAGCACCGATTACACGGACGTGCTCCTAGCCTTTGACCAGGACACCATCGACTTGGAGGCTGGCGAGGTCCGCACAAATGGCATCGTCATTGCGGATGAAAAATTCAATCCGACGGCACCGGATCACGTGCGACTGTTTGCGGTCCCTCTCACCAGCATTGCGGAAGAGTGCGGTTCGGCCATCATGAAAAACATGGTGTCCCTGGGGGCATCTGCAGCCGTATTGGGACTGCCCATTGAAACTTTTACCGAAGTTGCCGAGGAACGGTTCCACCGCAAAGGCCAGAAAGTTGTAGATCAAAACACTGAGGCTATTCGACGGGGATATGAATTCATCAAAGAAGCGGGTGGAGCCGATCCCAGTTTTGCACTGAAATCGGCCGATGGAACTCATCGCCTGTTTATGATGGGTAACGACGCTTTGGCTTTGGGTGCTCTGGCGGCTGGGGCTCGCGTGATGCCCGCATACCCCATCACACCAGCATCGGATGTGATGGAGTATCTGATTAAGAAATTCCCCAAAGTGGGCGGCGTAGTTGTACAGACAGAGGATGAAATTGCCGCTATGAACATGACAATTGGGGCTGCCTACGGTGGCGCACGTGCCTTTACCGCCACGTCCGGACCGGGATTGGCCTTGATGATGGAGGCCATAGGCTTGGCGGGGATGACGGAAACCCCTGCAGTCATTATTGATACCCAACGGGGTGGGCCGTCCACTGGACTTCCTACAAAACAGGAACAATCAGACCTGTTTGCTGGAATGTTTGGCACCCATGGTGAAATCCCTAAAATCGTTTTATTCCCAGCCACCCCAGAAGAGTGCTTCTATTCTATGGGAGAAGCTTTTAACCTTGCAGACCATTATCAATGCCCAGTCATTGTTCTGACCGATTTACAGTTGTCCCTGAGTAAACAAACAACGGAGCCCTTTGAGTTAGAAAAGGTAATCATAGATCGGGGTAGCATCGCAACACCGGACATGCTAGCGAAAGAACGGCCAGATCACGGTGAGGAATTCAAGCGCTATCTGCTCACAGAAACGGGTATTTCGCCCAGAGCATTCCCCGGCACTCAGGGAGGTATTCACAAGGTTACCGGCGTGGAGCATTCTGAGAATGGTCGTCCAAACGAAGCGGTTCTCAATCGCACAAACATGATGGACAAACGTCTACACAAGCTTGAGGGAGTTGAACTTGCCGGGAGTCTGGTGCGAACTGGAGACAACAATCCACAGGTGGCCATCCTAGGCATGGGGGCCAACATCGGGGCTATCGATGAGGCTTGTGAACGTCTTCGTGAAGACGGCATCACCGCCGCCCATGTTCACTTGCATACTCTGTTACCTTTCCCGGTGCAGACCCTACAGCAATCGCTAGCCGATGCCGAGCGTGTGGTCGTTGTGGAGAACAATGCCACTGGGCAATTGCGCCATCTGATGTCCCACTTTGGCGTGGAACACCCGCAAGTGTCAAGTTTTCTCAAATATGACGGTTCAGCGTTCCTGCCCATCGAAATTCATCACTTTGTCAAGGGGATGTTTTAAGATGACGACGACGGTAACGGTCAAGGACTTTCGCAATGATGTGCGGCCCAATTGGTGTCCAGGGTGCGGAGATTTCTCTGTTCAGGCGTCCATTCAACGGGCTTTGGCATCCCTGGGTAAGCAGCCCCACGAAGTCGCCGTGATCTCCGGTATTGGTTGCTCAGGAAGAATTTCAGGATACATCAACACTTATGGTTTCCACGGTGTCCATGGCAGAGCTTTACCTGCGGCACAGGGACTGAAGCTGGCCAATCGTGACCTGACGGTGATTGCCGCAGGTGGCGATGGAGACGGATTCGGTATCGGTCTCAATCACTTTATGCACTCTGTGCGAAGAAATATGGATATTACCTACATCGTGATGGATAATCATATTTATGGACTGACCAAGGGGCAACACTCCCCCACGAGCGCTCATGGCTTTACAGCTAAAACGGCACCCGCAGGGAACATTGAAAATGCGGTCGTTCCGGCACAAATTGCTTTAGGCGCGGACATTGGCTTTTTAGCTCAGGGATTTTCCAGTGATGTGAACCAACTGGTGTCTCTGATTGAACAGGCCATTCAGTACAAGGGATTTGCTCTGGTGAACGTGTTCAGCCCTTGTGTCACCTACAACAAGGTCAACACATATGATTTTTTCCGGGAGAACATTGTCAACCTAGACAAGGTAGACGGATACGATCCAACCAGCCGTATGGAAGCCATGAAAACCGTGATAGAAACACAGGGCCTTTGCACAGGCCTAATCTACAGAGATGACCATCGACAAGACTATGAAGATCAAATTCCTGGGTATCAAACCACTCCTATCGCACAGCAGGACCTGCAATTGAACCCAGAAATTTTTGCGGAGACCCTCAAGGAATTCGCATAAAGACGATGTTCAAACGCTTGTCAAATGTTCTCTGCAAAACAGCACCCTCCCTGTACAGGGAGGGTGCTGTTTTGCTATTTATTGCGTCGACTGACGGGTGTAGCAACTTATGACGGGGGGGAGGGGGGTTCAACAAACTCCTCAGAGATTCTCCTTCTCAGCCAAATAGGATAACAGCAGGGGCCAAACCACTTCGTAAACCTGATCTTTCATGATAAAACTCACGTCCGGGTCTGTCCTTGCTCGCTGAGGTGTCATATTCAACATCAAACGCACATCGACAATTTCCGACGTACCTGGTCTTGCTCCCACGTCCTCCACATCGGCCAAGTAAATCCACTTGGTTTTTTTGTCAGGCGTTTCATACGTCGCCAACCAATGTAATCTGCCAAGAAGCGCGCCAACCTCTTCCCAAGTTTCTCGGCGAGCTGCTTGTTCAGGATTCTCCCCCTCCTCTATTTTCCCACCAGGAACCTCCCAACCTCGCAGAGGGTGTTTCCCCCACAGCACCCCTCCCAGCAAGACCGGAAAGATGAGCACGGCGACTGGTGGGTCTTTCGCGTTTTGCCATATCGTATTCACGCCTGTGGCCTGACCTCCACCCTGCACACACACCCCTCCGTATGAGACAGAGTTCAACTTCGTCATGTGGTACAATGTAGTGTGAATCCGCTTTGTACCCTTGTCAAGCACAAGCCAAGTTGATTCAAACACCTGTTCAGAAAAGGAGTATTTCATTGATGAATGAACGTCCAACCAACCCTGCGTCCGCTTTTTCAAACATCCCAGTTCCTCCGGGGTGCACGTTAAAACGGAAAGAAACATATGAATACACCACGCCTCACGCCGCGTACCATGTTGATCTGTACGAAAATCCCGATGGAACTTTTTACGCAATTGCAGTGCCTGAGGACTCAGAAAAATTAATTGTATATGGGACTCCAAATTTTATCAGTCAAGAAAAAGCACTCTTTTCTCTCGTAGATAAAATCCGCAGAGAAGGCGTGGAACGGTTGTTCTCCGAGGAGGGTGAAGTTCAGTCTGAGGAGTCCGACGACTCGAATGAGTCCATTTTAGATGAAAAAGAGTGAGAACTCACAACAGTGAACTCGTTCAACTAAAGATGAACTAGCACAACGAACCTGTTTCGCAACACAAAATAGCACGATGAATAATGACGCCATGGATGAAGTAAAAATCCTCCGGATCCATTCCAAAAGCAGTTGATCCGAGGGATTTTTACCAATATTTACCTATTATTGCTCCTAGCAATGTTCCTAATACTGCGCCGGCAATCACCTCCAGAGGTTCATGACCCAAGATCTCTTTTAAACGCTCTCCTTCCCTCGAATCCCCGGGTGAGTCCTGAAAATGAACACCTGACTGATAAATTTCCATAGCAATACGGTTGAGCAGAACTGCGTGTTCCCCAGCATGACGGCGAATTCCTCCTGCATCATACATGACAATGGCTGCAAACACGACCGCCGTAGCAAATACGGGCGATTGGGGACCTACCACGTATAGAAGAGATGCCACCAAAGCCATGACTCCCGCCGCGTGAGAACTGGGCATCCCTCCTGCATCCAAACACTTATGTAGATCCCATTCCCGGTAACGAATATAGTGCACCGGAATTTTTAGTCCTTGCGTAATGAGAATAGTCAAGAAAGACGCCATTAAGGGTGCGTTATTCCATAATCCATAGAAAAAATGTAACAGATCGGTTTTCATGATTCCCTCCGCGCATAAACCCTATCCAGTAAATACAGGTTCGCAGATTTACATCCCCTGTTGGTGCCGCTAACAGCGGCATGAAGGTCATACCTGCACACAAACGTCGGCACATCTGGACGGTCCTACTCCATACACTATCCAGTAAATACAATGACGTGGATTTACATTCCTTGCTGGTGTCGCTAACTGCGGCATGACGGTCTATCCAGTAAATACACTCACATGTTATTTACATTCCTTGCTGGTGCCGCTAACTGCGGCATGGCGGTCTACACCGGAACGAAAGGAGCGATCCATCAAACATGGTAACCGTTGAACCACTTCACTTTAAGGGACACGTTATCGTTGGCATTGAAGTTCGACTCCCAAAAACCACTCTGCTCATCCTGCAAACAAAATCAGGGTATGTCATGTGTGGGGCGCTCGACATAGCCTTGCTCCGTGACAAACTGGCAAATCGAGGAATTCTTGCCGCCCGAGCAGTGGGTGTAAAAACCATGAATGAACTATGGAATGGAACCATTGAATCCTGTACCCAGGCCGCAGAGGACATTCATATTTCCCCAGGAATGTCTGTTCAAGACGCCCTCTTCAAAATGCTAGAACACGAAAACGAGTAAAATATCGGGTGCCCATCTTGTGTGCTGCATCACCCCGACATCAATGGGTCGAAATACATGTCTCATTTGCCCCATGGCAACACGGCGTTGAATTCCAAGTGATGATGATTATCGTCCATGCAACTCATCCAAACGAATGGCCCGTTTATGCGTCGTGTGGGACCAACGCCGATTGCCCATGGTGAAATAGGCCTGAAACACCACAGGGCCCCACGTCCAAAGAAAGAACGGCAACATCACTAACCCGAAATATGCACGCCAGTTGACCCGCTCTAGAAGCAGGGCCAACGGCATCTGCAGATACAAAAACATATTGACCGCAACCCAAAAACTTGTAGGCATCAGCGCAGTCACATGAGACATAACCGTCGTGTGCGGAGTCGCAACTTGAAGCAACATCATAATGGAAGTCAAAAAAAGAATTAAAAACCGCATCGGTTGAAACAAGTATAAGCCTGCGTCAAACTTGATAAAGCTCCGTTCTTTTACACCTGCAGCCAACAACGGAAGCATATGGTACTTAGCACAATGAAAATGCCCTTGCATCCAACGCAGTCGTTGTTGCATGGAAGCCAATAAGGTCATTGGCTTTTCATCGTACACTTTCGCATCATGCGCCCAAACGGGTATCACGCCTCGTTCCACGCAGCGAACGCCAAACTCCAGGTCTTCCGTTAATCCTGTGGCCTCCCAACCCATTTCTCGCAGCAAGTTCATGTCAATGCATAGCCCGGTCCCTCCAAGGGAACTGGAAAGTCCTAGATTTTGCCGAGCATTCTGCCACATTCGGTTACTGTACCAATATGAAATGGCCATCGACACACTGACCCAAGTATCAAAAGGATTTTTCACACCAAGGTACCCCTGGATGACCTTATGACCGCTGCACAAATAGTCATTCATTCGCCGCAAAAAGTCAGGAGCCACCAAGTTATCGGCGTCAAACATCAGCACCGCATCGAAATTCTCGTCCCGGTGCCACAACCGTTGCAACATCCATTCAATCGCAAAACCCTTTCCTCGATGCTCTTGGTCTGTTCGCCTGTGCACCATGGCCCCATGGCGAATTGCAACGTCAGCCGTATGGTCGGTACAATTGTCCGCAATGACATGAATGTTGAACAAAGAACGTGGATACCTTTGCATCATAAGACTGTCAATCAAGGGTCCAATCACTTGTTCCTCATTGTGTGCCGCAATGAGCACGCCAAACCGTTTTTGGGGCTCATACTGCAAAGATGCTTTTTTATACCAGATACCAAAAAAAGAAACCACTATCTGATAAACCCCAATAAACCCGGTAAATATTTGCATCGTCACATAGGATATGTTAAACGACGCATGTAACAGGGACATGCACAATCCCCCAATGGTCCAATTTGGTCAAACTTTTTCTCCCTGTTCAAAAATGATCACAAAATCCTTGTTCCAACAACACTTTTCGACCAAGGATGTGTTTTACAGGCCATATGCCCGCATGACTGAAGAGAGCAAACCCTCATCCCGCTTTAGCGGCACCAACAAAGAATGAAAATCCACGCAACTGTATTTACTGGATAGACCGTCATCCCGCTGTTAGCGGCACCAGCAGGGAAGGTAAATCCACGCAGTTGTATTTACTGAGATAGGACAGTGAATACCCCGCATATCATTGTGATTCCAAGATGCTCCTGTGTCAACGCCTTGGATGAGGAATTCTTCTCCTCCTCGGTTCACAATTCCCGCAAATTCGTGTACCATGACTACGATTCTATACTTTACGAACTCCCATCGGGCGAGACGAGTCACTAAAAGAAGGTTAGAGACCTTAGAATCAAAAAGGAGAGAAAAAATTTGTCGGCACAGATCAGCCTATTTGTGTCCCACTTCGGAAGTTTGGCCATCTTTGTCCTGATGACACTGGAAAGTGCCTGCATTCCCATTCCCAGTGAGGTAGTCATGCCCTATGCGGGTTACTTGGCCTTTCTTCACCAAATCACCGTGTGGGAAGCAGTTCTGGTGGCTACCCTAGCCAACGTTGTGGGGGGATGGATTGCTTACGCCATTGGTATTTGGGGCGGTCGACCCTTTGTGCTACGTTATGGAAAGTACATTTTACTAAATGAACGGCATTTGCAGCGAGCAGAACGGTGGTTTGCTAAACGAGGAGAAGTCACGGTTCTGGTGGGCCGCTTGTTGCCTGGCCTGCGCACATTTATTTCCTTGCCCGCAGGTGTCGCAAGAATGCCCCTGGGTCGCTTTACACTTTATTCTGCAGTCGGGTCCTTGCCGTGGAACATTGTCCTCACTCTAGCCGGATTTCAACTGGGTCAACACTGGGAAACGATTGACAAGTCCTTAAAACCACTGAGTTATTTCGGAGCACTCGTACTCATTGCGACAGCCTTGTGGTTTTGGTTTGGCCATCGTTCGGAGGGTTCTCGTCGTCATTCCTCCTAGGTTTGGCTCAGCACTGACACAACTACTAAATATCAGGAATTAGATGTTGAGAATCGAACGCACCCGTTGCCCAGCAACACCCGAATCCTCCAAGAGGTCCTTGGGCAAGAATACGAGATATTCCGAGTCTGGAATGAGTGACCGAACCAGTCGAGACTCTCGGCTCAATTCGGATATCCCTCCACGAGGCAATTGTACAGGGATTCCTTCCCCCCGGTAAACGTATCCGGCGACTTCCATGGTACGGCCGAGTACGTAGTAATCCGGATGAAACCCAGCCATGCTTGCCGCCGTACGCAACTCGGCCCACTCTTCCGGCGTGGGCTGAGGGTGCAGCAGCGGCACATACAGGCGGCGTTGCAAAAAACGCGCGGACAGGTCCTGCAAAACCGGATCTGAAGATCGAGACCAAGTGTGAAAAGCGTAAATGAGGGTGGACTCGTCAATGGACAGATAATCGCTCACTTCCACTTCAACGCCGTCCTGCCACAAAACCGGCAACTCTCTTGGTGTTTCTTGTAATCTCCCTTCGTGCCATAACTTTTCCGCCCGATGTAAAATTTGTGCAACTAACAGATCACTGCCAATTGTCACAGGATGCAAATAAACCTGTGTGTACATGAAGTATCTCGCTAAAATATACTGTTCTGCGGTGTGAACTCCAGCCGACGTGAGGAGAACTTGACCGTCCGACAAAGTGAGGGAACGAATCAACCTCCCTAACTCAAAGCGGCCGTAATTCACACCCGTATGAAGAGCATCCCGCAACAGATAATCCATTCGATCCACATCCAGTTGACTGGAAATCAATTGTTGGACATAGGAAAAGGGGCCCCTTCTCGCGAGGATGTCTACTAAATCCCGCGCAAAACCCTCATCTTGTTGAGTCAAGATTAAATTTAACTCTGGATCCTCCAAAAGGATGCGCGAGGTCCAGTGTTCGTGCCTTCCTGCATAAACGTTCTCGAAAGTGTGAGAGAAAGGTCCATGCCCAATGTCATGCAGCAGAGCGGCCGCCAATGCAAGATTGCGTTCATGCAAATCACGAGGCCAATCATGGTCTTGGCCTAAATAGGCCAAGACCCTCTGCATGGTTTCGTAGGCTCCAAGAGAATGGGTGAAACGACTGTGTTCTGCGCCGTGAAAGGTAAAATAAGAGGTTCCCAGTTGCCGAATTCGGCGTAGACGCTGCATGGCTCTGGTATTAATTAAGCTCCACAACCAAGGATCAGTAACTACAATTTCGTCATGCACCGGGTCCTTAAGAACCTTTTCGAAGTGCACCATTTGTTCCTCCAACGTACTTTTTTACAGACACGAACCGGGATGCCCAGCTTGATCTCGAGTATGAAAACTGGAGCCACAACCGCAAGTGGAAATGGCATTAGGGTTCCAAATACGAAAACCCTCGCCAGTGAAATCCTGTACATAGTCGACTTCCGAACCTTTCACCAAGTCCAAGCTGTTGGAGTCCACAATCACGGATATACCTTGGACGTCAAACACCTCGTCCTGTTCCTGTGGAGTATCCAGGGCCAGTCCATAACTGAACCCCGAGCATCCACCGGGTTTGATGAAAATTCGTAGGACATCCTCACCCTCCGAAGCATTGCCAATCATATCCTGGAGCTTGCGCACTGCACTGTCCGTAAGTTTTACCATACCTCTTCACCTCCTAACGCTCGATTTACATTTGACGCACAAAGTCAAGAACCGTCTGAGCATGCCCATTTACCTTCACATTAGGATAAAGCATGGCAATTTTCCCATCAGTTCCAATCACGAAAGTGGTCCGAACCACACCAACGGAGATTTTCCCAAAATTAACTTTTTCCCGTAAAACCCCATATGCATCACAGACCGACTTGTCCACATCGGAAAGCAAAGACATGTTCAGGTTGTATTTAGTGGCGAATTTTTCATGGGAGCTCAGAGAGTCTTTGGAGACGCCATACACGACGGCGCCCACTTCCGCAAACTCGGACAAAAGGTCGCGAAAGTTAGAGGCCTCCTGCGTTCACCCAGGAGTATTGTCCTTTGGATAAAAGAACAACACTACGATTTTCCCTCTGTGTTGCGATAAGGTCACGACTCCCTGAGGATAAGCCGGAAGTGTAAAGTCCGGTGCCTCATCCCCTAATTTCAACAGATTCACAGTCGACACTCCTCAGTTACGCACGTCCTCCCGAACCACCTTGACAAACCGAATTTCTGGGTCGTCTGGCCCCTGCACCGGGAGACCTGCGCGCAAGTTTTCTTCAATATAATCTACGTTTTGCTGTTCCACAACTTCTCCAGGTAATAATATTGGAATTCCCGGTGGATACACCATAATCATTTCCGCAATGGTGCGCCCCACCGAACGGGTAAGAAGGACGGTTTCCGTGGCCGCATAAAAAGCTTCCCGCGGCGACATGGCCAAGTCTGGGACCGCTGGAACATGGACTTTAACTTCTCGTTTTCCCAGTTGACCCTGGTATGTTTCGGAAATCGCCGTCAAAGCACTCACCAATGCCTCGACATCCAACCGACTATCTCCCCAAGACAGAATACACAAAATGTTGTACAGGTCACTCAGTTCAACCTCAATATTAAACTCTTCCCGCAACATTCGCTCCACATCATAGCCCGTGATTCCCAGGTCCTTCACGCTGATGGTCAGTTTGGTGGGGTCCAAAGCCACAGCCGCACTGGACCGCAAAATTTCCTCGCCAGCACAGTGCAATCCAGAAATTTGATTGATGGCTGTGCGGGCCGATTCCGCCAACTGAATGGCCCGTTCCATATTTGCTCGCCCCCGTAAAGCCAACTCTTTGCGAGCCACATCAAGAGAAGCCAGCAGGAGATAAGATGTGGATGTGGTTGTGAGCATACTCAAAACCACCTGCACATGCCGAGGATCCACTCGTCCTGCCCGGACATTCAATATGCTAGACTGAGTCATGGAACCACCCAGCTTGTGAACACTGGTGGCAGCCATGTCTGCTCCCGCAGCCATGGCAGAAATGGGAAGTTTTTCATGAAATCCCGTGTGCACGCCGTGGGCCTCATCCACCAGTACAGGCACCTGGTGCTCATGGGCCATGCGCACAATCTGACTCAAGTCACAGGCCACTCCAAAATAAGTGGGGTTAATCACCACCAGAGCCTTAGCGTCCGGATGAGCCTTTAAACCCGCGGCCACCGTCTCCACCGCCAGTCCGTGCATAATTCCCAATTCCATGTCCACCTCAGGGTGTAAAAACACAGGCCGTGCCCCAGCCAACATCACCCCGGTGAGAACCGACTTGTGAACGTTGCGAGGCACCAGAATCTTGTCTCCAGGACCCACGGTGGACATAACCATAGTCATAATTGCCGTGCTTGTTCCCTGCACCGAAAAAAAAGTGTAATCTGCGCCGAATGCCTCTGCCGCAAGCTCCTGAGCCTGTTTAATCGGTCCCGTGGGATGATGCAAATCGTCCAATGGAGCGATATTAATCAGATCTAAAGACAGTGTGTTGTCCCCCACAAAGTCCTGAAACTCGCCGTTCATTCCCTTCCCCCCTTTATGGGCCGGAATATGGAACTGAATCGGCCGTCGCGCGACGTGATTCTTCAAGGCTGTAAATAGAGGGGTGTCTTCTTGACACAACGAGACTTCCATTGGATAACCCTCCGTATGAACAGCAGGATGGACCCATGTCAATCCCCAAACGCCTCCCGAAATTCTCGTGTCGCATTCTCCCATAAATGTTTGTTGTTATCAGATTTTAAATATTCTTTCAGCTCATTTCGCTCTTCAGGGGACATTCCTTCTAAGTTAACTCGTCCCTGAATGGCCCGATCCATTTGATTCACTTGTTCTGCCAGCGACTTATATCCCATTTTGCCAGACTCGTCAATCCATAGGCTAAATGGCATGGCCCCGTGAAATCCCTGACCCGTCTGAGCAAAACGCTTGATTGTCACCCAGACCACCCAAACCCGTCGAGGTTGCTTAAGTTCCCCTTGATTTTTTACAAACTGTAAGGAACGCTCCAATTGACTCTTGCCATGAACCGCCCCATTATCGATGAATACCCGTCTCTCGTCAATAAACACAGCTGACAATCCCCGCAGAGTGCCATCCCCGCGGGCATGGGACGAAGACCCATTGATGCCAATCTCTTGCATGATGCCCCACGCCCTCTCTTAAACACGAATTGTTGCACATTTTCCCCATTGTAACGTCTCACACTTGGTTTGTCATGCATGCATAAGGCCGTTAGCGGGAATCGTATCTCTTGAGGAGGAACGCACATGAAACGGTACTTGCTCACAATATTTAGTCTGTTCACCGCGGGTTGCGGGACCGCAATTGCTGCTCCCCCCGCAGCCGCGACCCAAACCGTGTTCAATACACCAACTCCCTCAACCGTTCAAGTGGCTATCCGAGAGAATAATCCCAACGGTGAGCCAGATCCCAGAGGCAAAATTGTCTGGGTTCAAACCGTTCCGTTTGAAGAATACTGCAAAGATGTACTTCCCAATGAATGGATGCCCTCGTGGTCTCCGGAGTCCCTGAAGGCCGGTGCCATGGCGGTTAAAATGTTTGCATGGTACCATCACCTGCATCCAATTACCATTGGGGGTCTTACCTTTGACGTAGACAACACAACTAACTTTCAATCTTTTCGTTATTTATCTGGTCAAGTTGACACCAATCAGGCCGTGGAAGCCATTCGTCCGCTAGCCTTTACTCTCCCCAGCGGAGACATTATGGAGCTTAACTACCGAGCGGGTTATCGCAATAACCCTAATTGGCAATACCGCAACGCGCAAAAAATGTCCCAATGGGGATCCGAGTACTGGGCACAGCGCGGGCGCACCTACCTCCAGATTCTGCAGTTTTACTACATGGATAGGAGCCTGTTCCAAGTTCCATAAATGATATAAATGTAAATAAGGAGGATGAGTCGTGTGCCACGCAAGTCCCATACCCTAATTTCAATGGTTACTGCCCTATTTTCCCTGTGCCTGGTTTGTTCAACCCCGTTCCAGGCCGCAGCAACGTCAGTAAACCCTGCGACACCGCAGCCGTCATCCAAGAAATCCCCCGGCTCGAACTCCGGAACCAGTCCGTTCAGTCCGAACGTCGTCAATCCGTCGACTCCAGCCCCAGTGGGTCCCGTTGAGTCCGGTGGAGGACACACCCCCAGCCCCTATGCACCTTGGCCAGTGGGGAAATTCCGTGCACACGTGATCGACGGACGCACTCTTCAACCCTTGGCGACAGCTGAAGTTGTTATCATTGAAACAGAGCAGCGACTGCGAACTGACGCTGACGGCTACACCCCGTGGGTGGATGTTCCCGTCTTAAGGAATCCGCGATATCGACCCTTGGTTCAAGAATTGCACGGACAGTTAGGAGCCATCGCGTACAAAAACGGTTACCGTGACTCGATTCACTTAGGAATTCGCATGCATGAGGGATATCACACGGAAACCACCATTTGGATGTACCGGATTGGACCTGGGGATGTACGAATTGAACCTGTATTGTATGAGGTGCCCTACCATCACCTGTGGCTGGTAGAACTGGCAGACCGTTTCCGCAGCAAAGATCAACCCGGTGAAGGAGCGGAGCGTCCATAAAAACTCCGAAAAATGAGGTACAACTCCTGTTTCCTCAGGATGTATTTCATATCATCGGAGGTTCAAGTTCCCGTAATCCGTGATGCCCACTAACTAAGTCATGTGAGTTTCGAACACACACGACTAGCCAAAGTAAAGTTTCTTACGCCGCAAAGCAACACTCAGGGCCAAACCGATACACATCAGATTGGCCACGATAGAACTCCCGCCATAACTGATGAAAGGCAGTGTGATACCCGTGGAGGGACTCATATACACATCCATACCCACGTTTTCGAAGACCTGAAAAGCAAACATCCCCACAATACCCATCACAACATATGAACCAAATGCATCTTGAGCATTGGCAGCAATACGGATGAGTCTGTGCACCATAATCATGAACAGCAAAACCAGAATGCTGCCACCGACAAAACCAAATTCTTCACCGATGGCGGAAAAAATGTAGTCTGTCCACTGATTCGGTACAGCACCTGCATTGGTTTCCACGCCATTAAGAAACCCTTGGCCAAAAAGCTGACCCGAACCAATGGCAACCTGGGCCTGGTGAATGTTGTACCCAGCACTAGACAATTGATAAGACGGGTTCAGCCAAGTAAGAATTCGATCCGCCTGATACCCACGCAACAGATGGTGTTTCAACACCACCTGATTGACAAATTGAATCGCCTGCTGAGGAAAAAGTATGGGAACCGCCACCACCAGCACACCCCCTGTCACCAAGAAAGTGATGGCCACACCAAACCAAGCCCTGCGTATGTACATCACATACATGGTTCCCGTAATGGCCAGCATCACCAAAGCCTGCCCCAGGGCTGGCTCCTTGTAGGTAAGAGCAAATGGAACAATCAACAAAGCCAAAACGGGCCAAGACTTGAACCAACGACGGTCAGGGAACTCGGCCTCTTCCCTGCCTGCCAAGAACGCTGCAGTAGACACAATCAGGGAAATTTTGGCGAACTCGGAAGGCTGGATACTGAACACACTCAGAGGAATCCAACTATGGGCACCGTTGATGGAATGAAAACCAAAGACCGCCACTAACAACACAGTGGTTACCCCGTAAATCCACCAGTGGTATTTGCGCAGTCCCCGATAATCATACACCCCCATCACCGTCATGATGCCTAAACCCACCACACCATACAACAACTGCTTAATCCAAGCATGAGACGGTATGTTAGGATCTGGATTGCTGTAGGTCGCCGCCAATACAGCCACACAACCGTACGCTAACAACAAGACGGTCACACCAACCAATACAAAATCAATTTGCCGTCCGTTTCGCCTTAAAACATCCATGTTATGCCTCCCGAATGGCTTTATGTAGATGCCGACGCCACCAAATATCCCGGGCCTGCACTGCTTCCCGGGGCCGATTGGTAACAATTCCATCCACTCCGGCTTCCCACAACCTTTCCCACTGCGACGCTTCGTCCACCGTCCAAACATGAACCGCCATCCTTGCCTCATGGGCATACCGGATGAAGCGGCGGTTTACCACTTGCAGACCCATCTGCTGCAACGGCAATTGGAGCACGCAAAACGGTGACTTTGCAGGATGCACAAACTTGCTGAGAAATTGACTGCGGATGTAAACCCCCAACGTCTCTCGGGACGACGCTCCGGTTCCCACTCTGTCAGTCATCTGACGCACTCTTGTCAGTACCTGATGGTGAAAAGAAGCCAGCAGCACTCGTTGATGAGCCCCACATTCCCCAATCACTTGCAATAGACGCTGCAAAGACGCTGGATGTTCGGGTTTAATCTCAACGGTCACGCGTGCAGTGGGAAAATGATTGAGGAGTTCTTCCAGGGTCAAGATACGAATCCCTTGTCCCCGGTAAGGGAAGGTATTCCCCCCATCGAGAGTAAATCTCCAGCCAAAATCCAACTTTCGCAACTGTGCCAAGGTCAAATCGCGTATATTCCCTCTGCCATCTGTGTTTCTATCTACTGTCGCATCATGGGAAACCACCACTTCGCCGTCCGAAGTCCAGTGAACATCCGTTTCCAGTGCATCCACCCCAGCCTCCACCGCCAAGCGAAAAGCCGACAGAGTGTTTTCTGGTGCCCGGGCACTGTCTCCACGATGCGCCATCACCCACGGTGCCCGACTTCTCTGCCATTCCTTACACACACCATGTTGGATGTGCAACGCGCAGGCCCTCCCCGGCCAAACAGCTACGGATTCATTATAGCGGACCCGCAAGCTTTTGTGCATGGAATGATTCTCATCCACAAAGATGGGCTCCTGTGGATACCCGATAGCCCTTTCTCCCATACACTATGGGCGAAGACCCATAGGCGACCCGTCCCAGTGTTATGCCCTTTCATTTTGTGCATACCGAGTACGTTTGTCCATCTCGCGCGACAAGGGTTCGCAGTCTGCTTTCATCTTTGCAATAAAGGGGGTTATTTCATGGTATCCCACCATGCGATCCGTAAACTGATAGGTCAACCCATCCGTTGTCATACGCCCTATGGCACATTTTCTGGTATGGTTGTACACTGCACCCGTAAATACCTGATTCTCGCTCCTCACTGGCACAGCCTTTCCCGAGGTTCAACGTGGCCACCTGGAAATGAAATTGACGCCTACCGCCCCTTTTTCGGTGGACCCGCCATGGGCCCTGGTGGACCGGGATATCCGCCCCCGAGACCAGGAGGAGGTTGGCACCTGGCCATCCCCTTAGCGGCCATTCTTGGCATCACTGCCATCGGCATGCAATGGTGGTGAATCAAGCGTATGGAAATGAGTGGTTATGGTCCACTCTGGCAGGGAAGTTAAGGACTTGCGTCGAACAGATTGTCCGGAGACAATGCGAATCATGAACCACTGATTCCTTCACCCAGGCTTGCAAAGGTGGCGCGGCAACAGTGCAGAGGCAACAAATGGATTATGTTCTGTTTTTTACAACTATAATTTTGTGCGCCATAGGGGTTTTAACCGTCTATTCTGCCAGCACAGTGTGGGCGTTACAGTCCCAACCCCCATTGCCAGCCGCCTATTTCGCCAAACGCCAACTGATTTCCGCCGTGCTGGGGGTGGGACTGATGACTGGCGTTAGCCAATTGTCCCACCGTGTGTGGTACCGATATGCACCTTTGTTCATGATGATAAACCTCGGCTTGCTACTGTTGGTGCTAATACCCCACATTGGATGGGCGCAAAACGGGGGCCGCCGCTGGATTGGCCATGGCAGCCTCCATTTGCAGCCCTCGGAAATAGCAATCCTTGCCACTGTGATTTACTTGGCATTTTTCTTCACCAAACAGGCGATGTTGCTGCACGATTTAAAGCACGGACTATTACCGTCCTTACTGATTATCGGAGCCAATTTTCTGTTAATTTTTGCAGAACCCGATATGGGTACTGCCATGATCCTTCTTGCTGCCGCCTTGGCGGTGGTGTTCACTTCTGGAGTCAGGCTCAAGCCCTTGCTTTTGACCCTGCTGTCCCTGACTCCAGTGCTTATTATTCTGGCACTGCTGGAATCCTACCGCTCAAATCGCATCATTGCTTGGTTTCATCCCTTTGCCCACATGAACAGCATCAGTTACCAATTGGTCCAGGGTATGACGGCCATTTCCGCCGGAGGTTGGTTTGGTCGGGGATTCGGGCAGAGCATTGAAAAAGCGGGGTATTTGCCATACCCTCAGAACGACTTTATTTTTCCGGTGTTTGTTGAAGAATGGGGCCTGATAGGAGCCGTTAGCCTATTGATCATTTTCCTTGTATTCATGTGGCGCGGATTTCGCGTGGCTCGTCATGCTCCTGACCGGTTTGGTGCCCTGTTATCGGTTGGTCTGACTACGATGATGGCCATCAACGCTTTCATCAACCTGGGTGCCGTCACTGGATTGTTGCCCGTCACAGGAGTTCCCCTGCCTTTTATTAGCTATGGAGGTACAGCTCTCATCATGAATATGATTTCCGTTGGCATTCTTTTAAGCATCTCACGTCGGAGTCTTGAAAATGAGCCGGAAGCCGATGAGTTGGCCGAGGTTATTGAAGCAACAGAGTTGCAAGAGCGAAGACAGGCGCAGCACCGGGGTAATATCAAGGGATTACCCGGATTGGGGGAGGACTTCCCCAGTAGACGAGCCCAAGTCCGTTCTTTTCGGCCACTGCACCGTACTCAGCAAAATCCCCAGCCGTTTTGGCAGAGTCAGCGAGAAATCTCTGCAGGAAGTGAATCTCAGAACAACCGTTCCATTAAAGACAAGTTGGGCTCCCACAAGTCCTCCCGTACAGCCACCCGACCGAGTCGTGGTAAAACTACACTCCAGCATCGCCCCCCGGAAATGACCTGGCGAGAGCGTAACGCGCACTGGTACGAGAACTCAACCTCTCCCCGAACAAGTCAACAAAAATCGCGTCAAAAGAGAGACACAAAACTTGGCAGACGTAACCGACCACCCGATTCTCGACACTGATTTGGTAAACAGACTCCGTGTTTTAGAAAAGATGCTCCTCCGTCCCACATCTGCGTGAACGTCTTCGTCCTTATCGGTCCTGCCTATGCTACACTGGAAGTGAGAGGGTATGGTCACAAGAGTAAACGAGCGCCAGACATCTGACATCCTCTTTAACCGACAGGACTTCATTGCAGAGAAAAGGAAGGTGCGTCTTGTATGCCACAACAAACTCAATTTGAACCCGTGGATCTAGGAAATAATGTAAAAATGATTGACCTCTTAGAACAGGACACCCCATGCCGCAGTGCCGCATACGTCATATTGGGGGACCGGCCCACTTTGATTGAAACTGGTTCTGCCAAATCCCATGACATCCTCCTGGCAGGTTTGGCCGCTTGCAATTTACAACCCGAAGACTTGGCCTATGTCATCATCACCCACGTTCACTTGGACCACGCGGGAGGTGCAGGCCAAATCATGGAAAAGGCTCGCAGAGCCACTTTGGTGGTCCATCCTCGGGGGGCTCGGCACATGATTGACCCCAGCCGATTGTGGAACGGCGCCCTACAGGTTTACGGCGAGTCACTCTCTCAGTTGTTCGGAGAAATGATTCCTGTTCCGGAAAATAGGGTACTCATCCGCAACGACGGTGAAACCCTGGATATTGGTTCCCGGGTCTTGACTTTTTACGATACTCCCGGTCATGCTAAACACCATTTCACCATTCTTGACCCCATAAGCGATGCCGTTTTTTCCGGAGATGCCCTGGGAATTCGCTATCGTTCTTGCTTTACGAATTGGCCGTTTGAGTGGATCATGCCCTCCACCTCTCCCGTGGATTTTGATCCTCAAGCCGTTCAGACAACGGTAGAAAAATTGCAGCAAATTCCTTTTCGGTGGGTTTATCATACCCACTTCGGGCGTTCTGGCAAACAGGAGGCCTTGACAAATACGGAATCTGGCGCTTTGGCCATGGCCGCGGTGATGAAACAGGCATACCACCCTCAAGTCACCGTCGACGAGGTCATAAAAGCCCTTGTACAATGGATTCATCAGGACTTATTGAAACGCGGTTTTTCTATCCATGAGGAGGACATTCTGCAAACTCTGGCGATGGACCTGCCTCTGGATGCCCTCGGCTTAATGCACTGGTTGCAAGCCAAGGAACGCTAAGACCCTTCTTTTCGCCAACACCAAAAGACATGGGCCATCTCTAAAGAGCAACGTAACCCTTTCACTGGTTGTCTTTCGCCAAAGGGAAACGGGTCAGTATAGGATAGGCTAATCGGCCTTCCAACCGGGTGGAAGCGCAGAGGCAAAAATCCATCACAGAGAATTCCGACTCAGTGAGCACTTTCTCTGTCAAGGACCGATAGTCATCGACACAACTGATGCTGTCCCTGGCAACCTGTCGAGCCAGGGTAAGATGCGGATGGTAAGAACGTTGCTCCCATGGCGAGGAAAGTTTGGTAGCCAGGGATTGTACTAGGGCAGCCTGCAAGCTCCGTAGTTGTGTCAATCCCTGGTTAGGTGTCAGACCCAGCCATAGTACTCGCTTTTCCACAAAGACGCCCAAAGACGACAGAGTCACCGAAAAACCGGAGTGGGCGGCTGCCACCTCCCATGCGGCCTGTTCCAAAAATGGCCGTAGCGCGTCCTCCTTGTCGCCAAGAAATTCCAGAGTCAGGTGAAACAAGGAGGAGGGCGACCAGTTGCGAGCGGCAAATCCATTGTCTTGCAGCGCACTCTGCAAGGAGGTCAACTGTCTTCTGATGGACGGCGGTAGATCCACAGCAAAAAACAGTCGTGTCACCAGCACCCTCTCCTATCCCAGTAAATACATTTTTGTGGATTTACA
>DAHWFY010000089.1 GCA_027336365.1 Bacillota bacterium | reverse complement strand
ACTTTTATGGCCTGACGGCCACCACCAGGAATGAAAATGGCCAAAAGGTTAGGACGGGCTATTTTCGTATAAAAAAGGGTCAGAACTTCTCAGCGCATGGCTTGGGTTTTACCGGCCCCCCTTTCCGGGGTACGCACTTAAAACAACAAATGAGCGTGCGCCAGAGCCGTCATCCCCAAAGTGACCGCCGTGGTACTGATAAACACCGTCAGTAGCTTGACAATTTGCTCCACAGTGAACACACTCAGACCTTCTCCCACAACTCGTTTTGCTTGAGTTGATTGAACCCCTGTTGTCGCAGGCGAATGGGAAAAAACACATCAACTCTAGCCAGTAAATACAGTTGCGTGGACTTACATTTATTGCTGGTGCCGCTAACAGCGGCGTGAGGGTCTCGTGACTTGTCAAAGGTTGTGAAGAGAAACGTTGAGCGCAAATTCGCCCATTTAACTTTTCATCGGAAAGGACGGTCATTAGCACGTCAAAGTTCACGATATTCCTAAATTCGCGTTGTAACTGTAAAGTTGAAAATATATCTGTCCAAGCCATCCTTGATGTTGGCCGTCAAGCCATGGGAGGTTCGGAATCTCGCTCTTTAAGTGCGTTTTCGAAAAGAGGTTCGGTCGGACCCAAGCAGTGCGAGGAGGCCAAGCCAAGTGCGCACTGGATCTGCTCCCCAGTGGGGAACGTTTAGACCAGTGTGTGCTCTGTGCCGTACGTTTTCGGACCACGAAGGAGCATGGTGGGCGACGACGTAGCAATGCGCCGGGGAATTCTGACCCTTTTCCGGGCAATCTCTATTAAATTTTCTAAATTATATTTTTTCAATCTTCACATTTATGGTACCCGAGATCGCCCGTCAGATGAGCGAGAAACTCCGCAGCATCGAACGGGACTGAATTTTCGGTTGGCACTACCCTGTTGGAGTTTGGGGAAACGATGGCGTCAAACTGAAGCGGTGTCGCGAAAATATAGTGGAGCTGTTGCTCGGTGAGCCATTGAGGCTGTGGTGTGGCTGCTTCCATTGGAATTCCCCCGTTTACCATGTGCTTAGTTTACATCATTATCCCACAAGCTGGATTCGACGAGTACAATTTTGCTCACAACATTGAAAGTGACGGAATTCCCTTCTTGAAAGTGACGGAATTCCCTTCTTGAAAGTGACGGAATTCCCTTCTTGAAGCGTGTGTCAATGAAATAGGTCTCGTTTTTTTACCATAGACCGGGCAAATCGATAAAGAACCTTACCCTTTGTTAACCAGGCAATGCGAGTGCCATTGGTAGGGTTACGGAGCATCCGAGCAACCAAAAAACGGGCTACTGTCTCCGGCCTGTCGCCGAGGATGTTGAAAATCTTCTCAGTCTGATCTTTGGAGAAAGTATGACCTTCCACGGAAGTGACAAAGTCGGTCACCATCATTCCCGGACTCAGCAGACCAATGCGCACAGGCGTGTCCTTTGCCTCTTTTGCGAAGGCCCGGGTCATGTGGGTCATCGCCCGCTTGCTGGTGCCATACAGGTTAAGACCCTTGCGAAACATGTTGTTGCTACCAAATCCCTCTACGTTGTAAATATGGCCAACCCCCTGGGCCAACATGCCATTCATGGCCACCTGGGTTCCATAAAGAGTGCCCATGAGATTGGTTCGAATGACCAGTTCCACCTGCTCCTCGCTCAATTCCCACAAAGCCGAACTGAACTGGTTCACACCCGCATTGTTGATCCAAATGTCCACTTTGTCCCATTGGTTCATTGCAGTTTGCCACAGTTGTTCCAAATCGGATTTGACGCGCACATCACAAGGGATGCCGCGGATACGGATTGGCAAATTGCCATCTTCATTTGCGTGCACATCTTCAGTCTGTGGGGAGTTTGTCAATCTTACCGGCCAATCGTCAGCATGCCCAGAATCAAGCAACCGAAATTCCCCCTGAAGCGAGTCAACAGCAGCCTGCAATCGACTCAAATCACGGGCAGACACAATGACGTTTGCTCCAGACTGCAGAAATTCTCTTGCCAGTGCAAAACCCAGCCCACGGCTGCTACCAGTGATGACAACGTTGGTCAAGTGGATGACTTCCTTTTAAATTTAAGTGCGTACGGTGTGCGAAATGTAATTGCAACACTTCAACTCCCATTTCACACAGGACTTGGATATCACTAGTATAACAAGTTTTTCTGCACAAGACGAACCGGATTCACACATTCTTTGACGGATAATTAATCGAAAAAGTAGAATAATAGCCTTTAAGAGCGTGTCCGGAGAGGGGTCAGAACTCCCCGGCGCATTGCTGCGTCGTCGCCCAAAATGCTCCTTCACGTACCAGAAACGTACGCTCTGTGCGCATTTTGGGCTGGCCTCCTGGTACCGCTTGGGTCTGACCGGAACCCTTTCCGGACACGCATTATTAGAGCATGTGTCGGTCAGTGCACAGCCAAAACATATATTCGCCATCAAACGTCCTTGTGCGAAAAAAAGAAGATGCCAAGGGCGACAAAAGCCAGGATGTATAGGCCGGTGTAGGCAATCAGGCGCATACTCGGAACAATCCCTTGTGCGGAGAACGGCCCGAGGGCAGGGGTCTGAGGCATGATTGAACCGCCCATCAGTGCAAACACCATGCGATGATAGGCGGCATCTGTAGGAATGATGAGGTTGGAAATGAGGACGACTTTGTTGTCTCCGGAAGTTGGGTTGAGGGTCAGACGGCCCAGAAACCCTCCCATGACACCCACCATGAACAGGAGCGTCATGGCAATTCCATTGCCAAGGGAAGGCAGATACAGGGAACCAGCCATGGTGACACTCACGAGCACCAGCGGTATCAGTTCAAACATTCCAAATGCACGGATGAGTTCTGCCCAGTGCAGGGGGTAGGTGAGTTGTAGGTGCACTATGGCAATGACTGTCCAGTACAGGATTGCGCTATAAAGGAGGCTCCAGACGACATACCCCACCCACTTCCCAAGGTACACTTGCCAGCGGGGAATGGGACGCGGCAGAATGGCCAGCAGTAAGCCACTTTCAATCTCCGATGAGATGGCACCTGCCGCTGAAAAAATGGACAGGAAGGCGACCGTCAAGTGGGTTAAATACAATCCTACCACAACGGCAAGTGTGCTGTTCGCGTAGGCTCCAAGCGCATTCGAACCGTTCCCTGCGCTTTGTTGCAAGTGTACAAACGCAAAAAATAGGCCGAGTGTAACCAAGGACAACAGCACCGTGACCAAGAGCACCCGTTTGCGCAAAATCTCCATCCACGTTCCACCGATGATGGCAAACATGAAATCACTCCTCCCGAACTTCATCCAAATTAGACGGTTCTTGCACCCTTTCAGACTGTTCCAGGAACCAGGATTCGAGGCGGTTGTGTACGGGGCAGACCTCATAGATAAAGTAGCCGAGACGGTCCAGGTTGTGGTTCAACCAACCAACTTCATCCCGGTGCTCTGCGGACAGTCGCAGACGCGCCGTCCCGTCCTCGGCTACGGTCACCACTTCCAGAGCCAAACCTGAAGCGGCCTTGATTTCCGCAAGACTGTCCACCAGCCAACCGCCAACCAGCACATCCCAAGAGGTCATGGGGCGCAGGATGTCTTTTACCGATCCGTTTGCGTGAATGCTCCCATCCGCCAAGAACGCCACTGAGTTGCAAATGACTTCCACGTCTTCAAGCAGATGGGTATTGAGGAACACCGTTTTTCCTTCGTCGCGCAGGCGCAGCAAAAGTTGCCGGACATCGTGGCGCGCACCGGGATCGAGGGCAGAAACGGGCTCGTCAAGAAACAATACGGGTGGGTCTGACACCAAAGCACAGGCCAGTCCCAGTTTTTGCTGCATCCCCTTGGAAAAATGCCGAACTCGCTCGTCCGCGCGTCGAGACAGTCCAACCTGCGTGAGCACGGAAGTTATCCTTGCTTCTCGGCCTTGTGTTGGTACCTGAGACAAGCGCGCGTGGAGGCGCAGGACTTCTCGAGCCGTCAACCAATCTTGGTAACGAAACAGTTCCGGCAAGTAGCCAATCATACGCCTCGCTTCGAGTGACCCCGCAGGGAGACCTAAAATATGGGCCTCACCAGAGGTTTTCTGCAACAGACCCACCAGTGTCTTCACCAGGGTACTTTTCCCAGCTCCATTTGGACCAAGCAGTCCAAAAATTTCTCCCTGCTTGACGGTCAGTGAGATGTCATGACAGCCAAGGCCATCGCCAAAATCTTTTGTGAGAGACTTTGTTTCGACAACTGCCGTCATGGTGAAATCTCCCTCACTGTTGACAGAATGGAAGCCTGTGTGGGAAATGTCCCATTCAGATTGTATAGGTAACCGTTCGCCAGCCAGGTTGCCGTGGACTGGTATCTGTTCAGGTCTAAGAGGATTTCCCTGTCTCCCACCCGTACGGTTTGACCGCCTTGGCCCTCTGGAATCCACAGGGTTTGTTGCCAATCGCCAGCAAGCAACGAGTTTTTAATGTCTAGGGGCAGGAAGGGCAGGGTCACCAGCGCTTTTCGGACGGCGTCGAGGTTAACGTCTGGAGGTACCTGGACTTCGGGAACCCTCATTACGGTTAGGCTTTCGAATCCCGCTTTGCCAAAGTTCACATTCATGGTCACCCGAGGTGGAATGGTTAGGACAATCGGCACCCCGTTGGCACTGGCTGGAAAGGTCGCCTTCCCACCCATCTGCCAAATAAAGCGGTTGATGTTCGTCACATTCAGACGGAATGTCGCCTGTTGCTGTGGCATGAAGTTTGTCAAAGGACCTGGCGGATGAATACCTGGCGATTGAGGCAGTTGCGGGAGTTGTGGATACCCTGACAGTTGTTCCGCCTTGGCGATGCTTACGGGTTGCAGCGGAGGATTTGCTGAACTCTTGACTTCAAGGGTGCCAAACTGTTGGAGATTGATAGACTGAACAGGTTGACCGGCAAAGGAAAATGCATTTTCAATCGACTGCAAGTCGCCTGCTGAAACTCCCACCAAGTGTTGGATATAAAAGGTCTGCATCGCTGCGGCAATCACCTTTTCACCAGGGCTGGTAGCAAACAAAAACACTCCCATAGCCCCTACGGCAACTCCCGACATTCCCCGCATCAGCCACTTTCTGCGGAATCGGTTACGAGCTGAAGTACGAGAATTCGCCGCGTCTATGACTTGTTCCTTCCAGTGCTCGGTTTTGCGCAGGGCTGTTGACCCTGCAGATGCGCGGAGATGGGCACTTGCTTCCGAGTCCACCATTGTTTCTGCAACAGTTCGCCGTTGGGTGAAGGGCATAGACGTTGCCGCCCCATTGTCTCCTGTTTCAGACTGCATCAGACGGGTCCACACCTCTGGGATGGGCTCATCCTTGACCCGTTGTCGAAACCGCTCCCAGGCTTGATCCACGTGCCGGGTCATTTCTGCTTCCGTCATTTTCGGTTCCCTCCTCTTTGTCGTATTCACGTCGGAACCGCTGGGTTGCCCGGAGCACCAGTGTTCCCACGGTCTCCACATGAACGCTCAGGATATCGGCAATCTCTCTGTAACTGTAACCAGAGTGCCTGAGCAGGAGGGCTTGTTGATCACGATTGGACAACCTACCGAGCACTCTTGTCACCTGCTCGCGATCTAGTTGTTGTAGCAGCACATCGTCGCTTCCTGGCTCGGTATATTGCAGGGTTTCCGTCGCGCAAATGCGAGAGTGTAAACTCCGCTGACGTAACTGTTCTCGTAGGTAATCGTAGGCGATGTGGGTCAAAACGCGCGACAGCCAGGGCATGACCTTGTGCAAATCATCCGGGGGTGTTCGATACAGTCTGAGAAATACTTCTTGAGCCAAATCCTCTGCCACGTCTTGGTTATGGACAAGACGCATCAGTCTGAGGACAACGGTGGGATAGTTATTGCGAAATAATTCTTGAAAAGTTGAGGGCGGTTCATGATTCACGTCAACACCCCCTCTCGTTTATTTATCAACACCTTTAAGACGGAATTCAATCAGAAAATGTATCACTTGACGAAAGGGCATCCGCTTCCTCAAGAGGTGCTGGAACTGCACTTTTTGCATATGACTGGCAGCAAGGAAGGTCAATCCACAAACCTGTATTTACTGAAATAGGCCGCCATGCCGCTGATAGCGGCACCAGCAAGGAAGGTCAATCCACAAACCTGTATTTACTGAAATAGGATTAAGGGTCTCCCAGTCATCTAATCGTCGAATAACGAGAAATGAAGGGCAAATAGGGGTGTGAGAATCCCTTACTGCAGGTTTAAATACGATGTTTGAGCCGGATTTGCTGGAATAAGGGGTGGGCGGACGCTTATTTGTCCAAACTTCGGCTTGAAAAGGTACATAAGCGACCTGTGACACCTTATTTCCCCTTTTCACTCACTTACCACTTGATGTTCTTCTTTGAAAGGTGCAATTTATAGGATGTAATACGTACTTTTCCACTGGCAGGTTCAAGCCAGTGTTCTTGAACAAGTTTATGGAGGAGTTTTTGTGCATGCTTTGTTCCAATGTTGAAAATTGTGGATATATCTTTTGGTGTCATGGGATTTAAGGAGCGGACGGCAAGACGGACAATTTCTCGTTCAATCAGTGAAAGGTCCTTAATGTCGAGAGAATTGCTCTGCCAGCGCCCCAGGAGTTGTTGTATCGTTTGTTGACAGAGTCGAGGACGTTCATTGACATCATCAAATGTGAAACGGAGCACATGCCAGCCATCAATAACGAGTGAATTTTGACGTTGACAGTGCTCAGAAAACTGCCATTGGGTAATATCGCGCCAGTGGGATCCGAGTCCATCAATTTCAATGGCAACTTGAAAATAGGGCTCAACATAGGCAAAGTCAATGTAACGAGATCCCTCTTTATAGTCGCGAATCTCATACTCTGGGTGCAGGTTTTCAAAATGGTGAAACATAGGCCACCATACGTTATGTAAAAATTTCTGTTCTGCATGTCCAAGTCCGGAACTTAGGCGCTCAAGTCGCGCGCCAGTCCGCAGTTTTCGGTGCATGTTAAGGAATTTTTCGTATTCTTCTAAGAAATCCACATAGGCCACCTCAGGATATTGCGCACTTGTTGACTTCAGGATATTGCGCACTTGTGGGTTGAAACAATCCAATCGTAGCTCACGGTATGACGCTCTTATCCAGCGTATGGATAGCGTATGGATGGTATATTATCTGAAAAATGGTTTTGTGTCGATGAGGGAGCGCGAAAGAATATATGGTTGAGAAGATGTGACCGATTGAGTCGCGTTGAAGATTTTAAAATTCATCGGTATATTGACAAATTAGGTATATTGACAATTAGGTATGTTGACAATTTGGTATGTTGACAATTTGGTATGTTGACAACACCATTTTTGATTTTGCATACCTTGGGAGGATAAGAATTTATGGGATTTTTTTCAAACATTCAGGGTGCACCATCGCGGCAGAAAATGTGGCGGAAAACGGTGCAGCAGGTGCTATGGGGAAAAGGTTTTTTTCAACCTCACTCCGGTTTCTGGGTTTCTATCGCGATGGTGGGGTTGGTTGCGGGAGTCTCTGGCTGTGGCACCACGGCCACACATGGGAAGTCTCCTTCCACGTCTGCCAATGAGGCGCAGACGTCTCCTGGGCAAAATTCGACAAAAGAAACATCCGGTTCTCCGGGAGTACAAGCGGGGAACCCCGGTTTCACACTGGCTCGTTTGAACAGCTTGGTGAATTATACTTACCAGGACAAGACCATGATAGGTGGCGCGGTGATGACAACCTCCGGGGCGGTGCACAGTCCCACCAACTATCAGATAAAAATCACCACAAGTGCTGCGGGGGCGCCTTCTACGACTTACATCAGTCGAACCATCAAGGGTACGCCTTATTTAGACCTTCCCGGTGTGGGTTGGCAGAAAGGGACTCCGGAAACACCCGCGTTAAAAGATTTTGCAACTTTTGTCATGGATGATATCGGCAGTCCAAACCAAATCAAAAAGGTAGGACAAACATCTATTGCTGGGCAAAGATGCGAGGAATATCGGATTTTCCCGTCAAGTGACCCTTCATTGTCGACAGAAGTTTGGGTGGATGACCAAAACGGGGCTCTCCTAAAATATGTGGGGGCAAAAGTGGGGTTGCCCTCTGCAAAGTCAACCGCCAGTGTGCAACAGATGTTTGTGGTGAATCAAGTGGGAGGGGTGCCCGCCTGGCCGACTCCGTCGGTCACTTCCCTCCCTTAACTTATTCAGCCGCCATTACCAGCGCATTGTAAATCTGTCCCGCCTGGGTGCTGACGGTGTACAGGTCAGTTCCCTTTATAAAGGAAACCTCCGTCACTGCCGACTGCGTGTTGTTTACAGAAGTTGTATTTTGTACAAAAACCAGTCCATGGGTAGGGGGCAGATAGACCTGGTTGAGGATGCGGACAATGGCTTGCGCCTCTGTCTGATTGACTTGTGGAACAGGACCCTGGACGACAAGCGTCCATTTTCCTTCATGCCACAAAATGGCCGGCGTGGGACTGTTGTAGGTTACACCACTGAGATTGCCCAACGATAGGGTGCCGCTGGGGAGGGCTTGGGCAAACGTCTGTTGCAAACCGTACATCATTTGTTGCTCGGCCGCCTTTGCGTTGGCAAAGGACTGGCCACTAATTTGCGCGATCTCGGTGGACGCAGTGGTGTTCAATGCACTGTCATTGATTGGGTAGGCGCGTGTCGTGGCGAAAATGTCCGCCGTGTAAGTGAATGATTTGGCTGCTAAGTTGGCCGAATAGGCGGGTTGGCTCTGCGGCGTCGAGGTGATGGCTTGGGGCAGCCAAGTGGGCGTCCAAACGGGGAAATTTGTCCCCATTTGTTGCGCACCGATGTGCACCTCGTTAAATACCGCGGGGGCGCCTTGCACCAACGGGATCGCGTTGAAATAAAACACCCCTGTACTGGCGGCAGTGCCACCTCCGTAGGCTTTGAAGAACAAGTTTGCAGGCCCGTAGTCTGGCAGATGCAAATTTGCGGCAAAAGAGCCATTGGCTGAAGTATTCACCTTGTTGGCGGCCACCACCTCATCGTTCGCAGTGACAGCTTCCACCGTTACGGACGTCGCCGTTGTTCCATTGGATAAATTCCCCGTGACGTGCACCGTATTGACCGCCCACACCGTCGGAGCATAGAGAATCATTTGCGCAGGCTCAGCCACTACCGAGACACCTCCTTGGGAATTCGTCGAGTTAGATAGGGGGGGAGTTGTGGAACTTCCCGTCAAACTACCGCTGCTTGACGAACTCGAGGTGCTGGCGTTTGGCGTCGAGACGGTGGTATTGCCAGTTCCTACACCTGCACTCAATCCCGTTCCCGTGGAGTTGGTAGAGTTGGGGGAGTTGGTGGAGTTGGCAGATTGGTTCGATGGTACAGTGTTGCTATTGGCTGACGAATTCTGGGATGACGTAGGAACCGCTGGTTTGGTGTTGCAACCCGTCAGCAGGGTGGAAAGTAAACCTACACTAACCACGGTGAGGTAGCTGACATTACGCGTGAGTTTCATGCTCATGGAAATGGCTCTCCTTCATGAGGACCACCGTCTTGTGTGTCCTTGTGGGTGTAAGATAATAAAATCGTCGATTCGTAGGAATTGACGACACAGGGTTGGAAAATGTGACACTTATGGATAGAGGGGGTTTTACATTGCGCATTGTCAAGAACTGCCCCAATCCTTGTGAGGAGGGTCATCTTCAAGTATTCTTGTAGACAAACTAAACATATTAGTTTATAGTTTACATATATTAGTTTAGATGTCTCGGAAGAAGGGGACCCTCATGCGACTGACTCCATTCGATCATTGTGTGCAAGTGACTTTTTTCCCTGGTGTATTTCCGGTGAATTGCTACCTTGTACAGGAAAGTGATGGTCTCACCCTGATAGACACGGGGTTGTCAACGAGTGCGGGGCCACTTCAAAGAGCCGCCGAGTCGTTGGGATTGCCGATTCAACGGATTTTGCTCACACACGCCCATGGAGATCATACGGGTTCTATGGATATCTTGCATCAAGCCTTGCCTGCCGCAGAGGTCATGATTTCTGCCCGGGACGCCCGCTTGCTCCGCGGGGACACCCGTCTGGATTCCGCAGAACCCCAAACAAAGATAAAGGGGGACATTCACTCTGTTCATACGACACCGACTGGTTTTCTGCAAGCAGGGGACCGTGTCGGTTCTCTGGAAGTCATCCCCTGTCCAGGGCATACCCCAGGTCATGTGGCGTTTTTCGACGTTCGGGATGGAATCTTGATTGCTGGGGACGCTTTTCAGACCCAAGGGGGGATTGCCGTTGCGGGAACTTTGCGGATGTTATTTCCATTTCCCGGACTGGCCACCTGGCATAAGCCGACCGCTCTAGAGAGTGCAAAACACCTGCGGGAGTTGCGGCCTGCCCGTTTAGCCGTTGGGCACGGGAGTGTGCTGACAAATCCGCTGGCGGCGATGGATTGGGCCATCGAGCGAGCGGAGCGAAATTTGAAGGGACGGATGTAACATGGTTTCGAGACCTGGGTTGACCCGAACTGCAATAGTGGAAGCCGCGGGCAAACTGGCGGATGAAATCGGCCTGGAGAAGCTGACCCTGTCCGGGATGGCAATTCGTCTCGGTGTTCGCACTCCTTCACTTTACAACCACATCGACGGCCTGGACGGGTTGCGGCGGGAATTGTCTGTGTTCGGCATTCGTGAATTGGATCGACGCCTGCAGAGAGCCGCGCTGGGTAAGGCTACTGACGATGCCCTGGCATCCATGTTGCATGCCTATCGTGCCTTCGCCAAGGAAAGACCCGGTGTGTATGCAGCCACACTGCGTGCACCCCAACCGGGAGATTCCCAAGTACAAGCAGCTTCACAAGCAATTGTGGATACAGTTTTAA
>DAHWFY010000088.1 GCA_027336365.1 Bacillota bacterium | reverse complement strand
CACGTGGTAGCCGAAGTTGCTAATGAACTCGTTGAACTCCTGCATTTTCACCAGATCTGGTGACTCGTGCACCCGGTAGACAAAGGGCACATTCAGCCAGTGAAAGTGTTCAGCCACGGTTTCATTGGCGGCCAACATGAACTCCTCAATTAATCGTTCGGCCACCGAGCGGTGAATGGAGGTTAAATCCAAGGGGCGTCCCAGGTCATCCACTTTCACCTTAACCTCGTCAAAGTCAAAGTCTATAGCGCCCCGTCTCATTCGCCTGTCTCGTAAAATCGCCGCGAGTTCCTCCATCATCTGGAACATGGGGACCAGATCCCGGTAGCGCTCCAGGAGGTCTGCATCGTGGTCCACCAAAATCTTGCGTACCGCCGTATAGGTCATGCGCTCCGTGGTACGAATGACGCTTGGGAACACCTCATGGTGGACGATTTCCCCTGTGGGGGTGACCTCCATCTCGCAGGACAATGTCAGTCTATCCGCTCGTGGATTCAATGAGCAAATCCCGTTGGACAACCGCTGGGGCAACATGGGGATGACCCGATCCACTAGGTACACGCTGGTGCCTCGGCGGAAAGCTTCCTGGTCCAAGTCCGTGCCGTAGGGGACATAGTAGCCCACATCGGCAATGTGCACCCCCAGCAGGTAGTTGCTGTTTTCCAAACGATGCACATGGACGGCGTCATCCAGGTCCTTGGCATCTTCCCCGTCAATCGTGACAATCACTTGACTGCGCAAGTCCCGTCGACCCTCGTAATCTTGCTCCCTCAGTTCCACAGCAATGTTTTCCGCAGCAGCCAGCACCTCGGGGGGAAACGCCTCAGGCAGGTCATACTTGCGAACAATGGCCAAAATATCCACCCCAGGGGCATCCGGGTTGCCCAAAACCTCTATCACCTTGCCCTCAGGCCCCCGGGTGGGCGTGGGAAACTCGGTGATTTCCACCACCACCACGTCCCCGTCGTGAGCGTCCAACCACATTCCTGCGGGAATGAAGATGTCCTGATTCAGGCGCTTGTCCAGTGGGGTAACGAAGGCATACCCCCCATGTAAAACCAGTCCACCCACGGCACGGTTGGTGGACCTCTCCAGTACTCGGATGACCTTTCCCTCTCGGCGGGGTCCGGCAGTGGACTTTTCCACTCGCACCATCACCCTGTCACCACTCATGGCTCCATTCAGGTCACCGGCGGACACGTACACATCCGTCTCACCACTCACCTCGGGAATGACAAAACCAAACCCACGGGCCTTCATCTGCAGACTCCCCACCACCAGGTTCATTCGTTCCGGAATCCCATAGCGATGGGCCCGAGTCCGCACCACATCTCCCAGATCTTCCATATTGTTGAGCAACCCAACAAATGCCTCGGAGTCATCCGTGCCTGTAACCTGAAAGACTTCTGCCAACTCCTGCGCAGTCAGGGGACGATAGGCATCGTGCTCCATATAAGAAATGATCTCTTCTCGTTTTACCAAACTCATTCACCCATTCTCTCGCGGTCACCGCACCATTCTTGTCCAGTCATGGACACTCGCGTGCCCAGGGAGTACAGAATACGGCTGACCATTCGGGAAGCTCCCTGTGCGGGCAGGATGGCTCCCTCAGTCCTAGTATGGACGATGAAACCTCAGTTTCAACCACGCACAGAGTCCCACTGCGTTAGGGGCGCATGAGGAGAGTGTTGCTGCACAAAGGACACCACCAGGTCAACGACCTGCTGAGCATTTGGGCCATACAACAACAGGTGGTCCGACTCCGGCAAAAAATGTAATACAATTTCGCTCGATCCGAGGTTGGCCCGCACGTATTCGGCACCTCTGGGCTCGACAATGGTATCCTGGCTACCCTGCAAAATACAGACCGGTGTGGTCACGGCAGGCAGGGCGTTTTTTCCCAGGTGAACCATGCGGCGAAACTGCTTCAATCCAGACAGGGGAGCTTCTGACAAATCTTCAATCCGCCGCTGCACGTAGTCCCCCCGCTGGGACCCTGGAGAATGCCAGCTGTCCTTAATGACACTGGCAATTTGGCGAAAAATTTGCCGATTTCCCATGTAATACACCGAGGGTGCCAGTAACGTGAGGCTGGCTACCGCATGGTGGCTGGCCAAAACCGCCGTCACCATAGCTCCCATGGAAAAGCCAATCAGATGCACCGGCCCCTGTTGGCCACCCTCCCGTACCAGTGGCTCCACAGACTGCAGCCACTGCGCCGCCGTTGCCCGACTCAATTCCCGTTTGCTCTGACCATGACCCGGCAACAAGGGAGCCAGTACTCGATATCCTGCCTGCTCCAGTGCCGCCGTCAGGGGTGCGAGTTCATCTGGAGTGCCCGTGAAGCCATGCACCAACACGCACAACTCAGCTTCCATCCTTGGAGCCCCCAACCCATGAGCCTGTCCTGTCTGAATTGATCTCAAGACGCGTGCCTGCAGGCACGCAAAAATGAAAAGAGGTGCCGCAGACACGGCACCAAACCGCCTAGCCCTGGTGTACGCCCAGGTACGCAATCAACAGGGTAATCAGCAAGAACAGCGTGGCAATGAGGACCGTGACTTTTGCAAGCAAGGAGTCCCAGCCCTTGGGCCGTCGGTTTGTCACCTGTTCCGCCCCTCCCGTGATGACCCCCGACAGTCCTGCGCTACGCCCGGACTGAAACAAAATCACCACAATTAAAAGCACGGACAAAACGACCAACCCAATCTTTGCGGCTGCGAGCATTCCCTTCACCCCCACTCGCATCCTTCACTCAAACACTATGACGGTAGTCTATCACGAATGCCTTTGTTCCGACAATCGAATGTTTTTTCCGACAGGTCCGCAGGTTCTATGCAGCTCCTGTCCGGTCTATACGCTCCCCCACCGGGAAGCAGACCCTGTGTACATTTTGGGTAAACCTGCTCGCACTGCTTGGGTCTGACCTATCCCAGTAAATACAAGTTTGTGGATTTACCTTCCCTGTTGGTGCCGCTAACAGCGGCATGAGGGTCCAACCCCTTTCCGAACACGCACTTTAACTGCGGCTGCCGTATAGAATCGGTCCGGCATACAACGCGGCCCCGCCCAGTTCCTCTTCAATGCGCATCAATTGGTTGTATTTAGCCACCCGCTCACTGCGGCTGGGTGCGCCAGTTTTAATCTGACCCACATTGGTGGCCACCACGATGTCGGCAATCGTCACATCCTCTGTCTCGCCGGACCGGTGAGAAATCACCGCAGTGTAGGAGGCCGTCTTGGCCATTTCCACGGTGGCGAATGTTTCCGTCAGGGTGCCAATCTGATTCACTTTGACCAGGATGGAATTGGCAACCTGGCGCTCAATACCCTGGCTTAGACGTTCCGTGTTGGTGACAAAAATATCGTCACCAACCAGTTGTACTCGGCTCCCCAGCGTCCGAGTCAGGTTTTGCCACCCGTCCCAATCATCCTCTGCCAATCCGTCCTCAATAGAGATGATGGGATACTTGTTAAGCAACGATTCATAGTACACAATCATCTCATCGGCAGAACGGACGGCGCCCTCACCGGTAAAGTGGTATTTCCCCCTCTCGGTACAGCTCACTGGCCGCAGGGTCAAGAGCAATGGAGGCGTCGACTCCAGGCTGATACCCCGCCTTTTCAATGGCCTCCACAATCAAAGCGATGGCTTCTTCGTTGGTGCGAATATTGGGCGCAAAACCACCCTCGTCCCCCACCGTGGTGGCCAAATTACGACTCTTTAAGACGTTTTTCAAGTTGTGGAAGACCTCCGCGCCCATGCGCAGGGCTTCCTTAAAGGTGGGAGCCCCATGGGGCACCACCATAAACTCCTGCAGGTCCACCGTGTTGTCGGCATGTTTACCCCCGTTCAGAATATTCATCATGGGCACGGGCAGGGTACGAGCATTGAAGCCCCCCAGGTACCGATACAAAGGCACCCCTTGATCCAGAGCAGCAGCCTTCGCCACGGCCATCGACACACCGAGAATGGCGTTGGCCCCCAGTTTGCCCTTGTTGGACGTTCCATCTAGGTCAAGCAAAATTTGGTCAATGGACACCTGGTCTGCGGCTTCCTCACCAATGAGTTCGGGTCCAATGCGTTCAATCACGTTTTGCACGGCCTTGGTCACCCCTTTACCCAAGTACCGTTTGCCGTCCCCGTCCCGCAGTTCCACCGCTTCGTGCACCCCGGTGGAAGCTCCCGAGGGAACACTGGCGCGGGCCATCACTCCAGTTTCCAACTGTACCTCCACTTCAACCGTCGGGTTGCCCCGCGAGTCTAAAATTTCTCGGGCATGCACATCAAAGATCTCTGACATGAGCAAAAACCTCCTTCATGATGATTGCAAATGTAGGTATTGCCGTTTGTGCCATTTTCTTGGTGAACCTTCTGACCAGTGAACCCGCTTGCGTCAGTGAACTTTTTGATCAGCGAACCCTTCTGAATTAGCGAACCCTTCTGATCAGCGAACCATCAGGGTCTTACCGGTCATTTCCGCCGGTTGGGGAATTCCCAACAAGTCCAGTAAAGTGGGTGTCAAGTCGGCCAACACGCCATCCCCCCTGAGGTGGACACCCGGCTTGGTCAAAATTAAGGGCACCAGACTGAGAGTGTGGGTGGTACAAATCTCCCCACTTTCCGCATCGAACATGGTGTCCGCGTTGCCGTGGTCTGCCGTAATCAGAGCCATTCCCCCCATGTCTTCCAACGCCTTGTACACCTGGCCCAAGCACGCATCCACAGTCTCCACGGCCTTCACTGCCGCCGCAAACACGCCGGTATGGCCCACCATGTCCGGATTGGCAAAGTTTAGAATAACCACATCGACCTCTCCAGAACGAATCCGTTCCTCGGCGGCAGCCGCCACCTGGTACGCACTCATCTCAGGTTGCAGGTCATAGGTGGCCACCTTGGGAGACGGAAGCATCACCCGCTGTTCACCGGGAAACATCTCCTCTTGTCCACCGGAAAAAAAGAAGGTCACATGAGGGTACTTCTCCGTTTCCGCAATGCGCAATTGAGTCAGTCCATGAGCGCTGAACACCTCTCCCGCAGTGTGATGAGGAAAGTCCGGTGGATAGGCAATCAAACCGCCCACCGCATCGCTGAATTTGGTCATGCACACGTATAACACGTGAGGAAACTGCGGTCCTCGATCAAAGCCTGTGAATTCTTCGTTAGTAAACACCTTGGAAATTTGAATCGCCCGATCCGGGCGAAAATTGAACAGGATAAAAGTGTCGTCGTCTCGCACCCGTCCCAGTGGCCTGTTGGCCTGATCCACAATGACTGTGGGATGGATGAACTCATCGGTGATATTCTTGGCATAGCTGTCTTCCACGGCTTGCAAAGCGCCCTTGGCCCGGTTGCCTTCCCCATAGACCAGTGCCCGGTAAGCCCTTTCTGTCCGATCCCAGCGGTTGTCTCGATCCATGGCGTAGTAACGCCCCGACACCGTGGCAATCTTACCCACGCCGATTTGCTCCATCTGTTGTTGCAGGTAAGCCAGGTCCTTGCGGGCGCTGTCAGGCGCCACATCCCGGCCATCGGTGAAGACGTGAACGTACACCTCCGGTGCCTTTACCTGCGAGGCCAGATGTAACAGAGCCAGCAAGTGGTCCATGTGACTGTGCACACCCCCTGATGACACCAATCCGGCCAAGTGGACACGAGTATGGCTCACCACGGCGTGTTGCATCGCCTGTACCAGGACGGGGTTTCGAAAGAAGTCGCCATTTTTAATGTCCCGTGTAATGCGAGTCAGGTCTTGATATAAAACCCGTCCAGCGCCGATGTTGGAATGACCCACCTCGGAATTGCCAAACTGGCCCTTGGGCAGTCCCACTGCTTCCTCGCTGGCCTGCAAAGTGGTGTGGGGAAAACGGGCCCACAGGTTGTCAAATACCGGTTTTTTCGCCGCTGCCACGGCGTTTCCTCGGGGCTCCTGGCGCCAACCAAACCCGTCCAGGATAATTAATGCCAAAGGCCCCACCCCAGAGGGTGGACGCTTACGGATAAAGGGAGCGGTGCTGGCAGAACGAATGGGTTCCAACTCGCCACCCGCAGCCGTGCCCCCTGTGTCAGCCGCATGTACGGCCATGTCCTTTTTCGTCATGAACTCACCTCCCATTCATGGCCAAGGCCATGTCTGCAAAACTGTCGGCAGCCAAACTGGCCCCGCCCACCAACGCGCCGTCAATGTCTGGTTGGTTGGTGAATCCGGCGATGTTTCCCGGTTTCACGCTGCCTCCGTAAAGAATCTGCACAGATGATGCCACTGCGGCGCCCTTGTTCTCCCCCACCACACTGCGGATGTGGGCAATCACCTGTTGGGCTTCTGCAGGAGTCGGAGTCAGGCCGCTACCGATGGCCCACACGGGTTCATAAGCAATCACCAACGCTCGCAAAGCGGTGGAGGCAATACCCGCCAGGGCGGTCTGCGTCTGATTGGCCACCACTTGGAGGGTCTGCCCATGCTCGCGCTGATTCAAGTTTTCACCGACACACAGGATGGGGATTAACCCGGCTTGCAGCACAGCCTCTACCTTCTGGGCAATGAACTCGTCCCCCTCGCCAAACAACTGGCGGCGTTCCGAGTGACCCACAACCACGTAGTGAACTCCCAACTCGGCAAGCATGTCCACAGACACCTCACCGGTATACGCTCCGTTTCCTCCAGGATGCACGTTCTGAGCCCCCAGCAACACCCCACTGGGTAAAATCACTCGCAACGCCTGCAAAGCGGTAAAAGGAGGACATACGGCGTAATCCGCGTCAACCGACAAATCCGTCGAACGACGACTCAATTGTTCGGCAAACTGCCGAGCCTCGGCGACGGTTTTATACATCTTCCAGTTGCCCGCAAGAAATTTTCGCCGTGTCACCGCGCTTGACCCCCTTTATCGCTCAGTGCGGCCACTCCCGGTAGCGTACGCCCCTCGAGGAACTCCAAGGACGCGCCACCGCCTGTGGAGACATGGGTCATTGCCTCACCCAAGCCGGCTTGTTCCACCGCCGCCACGGAATCCCCACCACCCACGATAGTTATTCCTTCCACCTGGGCCAGGGTCTGAGCCACCGCCACCGTCCCCTTTGCAAAAGCTGGCATCTCAAACACGCCCATGGGTCCATTCCAAATGACCGTGCCGGCCTTGAGCAAGATCTGCTGGTAATCTGTCACGGTTTTTGGACCAATGTCTAGAGCCATGCCATTTTGCGGCAGTTCCGAAATGGAATAGACCTGATGAGGAGCATCTGCTGCAAACCGTTCCGCCACCACTAGGTCTGACGGCAGGCGCAAGTCCCGGCCCCCATTTTTGGCCTGTTCCAACAGTTTTTTTGCCACATCCAAGGATTCCCGCTCCACCAGGGACTGACCCATGGCATACCCCTGTGCGGCCAGAAAGGTGTTGGCCATGCCTCCGCCAACCAGCAACACGTCCACCTTGCTCAGTAGATTTTCCAACACTTTTATTTTATCCGAAACTTTGGCACCGCCCACAATGGCCACAAAAGGCCGCCGCGGATTCTCCAAAGCCTGACCCATCACGTCGATTTCCTTTTCCATCAACATTCCCGCCACAGCTTGCAGGTCAGCCGCCACACCAGCCGTGGATGCATGAGCTCGGTGAGCGCTACCAAATGCGTCGTTCACGTAAACGTCACCCAGACTGGCCAGTGAACGGGCAAACTCAGGGTCATTTTTCTCTTCTTCCGGGTGAAAGCGAAGGTTCTCCAACAACAATACTTCTCCGGCCTGTAGGGATTGGGCCGCCTCTTTCGCCACGGGGCCGACACAATCTGTGACAAAGCGCACCTTGCGCCCTGGCAGCAAGTTCTGCAGGTGTTCGGCCACCGGGCGCAGAGAAAACTCGGGTTTCACCTGTCCCTTGGGCCGCCCCAAATGGCTCATCAGTACCACGGAAGCTCCGTGTTGAAGCAAGTATTGCAGGGTTGGCAAGGCCGCTTGCACCCGCGTGTCATCCGTGATTTTGCCGTCTTGCAAGGGAACATTGAAGTCCACTCGCACCAGTGCCCGTCGGCCTGTCCAATCCACGTCCCGTACTGTCAGCTTGTTCATGTCATTAACCTCCTATCCCAGTAGCTACAATAATACGGATTTACCTTCCTTACTGGTGCCGCAATCAGCGGCATGAAGGGTCTATCCAGTAAATACAACTGCGTGGATTTACACCCCTTGTTGGTGCCGATAACAGCGGCATGAAGGCATTTTTAAAAATTTCTACGTGAGACATTTCCTTGTCACCGCTCAGGAAAAAAGGGGAGAAGCCCAGTTCTCCCCTGTCGTCCTTTCCAGTTTATCACGGTAAGTCCAGAATATCTTGCCATCCCAGGTAAATGACCGTGTGTGCTGCATTGACTTCAGCGGGCGTTGACCGTCAGTTTGCTGGCCACATACGCGGTCAGGTCCACCACCCGGCAGGAATATCCCCACTCATTGTCATACCATGCCACAACCTTCACTAACGTGTCCTCCACCACCATGGTGGACAGAGCATCCACAATGGAGGAGTGAGGGTCTCCGTTGTAATCCCTCGACACCAGAGGCTCATCGGAGTAAGCCAGAATCCCCTTCAGGTTGCTTTCTGCCGCCTGCTTGAGGGCCGCATTGACCTCTTCCACCGTCACCGGACGCTTGACCTCGGCCGTCAGGTCCACGATAGAAACGTTCGGCGTGGGCACTCGCATGGACATCCCATTGAGTTTGCCGTTCAAATGGGGCAGAACCAGTCCCACCGCCTTGGCAGCGCCGGTGCTAGTGGGGATGATGGACACCGCAGCCGCGCGAGCACGACGCAGGTCCTTGTGGGGAAGGTCTAGAATCCGCTGATCATTGGTATAGGAGTGAACCGTAGTCATCAGACCGCGGACAATACCGAAAGCATCGTCCACCGCCTTCGCTAGAGGCGCCAGACAGTTGGTGGTGCAAGAGGCGTTGGAAATGACGTTGTGCTGGGACGGGTCATACGCTCCATCATTCACACCCATCACCAAGGTGATGTCTTCTCCCTTGGCCGGAGCAGAAATGATGACCTTTTTCGCCCCTCCTTGCGTGATGTGCAGTTCAGCCTGTTCCTTCTTGGTAAACCTACCCGTGGACTCAATAACCAATTCCACGCCCAACTTAGCCCAAGGCAGCTTGCCCGGGTCCGTCTCAGCCAGCACCTGAATCCGCTTGCCGTCCACCACGATGGCATTCTCCTCGGCGCGGACCTCCGCATTCAGCCGTCCATGCACTGAATCGTACTTCAGTAGCATGGCCAAGGTATGTGCATCTGTCAGGTCGTTTACTGCGACAATCTCCATGTCCGTACGGCCCATTGCCGCCCGAAAAACATTTCGCCCAATGCGCCCAAAACCATTAATCCCTACTCGTACCATGGAATACCCCTCCAAAAAGTTGTTCAGGGAACGCATCTCATCCCTGCCGACTGAAGTGTACTTGCTCTTGTGCCTCATCCTCTGAATTGAGATCTCCAGACAACTCAACTTTATTCAGCAAATACAGTTGCGTGGATTTACTTTTCTTACTGGTGCCGCTATCAGCGGCATGAAGGCCTAATCCTCAAACATGAACCGGATACAGTGCCTGAGTGGCAGAAGTCTCTGCCTGTGCGCTCACGCCAGACAATAGAGCTTTTGCCGCTCCCTCGTCAGTCACCAAAACATCCATCCGGTAAGCTTTGGCACAGGCCGCAATGGCCGGAGCCTTGCTGTCTCCCCCGGCCACCGCAACCACCAGCCGCAAATCGGCCAAATCTGTCAGGCGCAATCCCACCGTGGTCATGGAGTACACAATCTCTCCCTCAGGATTAAAATAGTACCCAAAGGCCTCCGCAACCGCACGACGTTGTCTGAGCATTTCCGTCTCTTCACTAGAAAGCTGTCGCCGAAGGGCCATTTGAATGGCATCGCCTAGACCGTGGATCACCACCGTGGTCCGCCTCACCTCAGCTAGGCTCTGTTCCACCAAGGGTTCATGCATCAACTGTTGTAAAGTACCCTCAGCCAATCGATCGGGTACATGAAGCATGATGGACCGACCGCCCAGGTGCCCCGCCAAGTGCTCGGCAATGGTGTTGGCCTGGAGAGCGACCTCTTCACCCATGCCACCGCGGGCAGGTACCACTTCTATGGGCATGGGCAATCCCTTGTCTGGCATCATGCGGGCCACCGCTGCCATTGTGCTTCCCCCAGTGACGGCTAGGACATCGCTGGCCTGCAAGGTAAAGCGCAGATACCGGGCCGCCGCCAAACCCAGTGTGTTCTTCACCCAGTCCTCTCGGTCACTGTTGCCGGACACCACAATGACGGTTGGAATGGCAAGCACCCGTGCCAAGGCGATGGCCAACTCGGCGCGGCCTTCAATAGAAGCCAGCAATGGCTCAAGTTCCTCGAGCAAAGCATTCCCCTCGTCCGAAAGGGACATGCCTGCCGCGGCAGCCATCACCAGTCCCTGCTCTCGCAAAAAGTCCACTTCCGCCCTGAGGACCCGTTCCGTCAGCCCCATTTCCATCGCCAACGCGCGACGACCGATGGGTTGCAACAGGCGAATACGTTGCAAAACCCGCGCCCGAGCACGCAGGGTGTCCAACAACTCAGGAACAATCCGCCGGGCGACACCGAGATTCACGGCCTCCACTGACCATCATCCTCTCGGGACTTACTTCGTCCCTACTGAACAAAATGTGTCCCAACTACTTCAAAACAACCTACGGGACTATTGTAATCCCGCCGTTACAGATATGCAACGGTCCTCCACTGACTCTTTTGGCCTTCACTTCAGGCATGCTTCAGGGAGAAAGACCCCCATGGCGGTCACTTTCACGTCCATTCGCATGGACTCTCGCTCGCTGAGCCATTGGGAAAGACGACATAGAAAATAGTAGTACGAGGAAGCGGATTTGCATCCCCTGTTGGTGCCGCTATCAGCGGCATGACGGTCTA
>DAHWFY010000087.1 GCA_027336365.1 Bacillota bacterium | reverse complement strand
GAGCCGCCCAAGCAGGTGCTCGACAGCGTTACGGGGAATTGACTGCGCAGGTAACGGAGCGGTTAGAGTACGAACTACGAGTCATTGAGAAGATGGATTTTGCGGACTATTTCTTGGTGGTGGCAGATTACGTTCGTTTTGCGCACAAACACAGGATATCTGTCGGACCTGGGCGAGGGTCTGCGGCAGGCAGTCTGGTGGCTTATGCCCTGAGGATTACCGATGTGGACCCACTTGAACACAAACTGTTGTTCGAACGTTTTCTCAACCCGGAGCGAGTCAATTGGCCGGATATTGACATCGACTTCGAGTTTGAGCGGCGGGGGGAGGTCATCCAGTATGTGTCCGAGCGCTACGGTTTGGACCACGTGGCGCAAATCGGCACTTTTGGTACTTTGGCGGCAAAGGCCGCCCTGCGGGATGCGGGGCGAGTTTTGCAAGTCCGTGCCGAGTTGGTGGACACCTTGGCTCGGCTGATTCCTTCCGGGTCAGGCGTGACTTTAGCAGCCGCTCTGCAAGAGGTCCCGGAAATCTCTCGACGGTTGACGGAGGGCGGGGAGGCAGCTCATCACCTTTGGCAAACGGCGGAGCGGCTGGAGGGGCTGCCTCGCCACACTTCCACTCATGCTGCGGGTGTGGTCATTGCCCCCTGTCCTTTGACGGATTTGGTCCCGCTGCAGCCGGGCACGGAGGGAGTATTTGTCACCCAGTTGGCAATGGAGGACCTGGAGCAACTGGGACTCATCAAAATGGATTTTCTCGGTCTACGTACGCTCAGCCTGATAGATACGACAGTGGCGGCGGTCCAGCAAAACACAGGGAGCGAAATCGATTGGCGGCGAGTTTCCGGTGCGGATGCGGAAACTTACCAAATGCTTGCGCGGGGTGAAACGGGGGTTGCTTTCAACTGGAGTCCAGTGGTGTGCGTCGGGTTTTACGAGACTTGCAGCCGACAGGGTTAGAGGATCTGATTGCGGTCATTTCTCTGTACCGTCCGGGTCCCATGGAAAACATTCCGGCTTTTATCGCTGCCAAACACGGACGTACCCCTATTCATTATCCTCATCCGGATTTAGCACCTATTTTGTCGAACACGTATGGAGTCATTGTGTATCAGGAGCAAATTATGCAGATTGCCGCAAATATGGCCGGTTTTTCTCTGGGACAAGCCGACTTGTTACGGCGGGCGGTGGGCAAGAAAAAACGGGAAATTCTCGATGCCAAGCGGGAACAGTTTGTCACCGGTTGTTTGCAGAATGGATACGATGAAGCAACCGCACAAGGAGTCTATGACCTGATTGTGCGGTTTGCCGATTATGGTTTTAACCGTTCCCATGCGGCTGCTTACGCGGTTTTGGCTTTTCGCACCGCTTATTTACGGGCACACCATCTGCCTGAATTTTTAGCGGCCTTGTTGTCTTTTGCCATGGGGGATGAGCGCAAGACGACAGAGTATGAACGGGATGCTCGTCAGCATGGCATTGAGATACGGCCTCCCAGCATACAGTACAGCCATACAGGGTATCAGGTGGAAGAGCCAGGAGCCATCCGCTCCGGATTATTGACCGTGCGCAATGTGGGCCGGGGAGCGGTGGAAGCAATCCTGACAGCCCGGGAGGACGGCCCCTTTCGTTCTCTGGTGGATTTCTTGCGTAGAATCAATCCTCGTACCTGTAACCGCAAGGCAGTGGAAGGGTTGCTGGCCGCCGGGGCGCTGGCGGACTTTTTACCTCACCCGTTGAGTCTACAGGCGGCTACCCAAGTCTTGACGGAGGCTTACACCCAGGCTCAGGCGGATGGATTGGCAAGCGGTCTGGGCTTACAAATGGAGGAACAACCCCTGTTTTTTGTTCGCTACACACAAGGGACGGGACAGAGTCAGCTGCTGCGGCGAGTGCAGCAAACTCTCGGTGCTCATCCCGGGTCCGTTCGGGTGGCCCTCTATGAACAAAGCCGTCGTCGCCTGCGTCTGCTACCCGAGCGATGGAGTGTGACTCCTTCTGCGGAGTTGATTCGTGTTTTAGAGGAATTTGTTGGAATTGGTAATGCTAAATTGGGGAGTATGCCGACAAGCGAAAAAGGAACGTTGAATAGAGAGTAAAGTGTAGAAATGAGAGTAAAGTATGGGAATTAGAGTAAAGTATGGAAGTGACCCTCTGTGAAAGAAGATGGATGAGCGTGGAGGAAGAGGTCATTCAATTGCTGGCTTTGCGCGGTGTAACGGTGGATGACATTGCGGAAATTGTACTGGACCTGCAAAAACATTATCATCCAGAGTTGACCTTGGCAGACTGCCAGGAGAATATTCTTCGGGTTTTGGGCAAACGGGAGGTTCAACATGCCATTTTGACCGGAGTTGCTCTGGACATGTTGGCGGAGAAAGGAGCTTTAGAACAGCCTTTGCAAGCCATCATGGAAAGGGATGAACCCCTGTATGGAGTTGACGAAATCCTGGCCCTCTCCATCACCAATGTGTATGGGTCCATTGGTTTAACTAACTATGGCTATTTGGACAAGACTAAAGTGGGGATTCTTGGCCGTCTTAACGGAGACCGTGAGCACATTCACGTATTTCTAGATGATCTGGTGGCGGGAGTTGCCGCAGCGGCAGCTTCCCGAATTGCTCATGAGCATGGAGCCGCCAGCTATTCGCATACGATAGGGAAGGACGAGAAAGTGGTGTCTTTGGATGACTGACAACTTTCTTCCCAGTGCCAATTTGCCTCATCGAGTTACGGAAATTCAGGACGGTGGAGGCGAAAACATGGTATAATCCAACTGAGAATAGCGATTCACCACCATAACGGCGGCGGTATCAGTCTACTCTTTTGGGAGTGCCCGAAACTCTGTCCTCTTTTCTACGTTTACTTGGCCTGGGATTCAGGTTGCCCTATTCGGTGGTGGCCATTTGGTCATGTGGGTTTCGGACACGCACTTTAAGCTCCGTGGAGAGGGAGAGAGCAATTATGACACTGCGGGATGAAGCTTTGGAGTTGCACCGCATTCACCAGGGTAAACTTGCTGTACAAGCTAAGGTAAAAGTGGAGAATGCCAAAGATTTGAGCCTCGCTTACTCACCAGGCGTAGCAGAGCCATGCAAAGAAATTCATCGCGACAAGGAAAAAGTGTATGAATACACGGCAAAGGGCAATACGGTAGCCATCGTGACGAACGGGACGGCGGTTCTTGGCCTGGGGAATATTGGTTCTGCCGCGTCTCTGCCCGTCATGGAAGGTAAGGCGGTTTTATTCAAAACCTTTGCCGGTGTGGATGCGTTTCCGATTTGCTTGGACACGGAGAATACGGAAGATATTATCCGAACGGTCAAGCTGATGACCGCCCAGTTTGGTGGTGTGAACTTGGAGGACATTGCGGCGCCTGCTTGTTTTGAGATAGAGGAGCGCCTCAAACGAGAAACGGATATTCCGATTTTTCATGATGATCAACACGGTACGGCGGTCGTCACCTTGGCAGCCTTGTTGAATGCTCTCAAAGTGACTGGGAAACGAATTCAGGACATTCGCGTGGTGGCCAACGGAGCAGGGGCAGCCGGCATTGCCACGGTGAAATTGCTGCTTTCTGCCGGTGTGCGGAATGTTATCATGTGCGACACGAAGGGTGCCATCTACCGGAACCGTCCGGTGGGAATGAACCCTATGAAACAGATGATTGCCCAGAACACCAATCAAGAAGGCATACAAGGGTCTTTGGCGGACGTCATTGTCGGGGCGGACGTATTTGTCGGGGTGTCAGTGGCTGGAGCCTTAACTTCTGAAATGGTTCGCAGCATGAATGCAAATCCAATTATTTTCGCCTTGGCCAATCCAGATCCGGAAATTCATCCAGAGGAAGCCTTGGCCGTGGGGGCTCGGATTATTGGTACGGGCCGGTCAGACTATCCAAACCAGATTAACAACGTCCTGGCATTCCCGGGGATTTTTCGCGGAGCATTAGATACCTTTGCCAAGAGCATCACGGAAGATATGAAAGTGGCAGCCGCTCATGCCATCTCGGGGCTAATTGAGGACAGTGAGGTGCGGCCTGACTATATTATTCCAGGGGCATTTGATCCACGCGTGGCGCCCGCAGTGGCTGCTGCAGTGGCCAAGGCGGCGATGGATGGTGGCGTCGCCAGGCGAAAAGTGGATCCACAAGAAGTGGCAGACCGCACGCGTCGTCTGGCTGCGGTGCATTAGGTAAACCAGAGTGCGAGTGCGGATGGTGAAATGCAGGTTTCGAAGCCCACATGGGTTGACGACCGTCGCCCATGTGGCTGTCTCACCCGAAGGGTGAGACAGCGGAAAATTGGGACATCCAGTTCGTATGAAGAGTCTGACCGACGAGCCGCAGGAAGAAAATCAAACTGTCCCAACAGGAGATATTTCGAGAGAGGGACGCTGTCAATGGGTTTGGGGGATGGAGTTCATGTGGACGGTTATTTATATTGCACCCTCGCAAAAACAAGCCGAACTCATTCGTCATCGGTTGAATGAACAGGGATTTATGGTAAAGATCCAACCATCCCGCATTTCTAAACAGCAATTTGAAATTCTCATTCCCCACGGGGAAGTGGGCGAGGTTCAGGAGATCCTCAGCGATGTACTGCAGATTGGTCGGGAATAGTTCTCGGAACGGTGGACCGCAGCCCGGTTCTGGGAATTGAAAGTCAGTGAGTGCCGAATGGGGTGCACAGAGACTTGTTTAAGAAAAGGCAATATGCGACACTGGGACAACAATATGCAGAACCCGTGCCCGCCATCAATAATGAGATACCGGCAAAGGATATCCCCAAGGGGTTGGTGAACAAGTGCGAATCCTGTGGGGAATTGTTGATGGCCAAAGAGTTGCAGAAAAACGCTCACACTTGTCCTCACTGTGGGCACCACTTTTCTGTCGATGCACCCACCCGTCTGTCTCTTACCTTGGATTCCGATACTTTCGAGGAGTTCGACGCGGGGATTTCCTCCGTTGATCCTTTGGGTTTTCCAGGTTACATGGATAAGGTACATAAGGCGCAAGAGATGTCCGGGTTGGCGGAAGGAATTGTCACAGGCCAAGGCAAAATATCCGGTTTTCCGGTGGTCATTGGGGTAATGGATGCTCGTTTCATCATGGGCAGCATGGGTTCAGCGGTGGGGGAAAAACTCACTCGGGCGATAGAAAAGGCAGGCCAACTGCGAATTCCTCTGATTTTGTTCACCGCTTCAGGAGGAGCGCGGATGCAAGAGGGGATTTTATCTTTGATGCAGATGGCCAAGACGTCTGCGGCTTTGGAGCGTCTCCAAGAGCAAGGGACGCTCTTTGTATCCGTAATTACACACCCGACGACTGGCGGTGTGAGCGCTAGCTTTGCCAGTTTGGGAGATATCATCCTGGCGGAGCCGGGGGCTTTGTTTGGGTTTGCAGGCCGCAGGGTGATTGAACAGACCATTCGGCAGAACCTTCCGGATGACTTTCAAACTGCGGAATTTATGCTGAAACACGGCATGGTTGACAAGGTGGTTCACCGGGCGCAACTGCGCGACACCTTGACTACCATTTTGCGTGTGCATGGTTTGCGGGGGGAAGGCAGTGGCGACACAACTGGAATTTGAGCATCCGATTATCGAATTGCAAAGCAAGATTCAGGAATTGCGTCAGTTCATGCAAGAGAGTGGGATGAACCTAAATGATGAGGTTGATAAGCTGGAGCGGCGATTGTTGGAGCTAAAGTCTTCGGTGTATAGTACCCTGACACCATGGCAGAGAGTACAGGTGGCTCGACAACCGGGGCGCCCCACCACGTTGGATTACATTCAGGGATTATGCTCAGAATTCATAGAGTTGCATGGAGACCGTAATTTTCGCGATGATCCCGCCATTGTCGGTGGGATTGGTCTGATGGACGGGGAACCTGTGACGGTCATCGGGACCCAAAAAGGGCGAGACACTAAGGAAAATATTCATCGCAACTTTGGTATGGCTCATCCTGAGGGGTATCGCAAAGCTCTGCGACTGATGAAACAGGCGGAGCAGTATCATCGTCCCGTGGTGTTGTTCATTGACACGGCTGGCGCTTATCCTGGCATGTCTGCCGAGGAACGAGGTCAAAGTGAGGCCATTGCTCGCAATCTGCGGGAGATGGCTGGACTGAAAACTCCCACGATTTCCGTGGTTGCCGGAGAAGGCGGCAGTGGCGGAGCACTGGGCCTGGGAGTTACAGACCGTATTTTCGTGTTGGAGTACGCTTGGTATTCCGTCATTGCTCCTGAGTCTGCGGCGGCCATCATGTGGAAAGATTCTGGCCAAGCTGCTCGTGCAGCGGAAACCATGCGAATTAGCGCTCTGGACCTGTTGGAACTTGGGGTGGCGGACGGAATCATCAAAGAACCGGAGGGCGGTGCGCAAAAGGCTCCTGCCCAGACCATTCAAAGTGTCAAGCATCAGGTGGTGTCCTCCTTAGCTGAACTGAAGCAACTTTCTATTGCTGAACTACTACAGGCGAGGTACGATAAGTACAGGGATATGGGAGTGTATTTTGAACGGTCGGTAGACAAGGTTTCCACCTAATACCGCGGCCTGTGCGCCTTGGTTAATGGGCGGGCCGCGGGTAGGTGGGTCTTGCATGTGCATCTATGCCGACTCGTCATGCACTACATTCGCTTCAGTCCGACGACGAGGATTGATGAGGATTAATAGGGACTGGTTACGTCCCTCAGGGACAAAAAATGTGTAACGAGAGGGGACCATCTCTTCTTGACAAGTTCCCGACTTATCTGTCAGAGGGTGGGTAAACCATAAGATGAAATAGATGCCGGACGTCGAGCGGTGTCATGAATAGAAAGAGGGCGACCGAGGTTGAAAAGGATAGCTGTATTGACCAGTGGTGGGGACGCGCCGGGGATGAATGCGGCCATTCGAGCCGTGGTGAGGACAGCAATTTACAGTGGAATGGAAGTCATGGGGATTCGTAGAGGATATCGAGGACTGATGAAAGACGAAGTGGAACCCATGTCCCTGGGCTCAGTGGCCGATATCATTCAACGGGGGGGTACCATTCTGTACACCGCCCGGTCCAAGGACTTTCAGACCCCGGAAGGGCAGGCGCGCGCAGCCGAGGTTTTGCGTAGTCACGGCATTGAGGGGCTGATTATCATTGGCGGGGATGGTTCTTTTCGCGGGGCTCAAGCCTTAACTCGTTTAGGCATTGCCACCATTGGCATTCCAGGAACCATTGACAATGACATTCCCGGTTGTGACCGCACCATTGGTTTTGATACGGCCATCAATACGGCCATTGATGCGATTGACAAAATCAGAGATACCGCGACTTCTCATGACCGCACCTATGTGGTGGAGGTCATGGGACGCAATGCGGGGGATATCGCCCTGCACGTGGGGCTGGCCGGCGGTGCGGAATCCATATTGATTCCTGAGCTGCCCGTCAGCATGGACGACGTGATGGCCAAGTTGGAGCGAGGGGCTGCCCGAGGAAAGGAGCACTCCATTATTGTGGTGGCCGAAGGTGCAGCTCGCGGTATGGAGGTAGGGAAGTATCTGAGTGAACACACCCAGTTTGAGGTGCGCGTGACAGTTCTGGGGCACATTCAGCGAGGTGGTGCACCTTCGGCCGATGACCGCATCCTGGCCAGCAAGCTGGGTTCTTACGCGGTGAAATTGCTGCAGCAGGGGGAGAGCGGTAAAATGGCGGCAACCCTCAATGGGGTGTTGACCGCAGTGGATTTTGACACGGTGTTCACTACGCCACGAGAGCCGGACTTCAGTCTGTACAAACTGGCGGAAATGATATCTATTTAGAGGCGGTGTGGTTCATTGCAAAGACGAAGAACAAAAATTGTTTGCACGATTGGTCCTGCCAGTGAGTCTCCGGAAATGTTGGCATCTTTAATAGAGGCCGGACTGGATGTGGCCAGGTTGAATTTTTCTCATGGCTCTTATGAGGAGCATGGGGAAAGGATTCGGCACATTCGCGCCGCGGCCGCCAAGGTAGGTAAACACGTCGGCATTATGCTGGATATCAAAGGTCCTAAAATTCGTACGGGGAAAATTGAAGGAGGAGCGGTAGAACTGCAAGATGGGGACACCTTGGTGTTGACCATTGATCCGTTGGAGTATGGTACCGCAAAACGGGTTTGGATTTCCTACGCGGGTCTGGTGGAGGACGTATACCCGGGGGCACCCATTCGGATTGACGATGGTCTGATTGGCCTGGTGGTGGATAGGGTGGAGGGACACGACATTCACTGCACGGTCACCAATGGGGGAACCCTAAAAGACAACAAGGGCATCAATGTCCCTGGGGTGACTCTGCGAATTCCCGGCGTGACGGAGAAAGACGCGGCAGACCTGCGGTTTGGTATCGAACAAGGGGTGGATTTGTTTGCCGCTTCTTTCGTGCGCAAGGCTGCGGATGTTTTGGAGGTTCGCAGGATTTTGGAGGAGCATCACTATCGAGCAGACATCTTTGCCAAAATCGAGACACAAGAGGGTCTGGACCGCCTATCTGAAATTGTGGAAGTGGCCGATGGCATTATGGTGGCACGGGGGGATCTGGGTGTGGAGGTGCCCACGGAGGAGGTGCCTGTGGCGCAAAAAAGAATGATTGCCCTGTGCAATCGGGCGGGTAAGCCGGTCATCACCGCCACTCAGATGCTTGATTCCATGCAACGCAATCCCCGTCCCACTCGGGCGGAGGCCACAGACGTGGCCAACGCTATTTTTGACGGGACAGACGCGGTGATGCTCAGCGGAGAGACGGCTGCAGGACGATATCCGTTGGAGGCCGTTCGTACCATGGCGCAAATAGCCTTACGTTCTGAGGCAGGATTGCAATCGAATGAGGTTGTGGACCGTCATGTGGCTGTGATGGGCCGGACGGTCACGGATGCCATTGGTCACGCGGCCCAGGCCATGACGGACGAGCTGGGTATTCAGGCCATTTTGGCGGCCACTACGTCGGGTCACACGGCTCGAATGCTGTCGAAACATCGACCCAATGCACCGATTATTGCCATGACTCCACGAGCCGAAGTGGCGCGTCGACTTAGCGTCAGTTTCGGGGTGTATCCTGTGGTGATTTCTCCGGTACAAACAACCGACGAAATGCTGGAGACTTCGGTCCATGAGGCTTTGCAGGCCGGATACGTGGAACATGGGGATTTGGTCCTGATTATTGCGGGAGTTCCCGTGGGACAGCAAGGGACAACCAATCTCTTAAAGGTCCACACCATTGGCGAGGTGATTGCTCAAGGTACCGGAGTTGGAAAAGGGGCCGTGAGTGGACGCGCCGTGGTCTTTGCGGCGGGTACCGCGCTCTTGACTCGGGTACAGGCCGGGGATGTGATGGTCACTCGGGCCACTGATAAAGACCTGGTTCCAGCCATGGAAAAAGCAGCCGCCATCATCACCGAGGAAGGGGGCTTGACCTCCCACGCTGCAGTGGTGGGGTTGAGTTTAGGCAAGCCGGTCATCGTGGGTGCCACGGGAGCGGTGACACAGATTGCTAATGGGGAATGGGTCACCATTGACGCTCACCGAGGTCTGGTATATAAGGGACGGGCTCAGGTGTTATAGTTCTGGTTACAGGTTTGGGTCACGGGGACGGACGGAGTGGCGGGGCAAGCGAACGGTGAAGGTGGTTCCTTGGTTGAGGGTGCTGTGGACATCCATATGTCCTTTGTGCACTGTGATGATGGAGGCGGCAATGGCTAAGCCAATACCGCTGCCGGGAGCGCGGTGGGATGCAACGTCCGAGCGGTAGAAACGGTCAAAGATGTGGGGCAGATCTGCCGGAGGAATGCCAATTCCGGTGTCTGCCACTTGAATGATTGCAGACCGCCATTCCCGCCGCAGAGTCACACTGACCTGACCTCCGGGGCGATTGTACTTGACCGCGTTATCCAGGAGAATGAGGAACAACTCCCGCAGACGCATCGGATCGCCAGACAGAATTAAGGATTCCTGACAGCCCGTGCAGGTCCAGAGAATGTTTTTACTGTCGGTCAATCGAGATACCTGCTCTGTTGCCTGGCGAAGAATTTGAGCTACGTCCACGGGTTGGATGTCGGCCAGTGTAGATCCGGATTCAATTCGAGCCAGAGTGGACAGGTCTCCCACCAGACGTGTCAGGTAGTCCGTCTGCTCCAAGCTTTCGTCCATCGCCTCCTGCAACTCGTGTGAATCCACCTCGGTGCGAGCCAGTTCCAGGGTTCCTCGCAGAATGGAGAGCGGGGTGCGCAATTCGTGGGCGGCGTCATTCACAAAGTCACGCTGACGCCGTAGAGCACCACGAATGGGGCTTACAGAACGGCGAGATAAAAGATAGGTTAAGGGCAGGAGCAGTAGGATGCTGCCCAGTCCCAGTTCAACGTCCACTGCCAGCAGGGTATGCATGGTTTCCCGCAGGGGTTGCAGAGAGTAGGCCGTGATAAAAAAACCCAGGAGGGTTCCGGAGTTCCTGATGGGGTGTATCCCCACCAGCACGCGAGTCTGTTCGATGCGCTGTACAGACCATCCATCAGCAAAGGAGTTGACGATGTGGTTTTCAATTAATCTGGTAAATAAAGGATAAATTGAATTTTTGCTATTGGCCAGGACCATGTCTCGGGTAATGACCTGTCCAGACTTGGACACCAACCAAGTGGCCACCAGTTCCACCTGGTTATTGGAGGAAGGAAGGGGAACGAGGGGGCTGCGGCCCACGCGTGGGATTTGTCCTATGAACTGACTGGAGAGCAACTTGTCGACAGCCTGTGGGGTTTTTTGTTGCCATTCGTGTTCAATCGTGGTGAAGGCGAGCGTCATCATGTGCTGACGCAACACATAGTAGCTGGCTCCACTGAGCAGGACCTCAAAGGTAAGAAATGCCGCTAGGTATAACAGAATTAATCGAACTTGCAGGACGCGAAGCAGACGGCGTTCATTCGGCCGGATGGACTCTCTCATGGTTGTACCCTGTAACCGACTCCACGAACCGTCTGAATGAGACTGCGTCCCCGTTTCGAGTCGCCCAATTTGATGCGAATACGGGCAATCACCACATCCACCACATTGGCGTTTGATTCAAATTCTGTGCCCCACACCCTGTCCAGGAGGGTGTCTCGGGTTAAGACGTGATTGGCGTTGCGCAACAGGAGTTCTAAAACTGCAAACTCTTTGTGGGAAAAGGCCAAAAGTACGCCGTCTCGGCGCACTTCACGTGTTTCTGGACACAGTTCAATATTCCTTATCCGCAGAACTTCTGACTGCGGATACTGCGTCGGCCGACGGGTGATGGCCGTCAACCGAGCCTTGAGTTCGGC
>DAHWFY010000086.1 GCA_027336365.1 Bacillota bacterium | reverse complement strand
TAAGTGTGTACCAGCAGGAATAGGTTGCTGCAACAAGCGAATGGTGAGATAAACAAACAGGAGTAAGAACAGATAAGAGACAATGTTCTCAAATTTGTGAATAAAGTCATATCCAAAAATAACCAACAAAACTGCCAACAGGTTGACAATCACAAGGCTCAGGTCTTGCGGCAAGTTGACTGCATTAGATAACGCCTGTGCCCCCAAAATAGCACTGGTGGAGAAAAAGCCAATATACATCACCACCACTAAAATCAACGGCAAAACGGCCCCCATGACGCCAAACTGAGCACGGCTCTGAATCATCTGGGGTACGCCAAGTTTAGGGCCCTGGGCGGAGTGATAGGCCATAAAAATTCCACCCACCAAGTTCCCCAAAATGATGGCTAAAATGGCTCCCCACAGATTCAATCCAAGAATGATGGCCAAGGCTCCGGTCACAATTGTAGTGACTTGCGCGTTGGCGGAAAACCAGATGCCAAACAAGCTGCGTGCCTTGCCATGGCGTTCCGTCTCGGGAATGTAATCAATGCTGTGATGTTCCATCTGTATCGCGGACATACCTCTGTACGCCTCCCCTTGATTGTGGTTCCTGGCATGCGCAAAATCTAGACCTCAGTCATCCAGGGGCGAGAATCCCCAGCCCTTTTCCCGCCCCTGTTCACCCTAAACCCTCATGCCCCTGCGGGGTACAAGATTATGGTTAAAATAACCGGATGGTTATTCTCCCCATCAACTTAAGATTTCTTCGCGGCATTCCCCCCTAGCAAGGGTGTCCGAATCCGATTTGCATGCGCTGCCAGCGTTTTTTCTGCCAGCTCGTATCCGGCGTCCGCGTGGCGCACCACGCCCAGTCCAGGGTCATTCCACAACACCCGCGCCAACCGCCCCGCGCTGTCCTCCGAGCCGTCTGCCACGGTGTTGGCTCCAGCATGCAAAGAATAGCCAATCCCTGTGCCGCCACCGTGGTGAAAAGCCACCCAGTGCGCCCCTGACGCCACATTCAACAAGGCGTTGAGAATCGGCCAGTCGGCAATCGCATCAGACCCGTCCTGCATCCCTTCCGTTTCCCTGTAAGGCGACGCGACCGATCCGGTGTCGTGATGGTCCCGACCAAACACCACGGGGGCGCTCAGTTCCCCAGTAGCCACCCACTCATTGACCTTCAAGGCAAAGGCATCGCGCTCCCCCTGTCCCATGTAGGCAATGCGGGCAGGCAGACCCTGAAACTGGATGTGCTTGCGTGCCAACGTCAGCCAGCGACGAAGTAGCATGTTGTCCCCAAACATTTGCAGGGCCAGGTCGTCTAAACGGTAAATTTCCTCCGGTTTGCCCGACAATACCGCCCAACGAAAGGGCCCTTTGCCTTGGCTGAACAAGTCGCGGATATAGGCGGGCACATATCCCTGAATTTCAAACGCGTCCTGAACACCCTGGTCAAACGCCTCACGACGGATGTTGTTTCCATAGTCAAACGTCTGTGCCCCTCTGCGCTGTAACCCCAACATCCGCTCCACATGCCTGGCAATGGAGGTGCGTGCCAGTTGCAAGTAACGGGTTGGGTCTTGCTGGCGCAATTTGGCAGCCTCAGCCACATCATAGCCATCGGGAATATACCCCACTAAGGGGTCGTGTGCCGCAGTTTGATCAGACAACACATCTGGAACGATATTTTCATCCAGCAGATACTGCAACAACTCATTGGCATGGCAATGCACCCCCACGGTCAGCGTCTGGCCGTCCGCCTTGGCCTTCAGGGCCACGGCCACCGCCTGTGGAATACTTTCTTCCGCCACGTCCAAATAGCCGGAATCCAAGCGTCGCTGAATGCGATGGGCGTCAATTTCGGCAATTAAAGCCACCCCATCCAGCATCTTGGCAGCCAGTGGCTGAGCCCCACCCATTCCGCCCAATCCGGCAGTCACGTACATCCGGTGGCGCAAACTCCCATCAAAGTACTTGTCAGACAAGGCCGCCAGACTCTCGTAAGTCCCCTGAATCACCCCTTGTGTGCCAATGTAAATCCAAGAACCTGCGGTCATCTGGCCAAACATGGTCAACCCCATTTGTTCCAAATTATTGAATTCCTCCAGATTAGCCCACTTACCCACGAGATTGGCGTTGGCAATCAATACCCGTGGAGCCGTGGGTTGGGTCTTGAACACAGCCACCGGCTTGCCGGACTGAATCATCAGGGTTTCGTCGTTCCCCAATGACAGCAGAGCCTCGACAATCTTGTCATACGCCTCCCAGGACCTGGCCGCTTTCCCTCTACCCCCATAGACAATAAGCTGGGCTGGGTTCTCCCCCACGCGCTCGTCCAAGTTGTTCATCAACATGCGCAGTGCCCCTTCCTGCCCCCAGCCTCGACAGTGCAGGTCCGCACCCGTGGGTGCTTGAATCCCCGTGTGCCGCTTAAAGTCAGTCACTTGCATCGCCTCCGATGATTTTGTGTTTTCATGCTGTTAAATAGCCTTCCAGACTGCGAGTGTCCCATTCTCACGCAACCTCCCCAGGGTCTCGTGTTGCACCCGCCTGACTTCCGTGACACAATCATGGTAACGTTGAAGGAATCGTTACGTCGCTGTAAGCGATTGCTGGGAATGGGTAAGATGTTGCCACTCTGTCCCCATGGGTGGGGTTGTGAGGAGACATGTGGAATGCGACTACCCAGTTTACCCACTGGCCTGCATACGGACATTCCCATGCAGTGCCTGAGTTGGCCCCAAGAGGGGATTTATCGCCTGCTGCTCAATTCCCTGTCTCTGGACCTCGCGGAAAATCCGTGCGAGTTCGTCGTCTATGGCAACGGCAAGGCGGTGCGAGATGAGGCCGCCTTACAAGAATTGTTGCATCGACTCACCACCTTGCAGGAGGACGAAACTCTGCTGGTTCAGTCCGGTCGTCCTGTAGGAGTATTCCCCACTCACCAAACGGCTCCTCGCGTGCTGATGTCCACCGCCATGCTGGTGCCCCATTGGTCCAATTGGCATGAGTTTCGCGTCCTCGAACAAAAGAATCTCACTCTGTTCGGTCAGTCCACCGCCGCCTCTTGGGCGTACATTGGCGCCCAAGGTATTCTCCAAGCCACCTTTGAGACCTTGTGGCAAGTGGCAAAACGCCATTTCCATGGCACCTTGAACGGACGGCTGGTGCTGACCAGTGGACTGGGTGGCATGGGCTGCGCACAGCCTTTGGCTGTGGAAATGAACGGGGGCGTTGCCATTGTAGTGGAGGCTGACCCAGACAAAGTTCGCCGACGCCTAGAAACCAACCACATCCAGGCGGCCACGGAAGACTTGCAGCTGGCCCTTCAGTTAGCTAAGGAAGCCATGTCCACAGGCCAGTCTCGAACCATTGGATTGGTGGGCAATGCGGCAGATGTGTACGAAGCCATGGCCCACGCTGACGTCCACCCCGACATCGTGACAGACCAGACCTCGGCTCATGACCTGTTGGGTGGCTATGTGCCTGCAGGCATGTCGTTGGCCGAATCCAGACACCTGCGAGTCCACAATCCCCAATCCTACCTTGCGGCGGCCAGGGAGACCGTTCGCCGACACGCCAAGGCCATGCTGCAAATGGCGGCTGCAGGTGCTGTGGTGTTCGAGTATGGCAACCACCTACGGGGACAAGCTGCGCAGGCGGGTGTTCCCGAGGCCACCCAGCTCCCCTCATTTGTCACCCTCTTTGCCAGGGACCTACTGTGTGTGGGAATCACCCCCTTACGTTGGGTGGCTTTATCCGGAGATGTGGGAGACATCTACCTCATTGACCGATGGCTCTTGGACCACTACCGTGAAGATGAGCGCCTCACCACCTGGCTTCAGTGGGCGGAAGAACGCGTGCACTTCCAGGGATTACCGGCTCGATCCGCTTGGTTGAGTCGGGATCAACAGGCGAGTTTGCTGGAATTTCTAATCTCAGGAGTGCGGGAAGGCGTGTTGCGCGCACCGCTGGCCATCACCAGAGACCACTTTGCTGGCGCCACCATGGCCTCTCCCCACCGGGAAACGGAGGGCATGCCAGACGGGTCAGACGCCATCGCTGATTGGCCCGTACTCAACGCTCTGCTCACGGTTGCCACAGGCGCTACCTTGGTGTCGTTGCAACAAGGGGGTGGAGTGGGGATTGGTTACTCTATGCACGCGGGAATGACCGTCGTGGTGGACGGCTCCCCGGCCAGTGCCAAACGGGCTCGTCAAACACTGTTGGGTGAACTGCATCTGGGCGTACTCCGTTACGCACAGGCTGGATATTCTGCTGCACAAGATACCTTGACTCAATGGCACGGAGATGAACCGTCATGACAGACGGGCCCGTCCACCACACCCCGAACTCTTTCACACCCATCCCGCCCCATCTGGATATATCCTGGATTTTGCCGGATACCCGAGCGCTGTTGGTAGACCGCTTTGTTCACCAAGTGGCTTTGGCAGAACTGCACAGTCCTTTGCAGTTTTGGCATTGGCTGGAGGCCCTCGGTTTAGCGCAGTCTCCCAATTGGGTGTTGTGCCTGCGTTTGGACACTCCAGATTCCAGAATTCAATTGGCCGACAAGCAAAAATTTGCGCTCAGAGCGCAAATCCTTACCCATATTGGCCAGTACGGATCCGGCACCTTGTCCCACTGGCAAGAGGAAAACGAGTGCCTAGTGTTACGGGTCTGTGAGGAAGGCATGGATAAAGTCGGCAGCATGCAACAGGTTGCCGCTTGGGTGCAAGGGGTGACTCTGCCCATGGGTGTACGTATTTCCCTCGGTCTGGCCTGCCCCGTGGAAAACCCGAGCCAACTGTCCGGAGCGGTGAAGGCTGCGCGCATGGCCGCACTGCGGGGGATGCAAGTCACACGCCCGGTGGTACATGTGGATGACCTGGATACCTTGGCGCAAGAAGCCCAGGAACCTGGCGCGGAAACATCCTTCGAGGCCGAGGTACGGGGAGTTCGGCACGTCCTTTCAGAATTGCGCCAGTCCCATCGCCGCAAGGGGATGAGCGGCCTGGAAGAAGACAAACGGATTTTATTGGAGCGCCTCGTTTCTTTGGTTCATAAGGCCAGGGAAGAGGGAATCCCCGGCAACTCCTCACAATTGGAAGACATCCGAGTTTTGGCGGACTTGTTGCAAGTACCGGACAATGCCAGCCTGTTGGTCTGGATAAACGCCCACGGCTTGGCCTTCGTGGAACACATGGACAGAGCAGCAGAACAGCACCGGTCCCAGACTGTGGCCAGAGCGGTGCAGTACATTTCAGGCCACCTGGAGGATGACTTATCCTTAGATGTTGTGGCCAACCACTGTGCCGTGAGCTCCTTTTACATGAGCCACCTGTTCCGCAAGGATACTGGTGGCACCCTCACCGGATTCATCAAAAAGGCTCGCATGGAACGGGCCATGGTACTGCTGGCCGACGCAAGTTTGACAGTAGCCGATGTGGTCTACCGTGTGGGCTATCAAGACCCCAACTACTTCAGTAAGTCATTTCGTGCCTATGTGGGACGTTCTCCCAGCGATTTCCGCAAAAAACCATAATCCTTTCTAGGTAATGGCGAATTTTATCCGAAAACAGCTCGTCCTGACCCTTTGCCCATTTTCATTTCTGACGGTGACCGCTAAGCCATGGAAGTTTCGGATACGTACTTCATCGTACTATGAGAATTTGATGAGCTGCGTCAAGAATCCATAGAAGGGCGTTTGCCCCGGCTCATCCAACTGCCCCCCCGTTTGTCACGAGGCAAGAATACAGCCAGAGCGGCTGCAAACAAGGGCAGCACGGACAGAATTTGAAATACCACCCCCACCCCGTAATGGTCCGATACCGCTCCCAACACCATGGCGCCAATCCCACCGGCGCCCACCCCAAACCCGATGTTCAACCCAGAGGCCAGGGCCAGGTTACGCGGCAACAACATTTGTGCATAAACTACCGTCACAGCAAAAGACGACAGAACAAAGAAACCAAACAACAGCAGCACCACTGCCGTTGCCCAATCACTGTGCACATGCGGCAACATTAGTGCAAAGGGAATCGCGCCCACGAGAGAGGTTAAAATCACAGACTTTTTGCTCATCCGATCTGACACCATACCGCCAAGAAATGTTCCCACAGCACCCGCACCCAGGAAAATAAAGTCCACAATCTCCGCCGAACCCAGGGACATCTGCCTTTGCAAAATGAAGGGCAGAAATGCCGCAACGCCAATTTGTGACCAGGAACGCAAAATGATGATCAAAACCAGCAGAATCATTCCACCCCAGCGATTGTCCCCCTGAATCTGCCGAACCGTCTTTTGATGGGACCGCACCTCGTCCCGATACCAGGGCACAATTTGACCTGCCAAAAATATGGCCACCACGGCCAGTACAAGCAACCAGAGTAAACCGTGAATTCCGGTGTGCAACAAAAATAAAGGAATCAGCAGAGGCCCCACTGCTTGTCCGGAGTTGCCCCCCACCTGAAAGATTGCCTGGGCCAGTCCCCGCGAAGTGCCGGAGGCAAAGTAAGTGCCCCGGGCAGCCTCGGGATGAAACGCGGCCGAGCCCAAGCCGGACAGTCCTACCAAAATGAGCACCCAGATATACGATGGCGCTGCCCCCGTTAAAGCCAAGGCCAGGTTAGACAAGAACACTCCCAACGGCAACAGCCACACCAAGGACTTGCGATCCGTCCATATGCCCAGCACAGGCTGCATAATGGAAGAAGTCAAGTAGGAAACTAGGACTATCAGGCTTGCCTGCAAATAATTCAGATGAAAAGCCGCCTTGTACAAGGGTAAGAGAGCCGGAACAATGCCTGTCGTCATCAGGTCATTGAGAAAATGGGTACTACCAAACGTCCAAACTCCGCGCGCGTACATGGACCGAGCCGGAGTTGCTGCAACCTGTGTCGACATCCTGTGCCACCCCCCAAACAAGTTCCGAGCGTTAACCGTATCAATTACGATTAACGCCCCGTGAGTTCAAGAATAACCATTTCGATTCACTTTGTCAATATGAACCGCGGTAGGTTTAGGCACATAAGCGATCTGACAACTCAGTGGAGATTCCCTCCACGCAGACCGCAGAGAACTTCACTCTGCCACCGCCTTTGGGGTACACTATGAATTGAAAAAACCAGGCACGTGAATATATCCTTTCATCAGTGCAAGTCCGAAACTTGCGTGGTACAGGCCACCACCAGAGATGACAATGGTCAAGGAGTTAGGACGGGCAGACATAAAGAATGGCGGGTTGGCTTGTGATTCAGACAGAGATCCAGTTTAACGTTCACAAATGGAACCGCCAAATTCTGAATTTTTACTGGTGGGCCACCTTCGCCTCCCTCGTTTTAGAACTAACCAATTTATTTTTCACTCGTGTTCCACACCCGTATTACTTGCTCCGCTACGTTTTACTCCCTACGGGAACCTTGTTTGTCATCACTCTGCTCACGGAAATCTTATCTCGAAAATTTTCTCATCTTATGGATAAGTTCACTCCAATCACTGCCATATTCATCGCTGAAACACTATTGGTGGCCCATCCTTCTGTGCAAGTGCTGCGTATTTCCATGATCTTGCCGATTATGATTAGCGCTTTTTACTTTCGCACTGTGCGTCTCATGTGGATTACCGGAATAAGCCTTGTTTTACTCTTGACCACCGCATTGTTAGATCCGGACCTGCGCGGAGACCCGACTGGCCTCGTAACGTCTATGGGCTTACTGATTATGGGTGCCGCGCTGGTGCGTGGAATTATGCAGCGAAGTTTAGAACTGTTGCACCACTTGAACGATACCATGGATACTTTAATGAAACTTCAGGTACAAACCGTTCTCGCAGAACGGGCCGCCAAAACCGATGCGCTCACGGGATTGTATAATCAAAACGCTTTTCAACAGTTTATTCAGGAAGTGCTACAACACCTGCAGGGCAGCCGTGTTCACCTGTTGTTGATGGACATTGATGATTTTAAACAGATTAATGACCGATTTGGCCACCTGGCTGGCAACGCGGTGTTACAAGCGGTTGCCCAGGCCATTCAACGCGGACTGCGGTCTCAGGATTTCGTTTCTCGTTATGGTGGAGATGAATTTGCCGCTCTCTTGATAGACACCGATTTTCAAAGAGCAGAGACCATCGCGGAACGTCTGAGAACTGAAATTTCCCAACTAAATCTGCCTGAAATCGAGGGCCAAGTGACTGTCAGTATTGGTTTGCATCAATTGCGGCCCTACGATACCGCAGATACCGTCTTTCAAATGACAGACGCTTTGCTATATCACGCTAAACGTCGAGGAAAAAACCAATTGGCCAGTTCTTCACTCCACCACGGTGAAAATGAAATCTCCGCAAAAAAGTGAAGCAAAAAGTGCGTGTCCGAAAAGGGGTCTGGTCAGACCCAAGCAGTGCCAGGAGGTTAGCCCAAAATGCGCATAGGGTCTGCTCCCCAGTGGGGAGCGTTTAGCCCGGGGTCAGCCCCGTGCCGTACGTGTTCGGCCCGTGAGGGAGCATTTTGAGCGACGACGCAGCAACACGTCGGGAAGTTCTGATCCCTTTCCGGACAACCTCTAGCAGCCAGCACAACAAGATCTTCCCGTTGTAGGACAAAGACAGCCAGGGACATTCGTTCTCATTTCCGTTAGCGTATGTGGCGAGAGACTGGGCAATAATATGGAGGAATCATGTTGAATCCACAAGTGGATTTGCTGATTACACACGCAAAACTGGCCACCTTGGCTGGTGGCACCGGACCGCGGCGGGGACGGACGATGCAGCAGGTGGAGTTCATTGAAAAAGGCGCTGTGGCGGTAGCCGCTGGCAAGATTGTCTTCGCGGGCAAAATGACAGATCTACAATCTGCTCACTTGAAATCCGCCGTGGTGTGGAACGCGGATGGCCGGCTGATTACCCCCGGCTTGATTGATCCACACACCCACTTGGTCCATGCGGGATCGCGGGAAAAGGAACTGAGCCTGAAATTGCGGGGAGTATCCTACTTGGACATTCTCGCGCAGGGTGGCGGCATTTTGTCCACCGTTCGGGCTACCCAAGCAGCTACAGAGCAGGCTCTGACCGCACAGGCTCTGGTGTCCTTGCGCCGTATGTTGGAACAAGGCACCACCACTGTGGAAGCCAAGAGCGGGTACGGTTTAAATCGACAGACCGAATTAAAACAATTGCGAGTGGCACAGGCCCTCAATAAATTACAGCCAGTGGAACTCGTTTCCACTTTTCTGGGTCCCCATGCCCTACCGCCGGAATTCGGGCAACGGTCCGATGAGTTCATTGACCAGATGATTGCCCTGGCAAGTGCAGTCAAATCCCTTGGCCTGGCGGAATACGCCGATATTTTTTGTGAACGTGGGGTATTCTCCGTGGCTGACAGTCGACGCTACCTGACGGCCTGCAGGGACCTTGGCTATGGTCTGAAGCTTCACGCCGACGAGATTGAACCCTTGGGGGGCACCGAACTGGCCGCAGAGATGCAAGCGGTAACGGTCGATCACGCCGTGGCCGCATCTCCCGAAGGCCTGCGTTCAGCTGCGGCGGCAGGGGTGGTTACAGTGCTGTTGCCTGGAACCTCCTGGAACCTGGGAGGACATTACGCGAATGCCCGTTTCCTGCTGGATGAAGCCGACGGGGCGGTGGCACTGGCCACCGACTATAACCCAGGCAGTTGTCCCAGCGAGTCCTTGCAACTCATCATGGCTTTTGCGGCCAATGGCTTGCGCATGACCCCCGAGGAAATTCTCACTGCCGTCACTCGCAACGCCGCTTACGCCGTTGGCCGCGGTGAACAAATCGGTCGTTTAGAAGCGGGTTGGCAAGGAGATTTGTGCGTGTGGGAAACCTCGGAACTGGCCTATCTGCCTTACCACTTTGGCATTAACCACATCAAACGGGTGTACAAGCGGGGCCTGTTAGTGGTAGAAGATGGGCGAGCGGTAAAGGAGGCTGCAAAATGACTCTCGACTCCTGGCTCATCCCGCCGAGCACCGGTTTTCGGGACCACCTGGACCCAAAAGTGAAGGACTGGTTGGGCCCATTTCAAGCCAATCCAACCCCTGAGTCTTTTGATAGCGCCCTGATGGGGGCTCCCTTGAGTAAAACGTCCATCAGCCACTCTGCGGCATTTCGTTTACCTGATGCCGTCCGCGCCGTTTTTGCTGCACTGACGCCCTACAGCGTACATCATCGCCTCAACCTGCAAGAATCCTTGAGAGTGGCAGACCTGGGCAATGTCGCCATGCACCTCACTGACCTGACTCGTTGCCAGACCAACATCACTGGGGCCGTTCAGGCTTACGCCAGCCAATACGAAAAACCTCTCGTGGTGCTGGGAGGGGACCACTCCATTACGGCAGCGGCCGTATCCGGTTGGATAAACGGCTCGGGCAGGTCCCTGGGGATTGTCCACTTCGACGCTCACCACGATGTGCGCAATCTGACAGACGGAGGTCCCCACAATGGCACTCCCTTTCGCACTCTGTTGGAATCCGGCCGCATCCAAGGAGCCAACCTGGTGCAAATCGGCCTGCGTGACTTTGTCAACGCCAAGGCCTATCACACGTACGTCCGCCAACAGGGAGTAACCGTCATCTCTGCCCGCGAGGTCTACCACAGCGGGCTGGATGCGGTGTTACAGCAGGCTCTGGACATTGCCAGCCAAGGCACCTCCGGCGTGTATGTCAGCTTTGACATGGATGTTCTGGACCAGGCGGTGGTCCCCGGAGTTCCCGCCCCCAGCCCCGGCGGCTTGAGCTTCTGGCAAGCCTTCGAGGCCTTGGAAACCCTGGGCAGAACCCCTGGCGTTGTGGCCATGGACCTGGTGTGCGCAGACCCCAGTCAAGACTTCCGGGATTTGACGGTGCGCGTGGCAGGACACTTGATTTTGTCCTTTCTCACCGGCCTGGCCATGAGAATTGCAGCTACTGACGAATGACGGATGATGTTGGGACTTCGTCTGGCGTACTTGTTTGAGCGGCGCATTTCGTGCTATGCCGACACGTGGTGGTGGGTTACTGCCCGCCACCTGCCACCGCGAGGATGTAAATCTCCCCCATCTGCAGGGCAATCTCCTGCACCGGGCTCATCCCTTGAACCCCATACACCCCCAATCCGTTCATCCATGGACAGCACCCGTTGCAGTTTTTTCATGGCTCTGTGTAAAGTCACTCTCACCTTAGCGTCAGACCACCCCAAAATTTCTGCCGCCTGTGCGCCTGTCTTATCCTGAATTCCCCGGAGTATAAACACCTGCCGCTCCGCCACAGACAACTCCTGCAGAGCCTGTTCCAGGGCCAAACGCAGCGTTTCATCAGGTCTGGCCCGGTCCGGCAACTCCCCCACACAGGACAATTCCAGCCGTTGTCTAGCCAGGGGATCTCGGTGCTGATGACGGTAAAAATCCTTGATACAGTTGTGAG
>DAHWFY010000085.1 GCA_027336365.1 Bacillota bacterium | reverse complement strand
TACCTTAAAATCCGGTGAACCCACCGTATAATTGGATTAACCAGATGGTGATTTTCGACATCATGTTGGTGGCAAGCAGGAATCCCATAAAAATCATGAGGTATCCACCGATTTTGGATAAGATGGCTCCATAGCGCGCCAGTTTTCGCACGGAACCCATGGTGAACGCAAGAATAAAAAACGGAATGGCGAAGCCGACAATGTAGGCAAGAATCAAGGCTACGCCGAAGGTCGACTGTGTGGCTGTCAGAACCAGGACGGAAGCCAGGATGGGACCAATACAAGGGGTCCACCCGGCCGCAAAACTGATGCCAATGAGCACAGAGGTGATGTAACCTGCTTTTTTACCCCGGTACTCCCATTTGCGTTCCATCATCAGCCATTTGAGTTTGACAAGTCCTGTCAGGGTCAAACCCATGACGATCACGATGATGCCACCCACGACGCGAATGACATCGCGATAGTCGATAAAGACTTGCCCCAGCAACGTGGCGGACATCCCCAAGGAAAAGAAAATGATGGCAAATCCGAGTACGAAGAAAAAGGTATGTGCCAGTGCCTTCATGCGATGACCCAGGGTCTGACTCTCGCCGCCCGCAAACGTGACCCCGGAGATATAGGAGATGTAGGACGGATAGAGCGGGAGCACGCACGGTGAAATAAAGGATAGAAAGCCTGCTGCAAACGCGAGCCACAAAGTGGGATGGGATCCCATGTCATCACTCCAATCTGTATCGGTTACTTCTTCATTCCACTTAACTGTGCGAGTCGAACCATTTGTGGTTCCGTGAGTGGGCCAATCAAATGGTATGCGATCGTACCATTCGGGCGGATCAGGAATGTCTCTGGTTGTCCGGTGACCCCGTACGGCTGTGACCAAACATCTTGGGTATTGAGTAGTACGGTGATGCTTTTTGGGACATGGTACTGCTTCACGTAGTTCGAGACCAAAAGCGGTCCGTCTCCGCGATCGATGAGAACCACGTGGACCTTGGCGCCATATTGCTTGGCGAATGAAATGAGGTCAGGTGTTTCTTGAATGCAAGGAGGACACCAGGGTGTAAAGAAATTGAGAAAAACGGTTTCTCCCCGCAAGGAATTCAGAGCAAACGGTTGACCGGAGACGGTGGTCGTTTGGATATTTGGTGCGACATCGCCCACCTTGGCCACTTTGGAGTGGATGATATAGCGTACCGTAATCCAGCCCATCAAGAGCAAGAGCACCGCACCGATGACTGAAGCTAAGAGGATCTGCCTTTTCTGCGTTTTCATCAAATCACATCCAAGTCACGATCGTGTCACGGTTGTGGAAGGGCCGTACACTCCCATCATACTCAAGATTGTGTGGAAATTATGGAGACGGGCGAAATGGAGCAGGGACATTTTTGGGGGGTTAAATGACAAAGGACCGGACGAGAAGTCCCGATCCCTTGCGTACGTATTCGGTGGGTACACTTCAAGGGGCATTACACTGCGTCATTCACTGCGTCCACTAAGGCTTTCTCCACCTCGGCTGCAATCGGTTGGAGAGACGGACGATTTACCAGTTCCATCAGGACGGTTGGCTTTGGCAGACCAATTTTCGTGACACCACCGTCCTCATAGATCGCGATCTTACAAGGAAGGAAGTACCCGACCTCGTCGGCTTCGTTTAGTACTTCCTTGGCTTTCACAGGATTACAGACTTCCAAAATCCGATAGGGTTTGGTGTAATCGACGCCCTTCGATTGAAGGGTCGCAGGGATATCCAAGGACCAGAGAATCCCAAATTTTTGATTCTTGAGACTCTGCTCTAAATCATGCAGCACTTGGTCCATCGACTTGTTCGTTTGTACGGTATAATGAAACATGTCCTCACTCCTTCATTTTTCATGGAAATCTCAACATGAGATGACACTTATTGACCGTTCGTTTCGCTCACCAGTTTTGACGGTTGCGTATCTTGTTTATGGGCGGGGAAAACAGCTTGCTGAATTCCTTTGATGGTAGCATGAGGGAGCATCTGGTGCAAAAAGTACAAGTTACCCCAAGCAATCAGTCCCCACAAGACGATCTCTACGTAAGTTTGCGCACTCATCTTCTGGTCTACTCCTTTCCTGTAGCACTCTTGGCGTGTATGCCCCTAGGTACCAACATTGTGGAACATCCTGTTTTTGGTACGAGAGAAATGGTCAGTTCCGAGCTAGGCATTCCTTAATCTTGGTTGACATTGGACGTTTGGATGTTCACACCGAACCATAGAACTAATTCATCATCGACCCTCCCATGAAACCACTCCTGCTGTTTTGACCGATGCCGTGATTCCCCCTAAAACCCTGACTCATCATGCCATTTGAACTAAATCAGCCTTTTAAGACCTTTTAAGTGGGAAATCCGCCAAACAATCGAGAATGTGAATCGCAATCGGGATTCACAGTCGAAGTAGTAAGTAAAAAAGTAAAGTCACATATCTGGTGTCGTCAGGCCCACGCCATCTTTTGAATTTTTAAGCCCGAAAGACATTATGTGACACGGGACGTGGCCTTCTACACCAAGACAGCAATTATGACGAAATTTCCTGGAAATTAGATAGGGAACGGTCTACTAACGTAGAAAGCCTTCTAGAGACCCAAATCCAAGGAGGCGATGCCACTGTGACCATTCCCCTTGGCAGGACTATTTTTATCACCCTCTTTCTATTCCAACGACAACCTCCACCACGACCTCGATTCACTTTTTCTATTCTAGGTCAGAGAAGGTTACGCTCGTTTTGTTGCGCGAGTCATAGATAGGGAACCGCATCGATTCTTCGAACGATATCCCTAAATGCCAACATTCTTACGTCCGCGATTTGAAATCCCGCGCTTTGCAGGTTCTGGATTGTTTTTCGGTTCACGTTTGCGCCGGAAATTCGTACCGTGACGGGATTTAGGATGTGTAGTGCTAATGCCAATACGGGATTGTCACTGAGCATATGTTCAATCATCAGTAAGTGTCCAGTCGGCTTTAAGACCCGGTGAATCTCTCGCAAACCTTGGATGGGGTCGGGTACAGAACAAAAGACACAGGTGGCAACGACCGTATCAAAACTGTCATTCGGGAATTCGAGGTGTTGTGCGTCCATCTGTTGAAGTTGAATGTTCGACGGAAGACTCAGGATTTGTTCCTGCGCATATGCGAGCATGCGTGGACTAAAGTCAATCCCCACAATCTCCAAGCCGGGTGGATAATGAGACAAGTTGGCCCCTGTTCCGACTCCCACCTCGAGTACCTTGCCTTTCGCGTCGCGAAGCAACTCCTCACGCCACGTTGGTTTGATCATGGTGTCCATAGAATTGTACATTGGTGCAATACGGTTGTAACGCTTACGGATCGTTTCAGTCAGGTCTTGCATCCCGTTCACCTGCCACTTGTGATTTGCCATGTGAGTTTGTGTTCAGTCCGATAATAAACCTGACTTGTGAAGAAAATGTGTGCTTCACTCCAGTTTCAATCCACAGAATTGAAACGACATAAATAGTTCTTTTGCATCATGTAAAATACATTACACGGGTATAGTATGTACCTGTCGTTTGATGACTCAGGGGCATCCGTACAACCATCTCAGGGAGGGAGGATTCATGTGCATCAGGTCCTTTTTCATATTGGAGAGTTTTCCGTTCGTACCTAGACTCACCGTACTCTTAGCCATCTTTTTGGGACTTCAAACTGCCATCACTTTAGCGAGCCTGACCGTCAAACAGTATGAGGCACACTTGGTGCCACTCGCGTATTCAGTCGTGGTGGGTGCGCTGATTGGTGCTCGGGCTTGGCAAGTGTTTTTCTTTGAACCTGCGTACTATTTTGCCCATCCTCTGGAGATGGTCGCGATATGGCAAGGGGGATTAGCCATTCAAGGAGGAATTGTTGGGGGACTTGTGATTGGAATTTGGTATTGTTGGCGTCACCAGCTCCCATTCTGGCAAGTGGCTGATTTATTAGCTCCATCCATTATCCTTGGCCAAGCCATCGGTCGGGTGGCCTGTCTCCTGAACGGCGATGCGTTTGGTGCCCCGACAGGTCAAGGATTTGGGCTTGTTTATCCACCGGGCACCATGGCCTATCAGAGCTATGGAAACCAACCCTTATGGCCTGCCGAGGTCTGGGAGAGTCAAGCGGACATGATCATCTTTGCAGTTTTATTTGCAATATCCAGGAAGCGATTGCCCACCGGTGTATTATTTCTTTTGTACAACCTGCTGTACAGTGTGGCACGATTCGGATTGGAATTTTTACGCGGAGATAGTCCCAGATACGGTTTGGGATGGACGGCTGCACAGTGGACGAGTGCAGTGGTAATCATGATATCTGTCGTTCTGATCTTTTGGAAATTCATCAGGGACTCCAGGGGCAATCAGGACTTGCCAGGGGGATTACAAAGCCTGTAGTCATCCATGGCCTGTTTTATGGATGGTATTGCAACCTACATTTGCTGCTTGGAAGGATGAACCCGATGCAAAGAAAAGCAACACTGATTTTCACCATGATGGGTATTTTCGGTGTATTGGGAGGTCTAGGCATCAGTCGTACAATATTGTCGTCATCCCAAATTTCCCGTACCACGTCAATATCATTGCCTGAGCCTCCCGGCACCGTCGTGAACTGGCAGACGAACGGGGTTCATCATGAACGTTTCGTGCAAATTGTTCGGGGCACATTGTCCACTGAGGAAACTGGAGTTATAAAGACGGATACAAATTGCACGCCTGATGCTCTAGGATTGAGTCATTGTCAAAACATTCTTGCACTGCCACATAATAAAACGCTGGTTGTTACCGACATCCATAACATGCAAAATTATCGATGCTTAAAGGTTGGAGAGACGGTTATTGTAAAACCTGTGAACTCGAACTGGGCAAAAGTAGTAGTTCGTGAATGATATCGATGAGTTTAATACTACGGGATGATTGGATAGGGTTCGTTTGGGATATCTGGACTGCCATGATTCAAAAGTTATACTTGTAAGAACGACCTATGTGGCATCAGTGTTTCAGGCTCGTTTGGTAAGGGCTGCTCTCTCAAACATAAGTTTTCAACCTTGACAATACCATACGAGGGTATAGTATATTCAATAAAGGTGGAAAGCGGATGGGAATCTCGGCACCCGCCAACTCATCCTTGTCGCTCAACGTCATCCCGTTTTGAACCTAAATACTCTTCCCACCTTACAAAGGAGTAGGTCGCCATGGCACTGGATCCCGTATGCAAAATGAATGTTCAGGAAACGGGTAGTCCCTCAGCGGAGTATCATGGAACAACGTACTATTTCTGTTGTGATGTTTGTAGGGATACTTTCGTAAAAAGTCCCGAGGAACATGTGACTGGTCATTCACATTCACATCACGGTCACAGTCAAAAGTACGACTGATCACCTCGACTTTACGTTTTACGCCTCGCCACAATCTTTGCTGCGAGGGTACGAAAGGACGGTAAACACCGCCCTTTCGTACCCGTACCCACCTAATTCATTGTCATTGATTCGAGGGGACCACAAATAGAACTCCGCCAAATGGCGTATCTTAGCATCCTGTCACGTTATACATTGTTCCGGTCGGAATCTTTTTTGTGGTGAGTCCGGTACAAACTGTCGTTTTCCGACCTTTTATTTAAATACGGCTAGGTTACTTACTTTACCAGCAGAGTTAACGACTACATTTTGGTCAGTTCCAGTCGGTATCGTAGAATTACTTGGTCCCACTCCATCGGCTGAATATACATATGAACCGCATCCTGCCACAAGTAGTACGGTCATAAGCAAGACTCCCGACAAAAGAAAATACCGTGTTCGGGTATCCGTTGACCCACCTTTCCACAACCTGGATTTCTGCAACCCGGAAGATAGGAATTGTGATATGAACTATACCTGAATCCGTGACATAAGCTGTTCTTTGTTCCCGAGGGGCAGAGATTGAGAAGAGTTATCGTTCAAATGGAATTCAGTTTGAGTTTTGAGTAACCCAAACAGATCCAACCTTCCGTTGGGGTGTAGACCCTGATGAATTTGGCATCTATCCGAATGTCAAGTACAAGCGGTGGAACACGGGAAGCCATGGACTGTGCTTACCAAACCGTAGGCATCTGCGCCTGTCATTTTAGCCGCAAGTGTCATGAGGTTTTGAATGACGGCACGGATTCGTCGCCGTTGTACCCCATTTTTGAGCGGTGTATCCTCACGTTTAAGACTCTCTTGTCCGAGAATTCGGAGCAAATTGTAGGCAAGTATCGCAGAATGTAAAACCAGGTCATTGGTTGCAAACTTCCCGGACGGAAGACGTTCCAGGTCCGATATGAAACTGCTCCATTGCCCCATGAGCATGGTAGAGGTCAATAATGACTGAGGCTGGGTCCTTGAGTGACGTCAGGTTGACGGCAACTTCAATCGTCGGAATGTTGAATTGGACGATTGCCTATTAGGCGGATGACTCGCATCTGCATATCCTGTTATGGAGGAGGAATGCAGATGAATGGACGAATGACGGTCGGGGGCACGAAGCTGATCGCACCAAATCTTCAGTTTGTACCGTATACGAACGAATACGGTGGAAAACATTTTCATCTCGTAGCTGAGGAGGTAGTCCAATCTGTTACCCCGGATGTTTCTATTCGAGCATGGGGATACAATGGAACGACCCCAGGTCCAGTGATTCTGGTGAATGAAGGCGACCGGGTTCAAATCTCCGTTTCAAATCATCTTGCTGAGACCACGTCCATCCACTGGCATGGATTAATTGTGCCAGACCAGGTGGACGGAGTGCCGGGGATTGGTGCAGGTGTATCTATTGCACCCGGAGAAACCTACACATACGAGTTTCTTGTACGTCAAGCAGGGACTTATATGTATCACGCGCACGCCATCGATGCCAAACAGGAAATGATGGGCTTGGGCGGCATGTTTATCGCCGTTCCGCGTCATGGACTGACGGCAGACAGAGAGTATCTTCTCCTTCTTCAGGAGTGGAGTGTCCAAACAGGGGATGGGATGACTAAAACCGGGATGAGTATGCCAGTTGGCAGAGAACACCCCAGCAGCTCATCACCCAACGTCTATGGGATTGATCCGATGAGCATGGACTTCAATTACTTCACGATGAACGGAAAGGCCTTCCCAGCAACGGCCCCATTGCGAGTGCGGTCCGGCGAAAGTGTACGATTTCGTTTGGCGAACCTCAGTATGGACTCCCACCCCATGCACTTACATGGTCATTTCTTCAGAGTTGTTGCAGCAGATGGGATGATGATAACCGATAAGCTTTATAAAAATACGATCAATGTCGCTCCGGGAGAGACATGGGATGTAGAGTTTGTCGCGAATAATCCTGGTATTTGGGCTTTTCATTGTCATAAACCTCATCATGCGACAAACGACCATAGTGCAGATACGGGAGGTATGTTTACCGTTCTTCGGTATATGAATTAAGCAGTAATCCTACTAGATAGAGGCTGTCCGGTATTCGTTCTCGGAGTGGACCTTTCCACCATCTCAAGGGGTGTGAAAGGTCCTTATATACAAGAAACCCTGTCCACAAAAACTGTCGAAAATGAGACGACGGAGGAACACGTTTATATCTTTGTTCTCGCTACTTCTATCTTGTCGTGGGTTGATTCGTCCAGACCCCTTTTGCAAACATTTCTTGAGCCGTGTCTACTTTATCCGAAATTCTCTGGTAGGGTAAGCGAAGCGCACCAGATTCCACTTCATAAACATACCCGTTTACCGGAACGTCTTTGCGAATCAGAGGATGGTCTTGCAACATCTGTACCTGTGCCAAGCATGCGGCATCTGTATCACGAAACATCCGAATCCATTTTACAAAGGAACGATTCACATCACCCGTAAGTTGTAACTCTGGCAGGGAAGGGTCAAGGGGTATCGTTCCAGGGTCTATTTTTTGGCCCAGGTGAAATTCCAAATAATTCATAATCATATTGGCGCCACTGTGGAAGAAATGACTCATCATCCCACACTCAGTATGAGTCACAACAATAATCTCATGCGAACCAAAGAAGTTGCAGGACAATGCCGCCGATCGAATAACATCATCGGTCACCACTCCACCGGCATTACGGTACACGTGGGCATCGCCAACTTCTAGACCCAGTGCCTGTTCAATGGGCACGCGTTCGTCCATACAGGTTAACACGAACAGACGGCGATTATTAGGCAGTTCTTTTTGCCTGCGAAGCGCCCAATTTGTGCGCTGGACAATTTTTTCTCCAACCTCTTGATACATATAGGAGTTTGGTTTGTGCTCTTTACCTAACCGGACTTTCGCGGCCTCCGAATTTTCTTCTTGCTTCACGAGTAGTTCCCCCCGTGGCAATTGCCCATTTTAGTCTTTTGTAGGCTATGCGAACACTGAGTTGCATGTTCCTGTCAGTCATCACACTATGGCGAAGTTCCGAGGCCATAGCAATACGATTTTTGCAGAACAGAGCGAGTTGCTTCTGATGTCGTTATTTTCCAAGTGGTAAAACGGAGGGGACAAATGCCGCGTTATAGCCTGAGGGGGATACATACAGTGTAATCATCATATCGCGAAGGAGGGGTGTGTGATGGTGTTCGGAGCATTTACCCAGTGGGCCGTGGTATTTCTCATCATTTTTGTGCTGTTCTTCCTATTGGTTCCTGGGTACGGAGCAGGGGCTGCGTACTGATTTTAAAGGATTCACCATGTAAATCCTGCGTCTGGCGAAGACGATGTATGACGGCGACGTATTCGGGGGTTATACGCGGTGGGCGGTTGTGTTTTTGATTATCTTTGTCTTGTTTATGTTGCTCGTTCCCTATGCGGTCAAGACATGCACCATAACACCAATGTGTTGATATGATTTAACTCACGACTCAGGCTATGCACATATTTGGGACTCCTTGCGGCTCAACGAATTGTGCATAGCCTATGACTGCTTCGTAAGCCCCAGGAGCTTCTTGTGCTAAGGTGCGCGGACGTGTAGAATTTTCCCATGACAGCCAGTGTAATCCACCCTTCAGCATGCGCGTGATGCCACAATATATTGTCAAGCGCTGAGCGTTTAGAGATGGCGTGTAATGCATTCGATTCGATCATAGAGATTATCACCTCCGGGCAACACAAAAAAGTCCGATCCCCTCTGATGTACACACACGAGAGAATCGGACAACCGTCCAATATTCACCAGATATCTTATCAGTTTTCACTCCTCCCCATAGAAAGCACTGTACGGTAAAATCACTAACCAAACACACTTGAATCAGCGGCAAACTGATTCTTGCGTCAAGCGTTCTCGATGAAGAGACATCGAGGCGCAGGTGCTTCGCATCGTTCGGCAAAACTGGTACGGGACTTTTAATTTGTCTATTCGAACGAAAACAGGTCAATAGACTACAACTACGCAAACACGAAAGCCCCCAGCAGAGTGAAAACTGGAGGCTTTGATCTAAGGAAGATTGTTGCATTGACTAAAGCTCCTGCGCTCAGCCAAATCATATACCTTCATCTGAACTGCTATTGTTGGCAAATCAATCAGATTCAGCTGCGTCTTTAATCCGCTGCAGTTCAAGGATAGCATCAAAAAACGCATCAAGGGATTCAAACAGTTCTTCTTTGCCAATCTCCGTAAAGTAATCTCGTATTCTCGATACGATGGTTTTTCTAGCTTCCGGAAGATTCACCCATTTGTTGCTCTTACGGATGCCCCAATGATATCGATTGTTTCCCCCATTGCCATTGTTCTTAATGCTCGCGACATGTCTTCCATCAAGGTAAATGGACGCTTCCAAACCGTTTCCTTCAGGTCCGTAACCCTGTTTGATGTTTTTTAAGGCAATTCCTTTAATGCTCACCATGGTTAATGACTCTACAGTAAAAAGCTTTGAATTAACGCTTTTTAGTACGTACATTCGGAGGTGCACGAAAACCATTCTTCGAGGAACGGACTCATCCATCAACGGTGAGCCGATTACGCTATACCTACCTCACCTTAACTAAAAGATAGTACATTAGGCATTCATCTCAGCTTCGACCGCCTCTATACTGCGACCTGACGCCTTAGCTATGGCGCGCTTCACCTGTTCCATAGTGGGCGTCTTACACAAGAAGAATACGACAAACGAAGCCAAGAGGCATAGTACGATACCAAAGACAAATCCTCGTACCCAGTAGAAGGGGTCGCCTCCAAAAACGCTGCCGGTCATAATCATCGCAGCGATTCCACCAGCGAAGCCACCTCCCAAAGACTTCCAAGCGTAAACGGTGCCATACATGCCCGAATTGTTATTCTCACCATAGTAGTCGGACACCGTGAGGGCTGTCAGTGGGAAGTTGACACCCGAGAGAGCACCACTGAGGAACGCGAAGATGATGAAAGCGGCTGAACTATGCTCATATCCGCTTATAAACGCAGCCAGCTGAAAAACAGCAAGTGATGCATAACTCGTAGCCATCACACGTCTTCGTCCCCAATGTGCTGACCATAAACCAGCCAATGGACGCCCTATGCCATCCGCGAGCGCAAATCCGGCAGATCCAACGGCAGCGGCCGCAGAGCCTAGATGCATGGCTTGTGCGAAATTGTAGAAGTAGTTAACACCAAATAACCCTGCACCGATAAATAGTGCGTGTTGGACACCAAGCCACTTCGCTTGCGGCGTGCTCCACATTTCTTTAATATTATACTGATGTGGTGCCGGTGGATTGTTTCTGATGTCTGCTGGTGTACGGTTGTCTTTCTTCCAATTGAGGGGATCGATATGGGCGGGCCACGTTCTTCGGAGGGTCTTTGATGAATATACCCGCAAAAACAATGACTACGCTCATAATGATACCCATCGTCCAGATAATCTGGTGTGTTTGTGCAGAAGTCATGGTACAAGCCGGGATCCGTTTTTTTTAACAGGTCACGCAGAATGGAAATTTCCAAGTCCTTGTCACCGAGAATCTTCTTGAGCCTATCGTTCTCCGTTTCCAGTTCCTTAAACTCCGCTGCGGATGGAACGTAGGAAGAAATTTTTTTCGCATCTGCTGTAGCACTCTGCCAGCCATGATGTTTGGACTTGTTCATCCAATCGTAGAGAACCTTAGGCGTCAGGCCGTGACGCCGAGCCACCTGGGCGGCATTACCGACCTCCCGAACCTCTTGCAGAACTTGTTGTTTGAACTCCATGGCGTAGCGTTTGCGCTGCATAGATGAATCCCCTCCACTGATGATTTAAGATTAGTGGATAAGGGATAAAGACTCAAATCCAGTTACGGGGCTTTAGAGCACGGATGACTTAGAGATAGATACATACACCTATACTTTCCCACAAAGTTACATTGTTCCTCAGACCGATCACGGGATTAGGGAGGCCGAACTATTTAACCAAATCATAACGAATTTCGTAGAGCTATAGCAGGCCCTTGACAGTGGAAATTTCATCGGAGCTTTACGGATTGTGTTTAAAGGCCAATTTAGCCTGTCACT
>DAHWFY010000084.1 GCA_027336365.1 Bacillota bacterium | reverse complement strand
CGCAACGAAGCTGTTGTGGATGCGTCAGCACGAACCTCAACCTTATGGACGGCTTGCCAAGATCCTATTACCCAAAGACTATGTTCGCTACCGCATGACGGGTCAGTTTGCCATGGATGCCGCTGATGCCTCTGGTACTCTGCTATATGACGTGGCGCACCGTCACTGGTCTGAGGACATCTGCCACGCACTGGATTTGCCTATGACCTTACTACCCGACAGTTGTGAGTCGACTGATGTGGTGGGCCACGTGACGGCGGAGGCTGCCGCACTGTTAGGAGTTGCGGAGGGTACACCAGTGGTGGCGGGGGCCGGAGACCAGGCGGCGGGAGCCGTGGGGCTGGGCGTTGTGGACCCTGGTTTGATTTCTGCCGTGTTCGGCACCTCCGGGGTGGTGCTCGCTCCTACTGCAGAGCCTCTGCGAGATCCGGCAGGGCGATTGCACACTTTTTGCCACGCTCTGGGAGATCGTTGGTTTACCATGGGGGTCACTCAGGCAGCAGGGGGGTCTCTACAGTGGTATCGCCACCGTTTCGGGCAGGCTGAGGAGTCAGTGGCACAGGCCAGCGGCACAGATGTGTATGACCTGTTGTTGGCAGAGGCGGCCAAAGTGGCCCCGGGGGCCGAGGGGTTGTTGTACCTGCCCTATTTGCTGGGTGAGCGTACCCCCCACCTCAATCCGGACGCCCGAGGGGCATTCGTGGGTCTGGATTGGCGCCATGATAAGTCCCATATGGTGCGGGCGATACTGGAAGGAGTGGCCTTCAGTCTGCGAGATGTTTGGGGATTGCTGGCTGACTTGGGGACGCCTTTGAACCAGGTGCGGGTGTCCGGAGGCGGAGCTCAAGGACGATTGTGGATGGAAATTTTCTCTTCAGTGCTCAACCGTTCAGTGGAAACCATGGGTGGAGCCCAGGGACCTGCTTATGGTGCAGCCATGTTGGCCGCTCACGGGGTGGGGATGTTGGACCTGCACCAACTTGCAGGAAGCGGCTGGATAGCCCCCGGGACGCTTGTGTCTTCACCGGTGGGCTGGCCCGCCACGTACGCCGGACTTTATTCCGTGTTCCGACAGAGCTATCCAGCGCTGGCAGGGGTATACAAACACTTGGCCGAGTGGAAAGCTCGACGGGACTGAAAGTGCGTGTCCGGAAAGGGGTCTGACCAGACCCCTTTCCGGACAACCTCTGAAAAATTGGCAGGTTAGAAATGGATTCGCCAGAACCTCCATCGGGATCGGCGAAAAGGAATGAGAGTGAGATAGGCAGACCTAATTTGATTCATGCAAAGTGAAAGGGGAATGTTGATGTCGACTTTTCAACCGAGACCGCAAGATCACTTCACCTTTGGCTTGTGGACCCTACAAAACCGTGGACAGGACCCATTCGGCGGGGTGGTGCGAGATGTTTTTCCACCTGTGGAAATCGTCCGCACCCTGTCCGAATTGGGAGCATACGGGGTTAACTTTCACGACAATGACCTGGTGCCCATAGATGCCAGCCTACAAGAACGGAATAGGATTGTCGCCGAATTTAAACAGGCGCTGACAGATTTTGAAATGAAGGTTCCTATGGTGACCGTGAACTTGTTTACGGACCCAGTGTTTCGAGATGGGGCCTTCACAGCCAATCGTCGTCAGGTGCGTCAGTATGCGGTGAAGAAAACGATGGAAGCCATCGACTTGGGAGCCGAGATGGGGGCAGAGGTGTTTGTCCTGTGGGGAGGTCGAGAAGGCACCGAGGTGGACGCCAGTAAAGACCCGCGGTTGGCTCTGCAACACTATGCCGAGGGTGTCAATTACCTATGCGAGTACGTTTTGGACAAGGGGTACCCTATGAAGCTGGCTCTTGAGGCCAAACCCAACGAACCGCGGGGGGACTTGTACCTTCCCACCACCGGAGCCATGCTGGCCTTCATTGAAACCCTGGCCCATCCGGAAATGGTGGGGGTGAATCCGGAGGTGGCCCACGAGCAGATGTCCGGACTGAACATGTACCATCAGGTGGCACAGGCCTTGGTTGCCGGGAAGTTGTTTCATATCGACCTGAATGATCAAAAGTACAGCCGTTTTGACCAAGACCTGCGTTTTGGATCAGAAAACCTGAAGGCGGCCTTTTTCCTGGTGAAACTGCTGGAGGACGCCCACTACACCGGGATGCGACATTTTGACGCTCATGCCTATCGGACGGAGGATGGCGTTGGGGTGCGAGAATTTGCTCGGGGCTGCATGCGTACCTATCTGATTTTGCAGGACAAGGCGCGGCGTTTCAATGCGGATGCGGAAATTCAAGGGCTCTTGCAGGAGATCCACGCGGAGGAGGGGGAGGATGTGTTGGCCTTTAGTCAGGAGTCTGTGCGTTCTTTGTATAGCCAGACCTTTGACCGGGTTGCTGAAGGGGCAAGGGGACATGAATATGAGAAATTGGATCAGTTGACGGTAGAAATTCTAATGGGAGTGAGATGAAAGCGATTATGCAATGTGGGTCTATACAGTTTTCTTACTGTTATAGATATAGAGTTAAAAAAGCCCAGGGAGGTCAAGAACAATGAAAAAATTAGGAAAGTGTGGGTGCTGGGAGTCTAGCATTGCTGCATTCGGTAATTCGTCAAAACCGAGTCTGTGAGTGATTTTTGGTAACATCAATGTCATTTTGTTTCCGAAAGAAGATCCTAGCGAATCAACATAGCAGCTATATGATACTCAATTATCCAAGTCTTAACGTTGGCGCTGTGCAATTAATCCATAAATGTACAACTTGCAAATGGAAAGGGTGTCTAACTGATGAGAATTCTGCTGTTGGATATTGACACATTGCGGCCCGACCATTTAGGGTGTTATGGATACCATCGAAATACTTCTCCCAATATCGACCATATTGCGGCAGAAGGAGTGCGCTTTACCAACTATTATACGTCGGATGCACCTTGCTTTCCTTCGCGGACGGCTTTAGCAACCGGTCAATTCGGTATTCGCAATGGGGTGGTTGGCCATGGAGGGACGGCGGGAGACCCCCGTCATGAGGGACCCTCTCGGGGGTTTCAGGATCGCTTAGCGAGAGAAAGCCTCCCCGCTTTTTTACGTTCCACCGGATTGAAAACAGTGCTGGTCAGTCCGTTTGCAGAACGACACTCGGCTTGGACCTTTTATGCGGGATTCAGTGAAATTCATAACACGGGCAAACGAGGGATGGAGTCTGCGGAGGAAATTACACCCACCGTATTGCGTTGGATTGAGGGGAACGCAAATGAGGATAATTGGCTGTTGTACGTAAATTTTTGGGACCCACATACGCCTTATCGTACACCGGAAAGTTTTGGGAATCCTTTTCAAAATGATCCTCTTCCGGAATGGATCACGGAAGACGTCCTTGAGAGACACAAACAGATGGTTGGACCTCATGGGGTTCATGAAATCAATATGTACGACAATCAAACCTCCCCGAAATATCCACGCCAACCCGGGGAGATCACCAACATGACGGATTTGCGGCGAATGGTGGATGGGTACGATTGTGGGGTCCGCTTTATGGATGAGAACATCGGTCAGATACTGAGTGCATTGGAAACAAAGGGCCTCCTTGACGATTTGGTCATCATCATTACCGCAGACCACGGAGAGAATATGGGGGAACTTGGTATTTACGGCGAGCACGGGACGGCGGACCAGGCAACCTGCAGGATCCCTATGATTATTCGGTGGCCTGGCATGTCAGCAGGTCATGTAGACACGGGATTCCACTATCATTTGGATCTGGGGCCCACTTTGGCCGAAATGTTTGCTAGAGAGCCTATGCCAAGTTGGGATGGTGCTAGCTATGCGTCTGTATTGACAAATGGGGAAGACAACGGAAGAGAGTATTTGGTGGTATCGCAATGTGCTCATGTGGCACAACGAAGCGTCCGCTTCGGCGATTGGCTTTACATGCGCACTTACCATGACGGGTTTCACTTGTTTGCGGAGGAAATGCTCTTCAATCTCGCTCAAGATCCACATGAACAACATAATTTGGCTTCAGAACAGAGAGCGGTTTGTAAAGATGCAGTCTATTTCTTGAATGAATGGCATGATCAAAGGATGAAATCAATGCCTCATGACGTGGATCCACTGTGGACGGTGATTCGAGAGGGGGGTCCCTTCCACGCACGACCAGAGAATTTGTTGAAATATGTGGAGTATTTAGAGGAAACGGGGCGAGGCTCCGCGATACCCGAATTGAAGCGCAGACATCCTCAAGTTTTTGAGAAACAAAGTCGGTAATCTCATCGTGGAGGGACAGAAATGTCTGTCAGTGTGATGTGGAAGACGGTTTCGGAAGCGTGCAATCTGGCGTGTGATTACTGTTACTACAGCCGATGTGCGGGTCAACCGCACAAGGTTCAGCAAATTGACCCTGGGATGCTGGAGAAGTTTATCAAGGACTACATGGCGTATGTGCATCAAACCGACGGGGTTGCGGTATTCGCGTGGCAGGGCGGGGAACCTCTCCTTGCAGGCATCGACTTTTTTCGTGAAGTCGTTCGACTGCAAGCCCGCTACGCGTGGCCCAACACCGTCATCTCGAATTCTGTACAGACCAATGGCACCTTAATTACAGACGAGTGGGCGCGTTTTTTTAAAAAATACAAGTTTTTACTGGGTGTGAGCCTGGATGGTCCTCAACACATCCATGACGCACGAAGGGTGGACCATGCGGGCCATGGCTCTTATGAGCGCGTGATGCGCGGTGTGGCACATCTGAACCGTCACCAGGTGGAGTACAACGTGCTGACAGTGGTGCACCAAGGGAACGTTCATCATGTGGAGGAATTGATGGACTTTTATCTTGAACATCGATTTGCCTGGCTTCAGTTCATTCCCGCCATGGAATTTAAGGCGCAAAATATCGAGCAGGAACCCACTTACGAAATTACATCGGCGGAGTACGGGAAATTCCTGTGCGATGTATTTGATCGTTGGATTGGGGATGGGGAGCCAAAATTCTCCGTGAGACTGTTTGATAGCGTGCTTTCACTGCACATGAATCGCAAGGCAGGGTATTGTATCCTGGGTGAAACCTGCGACAAGTCCTTGGTCCTCGAATTGAATGGGGATGCTTACCCTTGCGATTTTCACATTCACGAGGATTGGAAACTTGGCAATGTTGGCCGGAATACCGTTAGGGAACTGTTGCAGAGTGAAAAAATGCGCCAGTTCTTGACCATGAAACCGACGCTCCCCAAAGCATGTCGACAATGTCGTTGGAATGCTGTCTGCCATGGGGGATGTCCTCGTAACCGTCGAGTTTTGGACACGGGGGAACTGGGAACCGATATCTTCTGCGCAGCATACAAGCAATTTTTTGCTTACTCGGAAACGAGAATGACAAATTTGGCCCTGCGCACGCGGCGACGCTTGTTCGAGGCGGGGATGGAAACACATCGGGAGATTGGCCGCAATGAACTTTGTCCTTGTGGCAGTGGTCAGCGGTACAAAAATTGTTGTCAGCCTTTCTATGAATCCGGTTGGAAAGAAGCTCGCTGTCTTTTCTAAAGAGACTCTGGAACCAAGAGTATTTCCATTTGCAAGAGGTGACAGATAGTGTTTTGGACAATGGACAAACTGGACTCTATGACAACCTTTTAAAAAGGCATAAGTTTGTAGTTTGTTTAACCGCCCAACAGTGCTATCCTGATGGTGTCAGAATGAGTTGCTTTGATTCTTCTGATGGTGGGTGCTGCACGGATTTATGCAGAACTTATCCACAAATGAGATGGGATATTTAGGAGGTAGTCGTGAATGAGTTTTGGAACGTTGGATAAGGTGCGTGTGGGTATCATTGGTTGCGGTGGAATTGCCAAGGGAAAACATTTACCAAGCCTCAAAAAGTTGCCTCAAGTGGAAATGGTGGCATTTTGTGACTTGATTGAAGAGCGAGCGCGTGAAGCCGCAACGAATTTTGGGTTGCAGGATGCAAAAGTTTATACGAATTATCATGAATTGTTGGCGGATTCCAGCATTGATGTCGTCCATGTCCTGACGCCCAACAGTTCTCATTCCGAAATTACGGTGGCGGCTTTGGAAGCAGGCAAGCATGTGATGTGTGAAAAACCCATGGCGAAAACTTCTCAACAAGCTCGGGCAATGCTGGAGGCAGCGAGACGAACGGGGAGAAAATTGACCATTGGCTACCAAAATCGTTACCGCTCAGATAGCCTGTATCTGCACGAAGCGTGCCAGAGAGGAGACCTGGGAGATATCTATTTCGCAAAGGCACTGGCAGTACGCAGAAGGGCGGTGCCCACTTGGGGAGTTTTTCTGGATGAGGAGCAACAAGGCGGCGGTCCTTTGATTGACATTGGCACACACTCTCTGGATTTGACTCTTTGGATGATGAACAACTATCAACCCAGGGTGGTCCTAGGCGTGACCCATCATCAGTTGGGGCAGCGACCGAATTCTGCGAATGCCTGGGGCCCATGGGATCCGGCTCAGTTTACCGTCGAAGACTCTGCTTTTGGCTTTGTGGTCATGGAGAATGGGAGCAACATTGTGTTGGAGTCAAGTTGGGCATTGAATACCCTGCAGACGGGGGAAGCCCAGACGGTGTTGTGTGGGACAGAAGCGGGAGCCGACATGCTCGATGGACTGCGGATCAATGGCGAGAGTTTGGGACGTTTGTATACCCAAAAGATTCAGTTGCAGGCCGGAGGCGTCGATTTTTACGATGGTTCGGGGGCACTTACTGCCTCTGATTTAGAGGCAAAGTGGTGGATTGAGTCTGTACAAAAGGATACGGAACCCTTCGTCAAGGCGGGAGAAGCCCTGGTGGTGACAGAAATTCTGGAGGCCATCTACGAATCGGCAAAAACGGGGAAGGCCGTGTATTTTGAAAAGTAAAATGTGTGTCCGAAACATCCATGGCCTGACGGCCACCCCCAGGACAAGCTCATAAAGATAGAATCATCGTGGCGACAGTCCACAAAGTTGGGAGTGAGATGTGCTTGCCTCAGACAAGTGTGACAATTTGGAATGAATTCCGTCATGAAAAGGCGGACCCAGCTGTGCAGGCGGTATACCCGCAGGGAATTCACATGGCTTTGGCTCACCCTCTGCAAAAGGCCGGTTACGCAGTGCGTACGGCGACTTTGGATGAACCTTCGCATGGCTTGTCCAAGGAAATTTTGGATAATACAGATGTGCTGTTTTGGTGGGGTCACATGGCACATGGCGAGGTTCAGGACGCCCTGGTGGAAGCGGTGGTGCAGCGAGTCTGGCAGGGAATGGGATTGATTGTTCTGCACTCGGGCCATTTCTCCAAGGTTTTTAAACGGCTGATGGGAACGTCTTGTGACCTGAAGTGGCGGGAAGTTGGCGAACATGAACGGCTATGGGTGGTTCATCCGGCTCATCCCATTGCAGCTGGACTGCCGGAGTTTTTGGAGTTGGAGCATGAGGAAATGTATGGAGAACATTTCGATATCCCGACTCCGGATGAGTTGGTGTTTGTCAGTTGGTTTCCTGGTGGAGAGGTGTTTCGTAGTGGTTGTACCTTTTACCGTGGCAAGGGTCGAGTGTTTTACTTCCGACCTGGGCATGAGACTTATCCCACGTATCATAACCCGCAGGTGCAACAGGTGTTGCGCAACGCGGTGGAATGGGCGAAACCTCACGATGGACCTAAATTTGTGCGGGGGAATGTGCAACCCTTGGAGCCCCTGAATCTTCCTTAACTGCCCAAGAAGTCTGAGAACACGATTTTTGCAAATTTGACACAGTTGTGGGTTATTGATTGTCCCCCACGTGTGCAAGGTGCGCACGTGGTCAGGAAGGATGAAATTTTATTTTTCACCTGAGAGAGGAGCTATTCCCTTGAAACTGGGTGTTTTTGCGGTGTTGTTTGCGGACAAGCCTTTTTCCGAGGTTTTGGACAAAATTGCTGCTGCAGGATTGGATGCCGTGGAAATTGGTTGTGGTGGATTCCCCGGCAAGGCGCATTGCAATCCGGAGACGTTGTTGAGTCAACCTGACGCTGTGACGAAATTTCGCGATGCGGTGGCGGCTCGGGGGTTGGAGATAAGTGCTCTGAGTTGTCATGGGAACCCGATTCACCCGAATCGCGCCAAAGCAGCGCAAGACCACCAGGACTTTGTGAACACGGTACTGTTGGCTGAAAAGTTGCGAGTGCAGACGGTGATCACCTTCTCTGGCTGTCCCGGAGACTCGGAAGGGGCACAGCATCCGTCCTGGGTTACCTGTCCGTGGCCGGATGAGTATGGGGAAGTGCTGACTTGGCAATGGGAGCAAAAAGTCATTCCTTATTGGCAGGAGCAAAGCAGGTTTTTACGGGACCATGGGGTGAGGGTGGCGATTGAACCCCATCCTGGGTTTGTGGTCTACAACACCGAGACCCTGTTGCGTCTGCGTGCGGCCTGCGGGGACAACATTGGCGTGAACTTTGACCCTAGCCACCTATTCTGGCAGGCGATGGACCCGGTCATGGGAATTAAGGAACTGGCTGCGGCGGGAGCCTTGTTTCACTTTCACGCCAAAGACACCGCAATTGACCCCCAGAATACGGGGAGAAACGGTGTGCTGGACACCAAGACCTACCGAGATGAACTGCATCGTTCCTGGATATTCCGGACCGTTGGATATGGCCACGGGGAGCAAACCTGGCGAGACATCATCAGCGCTTTACAGGTGTCCGGATATCAAGGAGTGGTCAGCATTGAACACGAGGACAGTCTGATGTCCGTGGAAGAGGGGTTCAACAAGGCGGTGACATTTCTGCAAAAACAGTTGATTCGCGAGAAAATCGGTGAAATTTGGTGGGCTTAGTTCTGCCCATACCGAGGGGGAATCGGGCATGAAGCTGGGATTACAGTTGTACACATTGCGGGATCTGATGAAAGAGGACTTTACTGGCGTGCTGCAGCAGGTGGCAAAGCTGGGATACGAGGGCGTGGAATTTGCTGGGTATGGCGGCATGACGGCCGATTCTTTGCGGGGAGTTGTGCAGGAGTTGGGACTCGCGCCCGTGTCCTCTCATGTGTCCTTAGACCGATTGGAAAATCATTTGGAGGAAGAGTTGACTTATGCCAAGGCCCTCGGATTGGCTTATGTTATCTGTCCTTTTTTGCCGGAGTCGCGGCGTTCTACCCGAGCGGACTATCTGAGACTGGCCGAGGTGCTCAATGGCATCGGTCAACGGTGTCAGGAAGCGGGGGTGGGCTTTGGGTATCACAACCACGCCTTCGAATTTGATCCCATGGACGAGGTGGGTTATCCTCTGGACGATTTGTTGCAACATACAAATGCTCAGTGGGTGAATGCGGAGTTGGACGTTTACTGGGTGGAATACGGGGGCGCCGCAGCGGTAGATTATCTGAACCGCTATGCGGGCCGTTGTCCAATCATTCACATCAAGGACATGGATGCAACGGATCGCTCCTTCCGAGAGGTGGGGCAGGGAACCTTGAACATGCTAGACATTTTTAGCGCGGCCAAGGCTGCCGGGACCCAGTGGTTGGTGGTGGAGCAAGACGTGTGCAAGGGAGACCCCCTGCAGTCTGTGCGCGAGAGTTTGACCTATGCCAAGGAATTACAATCAAAAATAAACCAGTGAGGACTGAAAATTTGCCATCTGATTAAAATGGGAGTGAATTGGATGCGGGTGGCCTTGTTAAGCAACTGGCATGTGCATGCAAAGGACTATGCTGCTCAGGTGCATAACAACCCGAGACTGGAGTTAGCCGGGGTCTGGGATGAGGACCCCCAACGGGGGCAACGGGTTGCAAAGGAGTTGACCGCTTCCTGGTTTCCAGCTTTGGAGCAGGTGTGGGAGGATGAAACCATTGCAGGGGTCATTGTCACCACTGCAACGGCACGTCATCCGGAAATCATTACCCAAGCGGCGGCCCATGGCAAACACGTATTCAGTGAAAAAGTATTGGCCTTCACGGAGGATGATTGCCAGGTCATTCTGGATGCGGTGGACAAAGCAGGAGTTAGGCTGATGTTATCCTTGCCCCGCTTGTCTGACCCATATTACCTGTATACGCAACAAGCGGTGAATGAGGGGTGGCTGGGTCAGGTGAACACCGTCCGCTGTCGCGTAGCTCATAATGGGGCGGTGGCGACAGCTGAAAACCCACGAGGTTGGCTACCAGAACAGTTTTTCGATCCCGTTGCCTGTGGTGGGGGTGCCTTAGTAGACTTGGGGGCACACCCAATTTATTTGGCGAATCGTTTGGCTGGTCAGCCTGTGGCGGTGACGGCTAGGCTCAACTCCCTGTTGGGAAGAGGCGTGGACGACACCTCAGTGGCGGTGGTGGAATATGAAAATGGGGTGATGGGCGTACTGGAGACAGGGTTCACCTCTGGCAAAAGCCCCTTTATTTTAGAGGTGCATGGCAGTCGAGGGTCCGTACTGGTGGAAGACGGCAAGGTGCGGATACGCAGTGAGGAGTTGTATGGGGGACAATGGGAGACACCCGACCTCCCGCAGCAACAACCACTGCCCATGGAACAGTGGGTGGCATGGATTGAAGAGGGGAGGGCTCCACTGGTGAACCGTCAAGACATGCTGAATCTCACTCGGGTCAACGAGGCTGCAGTCCGTTCCCATGCAGAGGCGTGTCGGTGGAGGATAAGGGGGTTCACTTAAGTGCACCCAGTAACGGAGACTCAACTGGGGACGGGAACCCGCTTGTCCGGCATTCGCACAGGGGTATTTTACATCGCGACGATGTTGTTTTGGTTTTCAATGTACACGTATGTGCCGGTATTGACGCCCTATGTGGAGCATTTAGGCGGGTCCTTGTTCGCAGCCGGGTTGGTGGTAGGTAGCTACGGTTTGACTCAGATGTTGGTGCGCGTGCCCATTGGCATTGGGTCAGATCGCCTTGGCCGGAGAAAGGGGTTTGTTCTGGGAGGAATGGCATGTGCCACTCTCAGCAGCCTGGGTTTTGCAGTCACCCACAATGTGTGGCTCAGCTTGCTGTTCCGAGGGCTGGCGGGGGTGGCTGCGGGGACTTGGGTCCCGATGACCGTGTGGTTTGCTAGCTACTTTGCACCACGTGATGCGCCTCGAGCGATGGGATTGCTGAGCTTTTACACCAGTCTCGGCCAAATGGTGGCAAGCCCGGTGGGAGGGTATTTGGCTGAGATTTGGGGGTGGCATGCACCTTTTTGGGTTGGTGCCGCAGGGGGGCTGTTGAGCCTGTCGGTGGCTGCCGGGATGTTGAAAGAGCCAGAACGGGCTGTCGGTCACACCGCGTCTGTGAAATCTCTTTTGCGCATGGGGAGCGAGTGGCCTTTACTGTCCGTGTCTTTGTTGGCAATTCTCGGCTACTTTATGCAATTTTCAACGATGTTCGGGTTCACGCCTCTGCGAGCAGCTCACTTAGGCGCCACACAGGGGGATCTAGGGATATTGATGTTCTTGACCACCTTGCCGAACGCCGTCGCAGGTTACCTGGCAGGTTCTCGAATGGCCGACAGGATTGGAGAACGGGCAACGGTCGTCTGGGGATTTGCAATTGCAGCCTTGTGC
>DAHWFY010000083.1 GCA_027336365.1 Bacillota bacterium | reverse complement strand
TGGCATTGAGGCTATGGTTGCATCCGATGGCCTCCGTTACCCCCCATGCCCCCGCCACGGAGACCACGATACCGGCCACAAAACTGGCACCCAGCATGCCCAAACCAAACACCCACTTAGCAACACCTGAGCCTAAAAATGGAGCCAATCCGCCTGTGATGGACCCGATGGAGACGAGAGATTGACCCGGGTGAACGGTATACAACGTAGCCGCGATTGCCATAACTATGGCAATCATAATAATCTGAGTCATCACTGAACCAACCAGCGTATCACGTCGAGCTAACGACAGGTCAGATGGCTGCAGACGTTTGTCAATCACCGCCCCCTGTTGGTAGAATACCATCCACGGCATGATGACGGCACCCACATTTGCGGCCAAGAGAAACAGAAAATTCCTATTTCCCAAGGGCATTGCCACCATTTGCCCTGCCAACGTATGCAGATTAGGGTGGGCCAACAGGGCAGCGGGTATGAAAAAAAGCTCAAGCAGGCCCACGGCAATGCCAATTCGTTCCACGCGTTTATAACTGCCGGACACACCGATGCCCACCAGTAGTCCCGTTGACACTCCGACACTTAGCCAGCGAGGAATGCCAAACAATTCGCTAACGCCGGCAATCCCAGAAAACTCCGTCACCAAGGCACCCACCGCAGCCACAAAAAGGGTCCCCACGGACAGCCAAGCCCACTTCCAGCCGAAGTGAGCCCGGATGAGTTCACCGTGTCCCTTGCCTGTGACAATGCCAAGGCGAACCGTGACTTCTTGAACCATATACAAAATGGGAACGAGGATGAGTTGTGGCAAAACCATGCGATAGCCCCACTCGGCCCCGGACTGAGCCGCAGTAATCACGCTACCCGCGTCCGTATCCGCCAGCATGACCATCAATCCTGGTCCAAACGCGGCTAGAATCATCCAGAACCTGCGCAATCCAAGCTCCGAAATCTCTTGCTGCCGCTCACCGGCCACCATGTCTGCCATTTCCGCCTCTCTCCTCTTATCACTCATCCTTAGCCTGCCCAAATACTCACACTCGTCCTCGTGACATTCCCCGTCAACAAGGAAAGATTCCCCTCGAACACCTCTGTTCGGGCTTTATTGTACATCGAATAGTTGACTTAAAAAGTCATCTTTCGAATGTAATTGTGACAATTCATCAAACCAAATATCTGTGATTAGGTTATGCTAATCTTGTCAGGTGCAACATCTCCATGATTGGCCTGCGGAGGAACAACCCTCTCCAGCGCCAGTGCCCACATAGCTCCCGCACCAGACACCGCAACCAACACAACAAACAGTCCCACTCCAATCCCCAGTCCCAGAGCAACACCGGCAAGAATTGGGCCAAGAATGGATCCCACCTGCCAAGACAGCCCAAAGACGGCATTGTAACGTCCACGCAAAGCTGTCGGCGCCAAATTATTCACCAATGGAGACAGACTCGGAGACAAGAAAGTCTCTGCCACTCCAAACACGATAAGCGCAGCAATCAGCATCCCTGCGGTCCATCCCACATGGTGTCTACCGGCGGCCACCACCACCAACCATGCCAAAGCAAACCCCAGTGCAGCCACAGCCGCCGCCCGGGTTCGCCGCCAATGAGCCGTCAGGCGCAGTATGGGCAATTGAATCAGAGCAATGACAATGCAGTTAGCAAAAAATGCAAATCCGGTGATACGGGTCCCTACCCCTGCAAAACTGACCGCCCAAGTAGAAAAAGCCGAAGTTAATTGGCTGAATCCAAATGTGACAAACAATGCATTCAACGCTGCCGCTCCGAGCAATCCCCTGTCTCGCAGCACAGCCCCATATCCCACCTTCACGGGAGCCCCCCTCGTCTCATCTCCGACAACTGAAACAGGATTGACAAACGCGGGATGAGTTTCCGGCAAAGGAGCAAGCCGAGAAGCCAAGGTATCCTCCGTCTCATGGCTGTCAAAGTCATGGCTGTCAAAGACCGCTTGAACTTTCCCCGACAGACGGCCGACAAGACTTAACCCGGGCAGAACAAAGGGAATGAAGGCCAAATAAGTCAAGGCATCCAGTAAAAAGATGAGAACGAAGGAAGTCGGAACGCGGGTGTGGACCACCAGGCCAGACACCCCTGAACCCAATCCCAGCCCCAGGTTCTGCACCGCATATGACAGTCCAAACACCTGCGCCCGATTGCTCTCGTCTGTCAACTCTGCCATACGGGCGTTTAAAGCGGCCCACATCGTAGCGCCTCCCGCACCGCTGAACACGGCTGCCAACAGCGCGGGAAATAGGCTTCGCACCACAGTGTATCCCATCGTCCCAACGGCCACTGCCAGCAAAGCGAGGACCATGACCTTCAGAGTTCCGTAACGGTCCATCACCCACCCGGATGCAGGGACCGCCAGTAAGCCGGCTAGACTTGAAGTGCTCAAGACCAGACCTGCCTCCACCAAAGAAAGGTTACGCACCACGTGCAGATACACCATCAGATAAGGCATGGTTAAACCCATGCCAAACATGTTTATCCCGTAGCCGACAAAAAGCATTCGTACAGATTTGGAGAGATTCGCAAGCCCAGTCATGATGTCATTATACCGGAGTCATTCCTGCTTTCTCCAGGGGTTGGGCGGATGCCCAGGACGCATTTGCGCCCAATCGCATAGGCTGAAGTGGCAAAGTAGCCTGGGTGAACAATGCGACACGTCCCAGGTCAGCGGGACTTGAGGGCTGGAGGGAACGGACATGCAAATCTACGAAATCAAGCGAGGAGACACATTGTGGCTGGTGGCACGGCGTTTTGGTATGACCGTGGCGCAGGTGGCCAATGCCAATGGGTTCAGTCAGTCATCGCAACTTGTGGTTGGCCAAGCGCTAGTCATCCCCACCCCGGAACACGTGTATGTGGTTCAACCGGGGGATACTCTGGGCGACATCGCGCTCAGGCTACACACCAGCGTAACAGATCTAGCGCAATACAACGCCCTTGTAGACCCGAATCAAATTAGCGCTGGTCAGGTGTTGCAGGTCCCCCAATTGCCTAAACCAGAGATTGAAACCAACGCCTACCTGACCGACTTCGGCAACCTTGGCCAGTCCGTCACTGCGGACGTCGGCTGGCTATTGACCTACCTTAGCCCTTTCAGTTATCACGTCACGGCTCAGGGCGGTTTGGTCCCCCTGACCTCTTCAGGTGTCTTATCCGCCGCCTCACAGCGGCGAATAGCCCCGCTTCTGGTCATCACGAATTGGTTGGGTCAGATGTTTAGTTCCGACGTTGCCCACGTCGTATTGAACTCTGAGACAATTCAAGCCACCTTGGTGGAAAATATTTTGACTACCCTGCGCAACCTGGGTTATCGGGGGCTTAACGTCGACTTTGAGTATGTATATCCACAGGACAGAGAAGCATACAACCGCTTCCTGGAGCGTCTGGTTCAGCCCCTGCACACTGCCGGGTACACCCTGTCCACGGCCTTGGCCCCCAAGGTGTCCGCCGATGAGAAAGGACTGTTGTATGAGGCCCACGACTATCCAGTGCACGGCCGATTGACCGACTTCGTGGTGCTCATGACCTACGAATGGGGATGGGCTGGCGGGCCTCCCTGGGCCATTGCGCCCATCAACAAAGTGCGCCAGGTCCTGGACTATGCGGTGACAGCCATTCCCAAAGGAAAAATTTTAATGGGAGTTCCTGTCTACGGCCGAGACTGGACCCTGCCTTTTCAGCCGGGCAACATCGCCCACACCTTCAGTCCTCACGCGGCGGTGGTGCAAGCCACGACCTACCAAGCGGAGATTCAGTATCATCCCGTTTACCAAGCGCCCTATTACCACTACCAAGATGCTCAGGGTCAAGTCCATGAGGTCTGGTTTGAAGACGCCCGCAGCATTCAGGCGAAGTGTGACGTGGTTCGTGACTACCACCTACGAGGGATGAGTTACTGGGAACTCCCCTCCACCTTCCCGGAAAATTGGGCGGTACTGTGGCACAATTTTCATCTCCACAAGGTCCGTTGACTTCCCCCTTCGTTGACTTCCCCATTGCCATCATACAAAACAGCCGGGGTGACCCCAACAAGGCCACACCAGGCTGTCGAAGCTGTCAGCTTTTACAGGTCTGAATTCTCGGATTTACCGAGACTCCTCTGGGATGTCGCGAAATACCACCGGACTGTGAGCATAAGGGACTTCTGTCTGTCCGTCCCGATAATTTACACTTCTTGCCAGAACGAATAGTAGATCAGACAAGCGATTGAGGTACCGCAACGCAGGTTCATGGATGGCTTCGGCTTGCAACAATGATACCACCCTTCGTTCCGCTCGGCGCACCACGGCGCATGCCACATGCAATGCAGATGCAGCTTGACCGCCGCCGCGGATGATAAAGCGACTGACCGATTGCGCCTCACTCTGATAGCGGTCAATCACAGGTTCCAACTCTGCCGCCGCCGATTCCGCAGTGCGAAAACTGTATTTGGCCCCTGGGGGAGCTGCCAAATCCGCTCCAACGTCCCACAAGACCTGCTGCACCCCCGCCAAAACCTCCAGGATGTCCCTATCCCGCTCAGGGTCCAAAAAACTAGCCGCCAACCCGAGGAAGGCCCCAGCCTCGTCCACGGAGCCGTAAGCCTCCACCCGCACGTCGTCCTTCAATCGACGCTGACCCCCAATCATCCCCGTCTTGCCCCGGTCTCCTCCCCGGGTGTAAATCCGCATGGCCGTTGCACCCCTTTCTTGACAAACCGATTCACCAACCCCTTCACACTCGAACAGCGAGTTGAGCAATTCGCGCCTGTGGGTTGTTTTGATATACACCCCCGTGATAACACACCACCATTTTCACAGGCAAGTCGGCCAATTTGGCCAAAGAGCGAGTGGCCTGCTCCATATCAAGCGTGTTAGCTGGATTAGGACCTTGCAATTCCCCCTCTTTCACCAACATAGCATCTCCGGTAATCAGAGTATTTTCCGCCTCCACAAAGAAGCTGAGATGACCGGGCGTGTGGCCAGGCGTGTGAATGACTCGAGTGCCACCCCCCACTGGGAGGACCTCCCCGTCCATCAGTTCCCGGTTCACCCTTCCCGTGGGCAGGTGAACAAACATGGCCTCCACCTGACTGCGCACGGCTGGTGGCATATGAGAGAGCATCTCGCGCGTCCTTTCCGGATTGGCCTTGAGAAGTGTTTTTTCTCCCTCAATATAGGGCCGATCCGCCGCATGCGCCCACACCTGCAGATTCGTCGGCCGCTCTCGCAATAAATCCGGCAAACCCCCAATATGGTCCACGTCTTGATGGGTTAAAATCACCCGGTGCACATCTCCCAATGTCACTCCGACTTGGTTCATCGCCTCAACCAATTGCGAAAATTGTCCGGGCATACCAGTGTCCACCAGAGTCGCCCCATCCACGTCCCTGATGAGCACAGGATGAATTTCCATTGTCGCACCAAACAAGTCCATCGTTAAGGTCAGTACATGTACTCTGCTGTTTTCCATTCCTCCAGGCTTTCGCCCCTCGCCTCCCACGTTGAACTGGTGAACCCTTCACTCCTCGATTCTGCTTCAGGTCTCCCGTAGGACCAAGGCCACGCCGCCGAGGACCAGCAGCCCACCTATCCAGAAGTTCCACCCCACCTGTTCACCGAGCACCAGCCAACCCAAGAGAGTCCCTACCACAGGCTGCAAGAAAAAGTATACCCCCGCCGATCCCGCAGGGACCCGACGCAGCCCCTCGTTCCAAAAGTAAAATGCCCCTGCGGTGGAAATGACCCCTACGTAAAGAATTCCCCCCCAAATTTCCGGTCGTATCAGTTGCGAGACTTGCAACCCTGGCCACTGGTATAAGGCTGCCGGTGTGAGCAACAGAGTCGCCACAAAAATCGCCAAGGTGGTGACTAGCCACTGGGAGTAATTACCTGGAACACGTTTCACCATCACGGACATCAATGCCCAGGTCACAGCGGCCAACACCAACACCCAGCCCCCCAGACGATAAGCGGGAGTCAAAGACCGCGTCCCTACTCCGACTACCAACAACACCCCGGACGTGGCAAGGCCCAAGGAGATTCCCTTGCGCCATGTCAGTCGTTCTTTCAACAGAGGGTAAGCAAAAAGAGCCATAAAGGCGGGCGTACCCGCCGTAATCACAGACCCCAACTGAGCGGTGGACAGCTTAGTGCCGTAAAACTGAGCGCCAATAGAAACGACGTATCCCACCACCCCAACCGTAACAACCCATGGCAAGTCGCGCCAGCGTACTCGCCAGGACTGCCCGGACAGCAGCCCCACCAATGCCAAGGCCAGCAGTGCCACCACGTAACGCACCCACACCAACGTCAAGGGAGGCACCACCGTCAAAACAATCTTCGAAACCACATACATTCCGCCCCAAATACTCGCCGCCAAAGCCAAGTACAAGGGTCCCACCCACTCGCGCTTCATCCGTTGTACCTCCGTCCCATGGGTCATCTTCCTCAGCAGCCACGACAAACTCTGCACGCGTAAAAACTATCATTCACTGTGCCTTTGTCTTTGCTGCGGCCCACACTGTGGACCCCCCTGGGCGGATTCAGGCGTTTTTGCTCCGCTCAGGGAAGCAAAAAGCCCGGCACATCGTCCTCAATCCGCAGCGTGTAAGTCATAAGAATCCCCTCCCTCTGAGAAAATTGCCGATAATACGACGAAATTTTAGCACACATTCCTTGAGTGCTTCTACAGGATTGACAAAATCAGTGGCCAACCCGCAAAAATACAACTTCCAAACATTTGCACACCCTGAATGGAGAATGAAAAAGAGTGCTACGAGAGTAGCCGTCAAACCGACATAGATGAAAGAGAGTAGTCCATAGGTCCCATACCATGCAGATACAAATGTACCCCTCGATAGAGTCTGATTGACCCCATCAAGCTGAAGGGGTTCATTTGGGTCTCGACATTAATACCCTTTGTTTTGTATGTTGTTCACGCCAAGATTTGCCCGACAGATGGCCGATAAATGGAGGAATTATGACAGTGACTGCCAAGACGAGGTCACCTCATTGACGGACGCGCTGAATCGGGAATATGATGCGCAACAGGATTGCACAAAACACCAATCTTTTGAGGTACGAGAGACGTGGAAGCGGGGAATTTTCTCCTTAATATTCCCAACCATACACTTCCATGGACAATCCTCGCATCTCTCTTTATGGAGGTGGGTCACTCTTTTTTTTACCTGTTATGCTTACTAGTTTTTATATGCTAGTCATCAGTACACTACTTTTGTTTATTCCAGTCCTAACATGAAATCCTAATTCTTCTAATCAACCGGAAGAGGGGTGAGAAAAATGTTTACTGGCAACGCAGTCGCAAACCACTACATGTACGTTCTTTGGTTGGTGCTGTTCCTTGGCTTTTTGTTTACGAAGTATCCACATGGCAAAGGAGATGGAAAACAATGAACTGGACACGAGCCCTCCGTACCAAAGCTTCAGAACAACTAACCTGGGATGACCTCTTGCCCTCGGAACAACCCGTCTACGTGTCCTCCCTGGTATACAGCTTGGGTGTGTTGACACTTAGCAGTTTTGTCATAGTGGTGGCGTCCGGAGTCATCATGGCTTCCAAAGGAGCCCTGTGGTATCAAACCTCCAGCCTGGGTGATTTTTTCCGTAGCATTCACTTTTGGAGTGTGCAGGCGTTTTTCTTCGCCATGACAATGCACCTGGTTGCTCAATTTTTTATGGGCGGTTGGCGAGAAGGTCGGGCTTTCACGTGGATATTGGGGGCGCTCCTGTTTGGTCTGTCCGTGGTTGAAGCCTTCACGGGTTACTTGTCGAGAGGAGACTTCTTCTCCCAGTGGAACCAGGTACAGAGCAAAGACGCCTTCAACGGCGCAGGTGTCGACGGATTTTTAAATGTCTTGAACAATGGACAGATTTATGGCATTCATATTGCTGTCCTACCCCTCATTCTGTTACTTTTTGTTGGCTGGCATGTCTTAGAGGTCCGTCGCAAGGGTGTGGTTCCTCCCTATCAGGCGAAGGTTAGCAAATAAACCCTGCCATGAATTCGAGGAGAAATTTGCTGTCCCACATATGGGGGCAATCCAATGAAGTTGTTTGGAGAGGAGACCGGGAACATGAAAAAAGCCCATTTCAGCAGGGATACCCTGCGTTTCCCACAAAAAGATTTTGATATGGTCAAAGAGGGTACCATCAGCCTGGGAATTGTCGCCGTGGTGGTCTTGGGTCTGGCGGCAGCCTTTGGGGCTCCCTATCGACCCGCCATTACCAATCAGCAAATTGCTCAAAGCAATCCCGTTCTATTCGCTCAGACCGCCATGGGAGACCTGGATGGAACGGGCGCGATGGCTCAGTACGGACCACCATACAACAACGGTTTTCACGGTCAGCCCCCACAAAGCACACAATCTATCGCGGGTTTCTCTCCTGAAACCTGGTGGGGCACCCCTTATCCATTAAACACAGCCCAGGACGACGTATTGCAGCCCCTGACCATGCTGGCGAAAGCTTCTAACAACGCCAATTTGTTAAGTGCGGTGCAACAGTATGAAGCAGCACCTTTTTCACAGCAAATGAAGTGGGACCAAAACATGGAAAAGGCCTTGACAAAGGCTACCGCGCAGGGTGGACAATTGGTGTTGCCAACAGGTGACTATGGTCCTGTTTCAACCCTGATTTCCGCCGAAGTATCCCTCGGTCAATCAGGGTTGTTCTCTGGTGCTCTCAATCGAGAAACCAACCAAGGCGTTTATCGCTACAACGTGCAAAATGACTTGTTGTTCCTGCAGGGTGCAACACTGCACAAAATTGCTGGTCAGTTGAATATGAAAGGTGAGCAGTGGGGCATCAACCACGACGAACAAGCCTACCCCGGTCCTTGGTGGCTGACTCCATACACCTTCCTGTATCAGATTCCACCTTGGAGCGTGTCTTCCGCCGGAGACGAAATGGCGGCGTATACTGTGGCCATCCTGTTCCTATTGCTGATTTTGGTCCCCTTCATTCCGGGTCTCAATAAAGTGTCTCGCATTCTCCCAGTACATCGCCTGATCTGGCGAGACTGGTACAAGCACCTGGAACAAACGGGTGCCTGCTCAACCTGCCCATTCAAAGAAGGGTGTGCAAAGGAGTTTCGCGACGCAACAGCCGCGGTAGCTGCGTCCCAGAACGGAGAGGTTCCTGGCTGTTATCGGCCCCTCTCACACCCATTGCCCAGCCCAACAACAGTAGCCTCTCACACTGTTTGAGTGAGACAAATCATTTGGATAGACCCACATGCCGCTGTTAGCGGCACCAGTAAGGAAGGTAAATCCACGCAACAGTATTTATTGTGATGGCTCACATGACGAACGATTGCATGATATTATCGAATTGAACTTCAAATGGGAACGGCTTCCTGCTGGAAGCCTTCTCCTCTTCATTGGGAAAGGTGGAGATGGTGATGGGCAAAGGATTGAAGTTGTGGCTTATTTGGCTGACGGCCTTGGCCACCGGAATTTACGGGACGTCCCTGGTCTTTAACGGGATTGCCACATCTCAACACGGCCAGTTGATTTACGGCATTCCTGTGCTTCTGATGGGCGTATGGGTAACAGGCAACATATTTGCCTCTGCCCGGCAGATGCGGCGTAGACTAAAATCTTCTTCCCATTGATTCCTTTTAAGTGCGTGCCCGGAAAAGGGGGAGGTCAGACCCAAGCAGTGCCAAGAGGCCAGCCCAAAATGCGCACAGAGCGTACGTTTTCGGAGCGTGAAGGATCATTTTGGGCGACGACGAAGCAATGCGCTGGGGAGTTCTGTCCCCTTTTTATACGAAAATATCTTGATTCTGGTCCTTTGCCCATTTTCATCCCTGGTGATGGCCGTCAGATCATGGATTGTTTCGGACAACCTCTTTAACAGTACCGACATCACCGCGAATTTCAGTCAGCAGTGAAAGTCTACGCCGCACGCCTGTCATGGTATGATGGTAGAGTCGTTAGGAAGGTGACCCTGCCATGTCTACGGAATCCACACTGCCGCCGGGCTTGTCATCGGCAGCCAATGATTTGCAGCCCCTGCCCGAGAAAACCCGGCGCGGGGGTTTGTTGGGGTCAGTCCCTCCTTCAGGTCTCGTCCTGCTGTCCGTCATTTCTACCCAATTTGGAGCCGCTTTAGCAAAGGGGCTTTTCCCCGCTCTGGGAGCCGCTGGTACGGTGGCTCTGCGAGTGGGATTTGCCGCCATTTTGCTCATGTCCCTGTGGCGTCCACGAGTGAAGGGGTATTCTCGCCGTGCCTATCTGTACGTGTGGCTGTTTGGTCTGGCCTTGGCCACCATGAACCTGGCCTTTTACTCCGCCCTGTCGCGAATCCCCTTGGGTGTGGTGGTGACCCTTGAGTTCTCCGGTCCCCTGACCGTAGCCGTGATGGGTTCCCGCAAGCCCCTGGATCTCATGTGGGTGGTCTTTGCCGCCGCAGGAATTTTGCTTTTAGCTCCGTGGACAGGTGCACACTACAATCCGGTGGGCGTTCTCTTAGCCCTGACTGCAGGTGCATGCTGGGCAGCTTACATTCTGCTCAGCGCAAGAGTAGGTCGTAACATTCCAGGAATCTCCGGTTTGGCCATGGCCATGAGCATCGCGGGCCTCATTCTGGTCCCTGTGGGCTTTGTGCAAGATGGTTGGCGCCTGCTCTCACCTTTGCTAATGCTGCAGGGACTGGGAGTTGGTATTCTATCATCCGTCTTGCCCTACTCCGTGGAATTAGAAGCCCTGCGGCGCCTACCCACACACATTTTTGGTTTACTGATGAGTTTAGAACCAGCCATGGCAGCTTTTGCCGGCTGGCTGATACTGGGCGAAGGAATTGGAGTACGGGGAACCTCGGCCATGTTACTCATCATCGCCGCATCTGTGGGTACAACCCGGCGGTGAAAGACAAGTGGACTCAGACCAAAGATATTTCAAAAAACGATGATAGACCGTCATGCCGCTGTTAGCGGCACCAACAAGGGATGTAAATCCACGTACCTGAATTTACTGGGATAGACCGTCATGCCGCTGATAGCGGCACCAGCAAGAGATGTAAATCCACCAACCTGTATTTACTGGTTAGGTGCACGTCCGGAAAGGAGTGAGGTCAGACCCCATTCCGGACAACCTTTATAAGCACAGCTATAAGCACAGCGAAACCACCTGACCCTTGGTAGCCTGCACCAAGTCCTTCCCACTGAGAAAAATCTGTAGGCCTCGGCGCCCGGCACTGATACTCATTAAACTCAGCGTCACCACGGAATCATCCAGAAACAGCGGATAGTGTTTCTTGCTGCCCAAGGGTGAAACCCCACCCCGAACATATCCAGTCAATCCCTGCAGGTCTTTCACCGCCACCATCGCAACCCTCTTATTCCCACTGACTGCGGCCAAAGCCTTCAAATCCAATTCTCTATCCCCAGGAATGCAGGCCATTAACACGCCATTTCTGTCTCCGCGCAAAACCAGGGTTTTGAAGACCTGGGAAGGTGACAAATCAATTTTTCCTGCCACGGTGACTGCATCCATGGTTTTGTCATCCCAGACATACTCATGCAACGAATAGGGAATTCCCAACTCGTCAAGAATTCGGCAGGCGTTGGTTTTGCCACTCATAGCTGCAACCCTCGTGATATAGAATCAGTGGTCATGGTGACCCATATGAGGATGAAATACTGACCAC
>DAHWFY010000082.1 GCA_027336365.1 Bacillota bacterium | reverse complement strand
CAACCCCGACACACGAGTGCGGGATTTGACGGAAGATGAGGTTATCCGACTGCGGGACCTCATTGAGAAGAGCTACAAGGTTGAAGGCGACCTCAGGCGAGAGATTGCACTGAATATCCGCCGCCTGATAGAAATCGGGAGTTACCGTGGCATTCGCCATCGTCGGGGTCTGCCGGTACGGGGACAGCGCACGAAGACCAATGCCCGGACACGTAAGGGCCCCCGTCGGACAGTGGCCGGTAAGAAAAAGTAAAGCCGCAAGTCCATTAGATTGAGCTGACGTAAACTTCCATCGTCAGAGGAGGATAAAGAATGCAAAAAAGCCAACGCAAGGGTGGTACTGCAACTCGTACGCGCCGTCGTGATCGCAAGAATGTGGAAGTGGGAATTGCCCACGTCCGGTCAACCTTCAATAATACAGTGGTGACCATTACCGATGTCACGGGAAACGTGATTTCGTGGTCAACGGCAGGCAACGTAGGTTTCAAGGGTTCTCGGAAGAGCACGCCGTTTGCGGCTCAGATGGCTGCCGAAGCTGCGGCCAAAACCGCCATGGAACACGGGATGCGGACGGTCGAAGTCGCGGTAAAGGGTCCTGGGGGTGGTCGCGAGGCAGCCATTCGTTCGTTACAAGCGGCCGGATTAGAAATAAGTGGAATTCGGGATGTGACGCCCATTCCACACAATGGCTGTCGCCCACCGAAACGTCGTCGGGTCTGAGTACGGATGAGGCCGAGCGGGGTAGTTTGCCCGATTAGACCTTCATGCCGCTGATAGCGGCACCACCAATAAAGAATGTAAATCAATGCAACTGTTTTTCTGGATGGATCCAAGAAAACCCGATTGGGTATAGATTTTTTTGGAGGTGTCAAGAATAGAATGGCAAGATATACCGATTCCGTTTGCCGCCTGTGTCGCCGGGAGGGGTTGAAGCTATACCTGAAGGGTGAGCGCTGTTACAGTCCGAAGTGTTCTGTCGACAAGCGCCCTTTCCCTCCCGGCCAGCATGGCCAAGGGAGACACCGGACCTCGGAGTACGGCTCTCAGCTACGGGAAAAGCAGAAAGCTCGTCGCTATTACGGGGTTCTCGAAAAGCAGTTCCACTCATACTACGAGTCAGCGGCTCGTAAACAGGGAGTGACAGGTGAGAACCTATTGCAGTTACTGGAGTCTCGCCTGGACAACACAGTCTTTCGTCTAGGATTAGCCGCATCTCGGCCAGAAGCAAGGCAGTTGGTTCGTCACGGTCACTTTTTGGTGAATGGGCGCCGTGTAGATATTCCTTCTTACCTGATGAAACCGGGAGACAGGATTGGTATTCGCGAAAAGAGTCAGCAATCTCCTCGTATCAAGGAATTGCTGGAGAGTGCACAGTCACGGACTATTCCGGCTTGGTTGCAGTTGGACCTGAACGCGTTCAACGGCCAAGTGGTACGTCTTCCAGCACGGGATGAAATTGACACGCCCGTCGCGGAGCAGATGATTGTTGAGTATTACTCGCGCTAATCCAGTCACTGAAGGGGAGACCCATTGCAGGTTTCGGGTGACGAGGAGGAGGGTAACGGATGATTGAAATCGAGAAGCCGACGATTGAGGTCGTGGAGTCCACTTACACGTATGGGAAGTTTGTGGTGGAGCCTCTAGAGCGCGGGTACGGTACAACCCTGGGCAATTCCTTGCGGAGGATATTGCTTTCTTCCATCCCTGGAGCGGCAGTGCGTTCTGTGAAGATTGAAGGGGTATTGCATGAATTCTCCACGATTCCGGGGGTTGTGGAAGACACATCCGAGTTCATCCTCAATATCAAACGACTCTCTTTGCGGATTCATTCCGATGAAGAAAAACGTCTCATTATTGATGCAGAGGGTGCAGGTGAAGTGACCGCAGCCGACATCCGCGCGGACTCGGATGTTGATATCATGAACCCGGACTTGCACCTCGTTACGCTCGCCGAGGGTGGCAGGTTGTACGCCGAACTGCTGGCAGGTCGCGGGAGAGGCTATGTATCCGCTGATAGGAATAAAACCGTGGAATTAGAAATTGGAGTGCTCCCCATTGATTCCATTTATTCACCTATCAAGAAGGTGAACTTTGCTGTCACAAACACGCGGGTGGGACAAGTCACAGACTACGACAAGTTAACGTTAGAAGTGTGGACAGATGCCAGTGTGACACCCGAGGAAGCGGTGAGTGTTGCCGCGGATATTCTGACAGATCACCTCAGTCTGTTTGCGGAACTGAGTGAACACGTGAGAACTCCTGATGCCAGTGTGGAGCGGGAGGACAGCGCATCCGATAAGACGATGGAAATGCCCATTGAGGAGTTGGATTTGTCTGTTCGTTCTTACAATTGCCTCAAACGAGCAGGCATTAATACTGTGGCCGAACTGTGCAGCAGGACCGAGGACGAGATGATGAAGGTCCGTAATTTAGGCCGGAAGTCTCTGGAAGAGGTCGTAGAAAAACTGACCAGTCTGGGAATGGGATTGCGTGAGGAAGAATGATTGGCAAAATGTGAATTGAAATGCCCCGTACGCATATGAGGGTAGTTAGGCAACGATTTTAAGACAGTGGGATAACGCAAGGAGGGGACAGGGATGCCTTACCGCAAACTCGGACGGACGTCCAGTGCCCGCAAAGCAGTTTTTCGTAGTCTTGTGACGGACCTGTTCTTGTATGAGCGGATTCAGACTACCGAAGCAAAGGCGAAAGAACTGCGCAAGATTGCGGACAAGATGATTACTCTAGCGAAGCGCGGAGACTTACACGCCAGGCGCCAAGTGGCCACCTATGTGCGCCCAGAGCCTGTGAACGATGAGAGTAACCAGGACGTCATTCAAAAGCTGTTCAGTGACATCGCACCCCGGTTTGCTGAACGTAAGGGTGGCTATACTCGCATTGTAAAAGTTGGTCCACGGCGGGGCGATGCGGCGGAAATGGTGCTCATTGAACTGGTCTAATTCACGCGCTCAAATGAGCTGGAGCCACGCGTACGATGACACGCATTAAGTTGACGATTGCTTACGATGGGACTCAGTTTCACGGGTTTGCCAGGCAACCCGGAGTGCGCACCGTACAGGGTGAGCTAGAATCTACACTTCAGCGATTGTTGGGGATTTCGGTGGAAGTTCACGGATCTGGACGGACGGATGCAGGAGTGCATGCAAGGGCGCAGGTCGTCCATTGGGACCAGCCCTTTGGGCCTGAAGGAACCCGTTATCCTTTCGTGCTACAACGCCTATTACCGGCAGATATCATTCCAATTCGTGGGGAAACGGTGGAGGAAACATTTCACGCTCGTTTTTCCGCAACAGGGAAGACTTATCGCTATACGCTGCAGCGCGCGGCAATGGAGGATATTTTTACACGTCGTTACTGTTGGCACGTGCCCGGGCACCTGGATCTTTATGCGATGCAACAGGCGGCTAAAGACTTGATGGGATATCACGATTTTACCAGTTATTGCGCAGCCGCGACAGCGATGGAAGACAAACATCGAAACCTGTGTGAAATCAGATTCGAATCTCGAGACACCTACTTGAACATTTATTTTCATGGGAACGGATTTTTACAGAATATGGTAAGAATCCTCACGGGGACCCTGGTGGACTGGGGGCGGGGTGAGTTGCAACATTCACCGGCCTGGGTGCTGTCCGCACGGGATCGCAGAGTTGCGGGTCAAACGGCGCCTGCCCGGGGACTTGCCCTGTGGCAGGTGGAGTATTGATTGTTTACGACAAATCACCTATGCTTAACATTAGCTTCTTTTACCCATTGCCCCGTTACGGTAGTTGGGATGAGAAATTGCGGTTCAGGAGGGAAATCCATGAGCACCACCTATATGGCAAAACCGAATACCGTGGAGCGCAAGTGGTACGTTATTGATGCCGAGGGGCAGCGGGTCGGTCGTCTTGCTACGCAAATTGCGGTGCTTCTCCGCGGTAAACATAAGCCGGAATTCACCCCCCATGTGGATACTGGGGATTTTGTGATTGTCATCAACGCAGAGAAGGTTGAGTTCACTGGGAACAAGTTACAGAAGAAGATGTATCGCCATCACACCGGATATCCAGGCGGGTTGAAAGAAGTCCGAGCGGTGGACATGATGAAAACTCACCCGAGTCGAGTGTTGTACATGGCTGTAAAGGGGATGCTTCCGCATAACACTCTGGGTCGGCAACAACTGACCAAGTTCAAGGTATATGTGGGTCCGGAGCATCCACATCAGGCACAACAACCGATTCCTTGGCAGCCGCTAGGAGAATAAGCTCCACCAAGACCATGCCGATGTATTGCTTGTGGGGAGGTCTCTAGTTCTGATTTTTGAGCATTCAAGGAGGGATACTGACTTGGCACAACTGCAGTATTGGGGGACTGGCCGGCGCAAGAACTCTGTCGCCCGAGTTCGGTTATTGCCTGGTGATGGCAAGATTGTTGTCAATCACCGCGAGTTGAATGACTACTTTGGTCTGGAAACTCTGCGTTTAACCGTGAAGCAGCCGCTCATTCTTACGGAAACACTGTCTCGCTATGACGTGTTTGCCAACGTATACGGTGGCGGGACCGCTGGACAGGCAGGCGCCATTCGGCACGGGATTGCGCGAGCCCTGTTGCGAGTGGACGGAGAATTGCGCGGATCGCTGAAACGTGCAGGGTTTCTCACCCGCGATGCACGCATGAAAGAACGTAAGAAGTATGGCTTGAAGGCTGCTCGTCGAGCGCCTCAGTTTTCAAAGCGATAAGAACCACGAAGATGTCGCCTCTGCGGCATCTTTTTTTTTTGGCTCACACCCTTGTGGCGAAGCGTCCGCATGAATCTGTGGAGGATGCGCAGACTGAACACCAACCATGGTGGACAGGTGGTGTGGATGTTGTGGCAGACAGACAGCAGACATTGAGGAGAGTGGAGACATGCCCCTGGCGAGAGCACAATCACACGGTGAAGAAACGGCGTATCGGGATGGAAAGAGTGGCCCTGACTTCGCTACTGTTGGGATGTGTTTCTGGTTTGTTGGGGCAACAGATAGCCTGGGCTATGACCGCTCAGCGGACCACTTCAGCAGTTGTGCAGCTACCTTCACGAGAAAATGAGGAAAATGTGAATGTGCCATTTGCACCCACGTCCGCCGCGCCCCACTCGAACTCGAAATTTTGCAGTGGAATTATCGGAAGGACCATTGTGCTCGACGCTGGACACGGTGGTGTGGATGGCGGGGCTCAAGGGATGGCGGGGGTCCAAGAGAAAGACATCAACTTGGCGGTGACGAGACGTCTGGCACACTTACTCCGTCAAGCTGGGGCCGTGGTACACATGACGCGGAATGAGGATGATGACCTGGCTAGTGACGAAGATACCCGATTGCATCGTCGACATCACGGGGATTTGCGCAATCGTCTCAAGGTTGTCAGGGATACGGCGGCTGCTGTTTTTATCAGCATTCACTGTAATGCCGTCGCTTCTCCTACTTGGCGGGGAGCGGAGACTCTGTACATGGAAGGAAATCGGGACGGGGAACGGTTGGCCAAAATCATGCAGACTCACTTTCAGCAGGATTTGTTGCCCACCCATCGCCAGGCAAATGATGTGGACAGTCTGTATCTGCTCAAGCGTATCCAAGGACCTGCCGTACTTGCGGAAATCGGATTTATTACCAATCCTACAGAGGGGGCTGCTTTACAGACTGCCGCATATCAACAACGCGTGGCTTTTTCCATCTACACCTCCTTGATAGAGTACTTTAATACCCCCAATATCGTCGCTATAGGTCCTTGACTTGGGGCCACCCCGATAGGACCATGCACAACTCGCTTGTGCACACCAGCACCCCCCAGAGCGGTTTGGCAAGCGTGAACGAATGATGTACACTGCTGACTAGGCTCCACGTTTTCCACGGCCAAAAGGGGGAACATATGATGGTTTCGAGGGAACAGGTTTTAGAAGTGTTGCGGGGGATTGAAGACCCGGAAATTCATAGAAGCATTGTGGAAATGGATATGGTTAAGGATATTGATATCGGTCCGGACACGGTGCGTGTTCAAGTGGCGTTGACCATTAGCGGGTGTCCCTTGCGCAACTCTATTGAGCAGTCTGTGCGAGAAAAGCTCCTCAGCCTGCCTGGTATTCGTCGGGCTGATGTCGAGCTTTTGACCATGTCGGACGAGGAGCGGGCTGCCTTTGCAACCAAATTGAGGGGAGGAAAGCCCGAAGCCACTTCCCCCTTGTTAGATCCCGATGCCAACGTGCAGTTTTTAGCCATTGCGTCTGGCAAAGGTGGAGTGGGTAAGTCTACTGTCACCGCCAATCTGGCCGTGGCTTTGGCAGCCCAGGGCCTGCGGGTAGGCGTCATTGATGCGGACATTTACGGGTTCAGCCTACCAGGCATCTTCGGTGTGAAAGATCAGCGGCCCACGGTGATTGACGAGGTCATTCTCCCTATTGAGGTGAAAGGAGTTAAACTTATCTCCATGCACTTCTTTGTACCTGACAACAATCCTGTGGTGTGGCGCGGTCCCATGTTGAACAAGATGTTGCGGAATTTCTTCAGTGAGGTGCATTGGGGTGAGATAGACGTGATGTTGCTGGACTTGCCCCCGGGGACGGGTGATATGGCTTTGGACGTTCATCAACTTTTGCCGAAGAGTAAAGAGTTGATTGTTACAACTCCCCAAGCCAACGCGGCTGATGTCGCGGTGCGGGCAGGGCTGATGGGACTGCGCACCAATCATGAGGTGATTGGTGTGGTTGAAAATATGTCTTACTTCCAATGTGGGCAATGTGGCAACAAAACTTATCTGTTTGGCCATGGCGGTGGACGAGAGGTTGCGGGGGCTTTGCGTACCGACGTGGCAGCGGAGATCCCGATTGGTGAAGTGTCAGCTGACGGGCCAACCTTATTTGCATCTGACAGTGTGCAGGGAAAAGCCGTTGCGGAACTTGCTAAAACGGTGGCGGAACGACTGGAACTGTCCCCTGTGGGCAGTATGTGAACGCATAATTCAATTTGGAGTCCGACGCAAGCCGTTCCACACTGAAAGAGACCCAAATGGAGGGCATCGGCTCGATATCTCGTCCGGTGCCCTTAAACGCAAGTGCGTTTCAAGAACTACTGCTGTTCTCTTGTCCGCTCCCTTGTCCGCCTGACGAATTGCCAGACCCGCCAGCTTGGGAAGAAGACTGTTGTGAGCCTCCCGCGGACTGCATGGAGTCCGTTACCGCCTTTTTGAGGGCTTCTTGAAACTGCAGTCGAAAGCTGGGAGTCTGCAACGCATCTGTCATGATTTTCATTACCTGACCCCGATATTGTGGGGTTTGCATGTAGTCCTGCAAGTACTTGCTGAAATCAGGGGATTTGAGCAGGACCATGATTTCCTGTTGGTAAGAAGGATCTTTCATCAACTGTCTTTGCATTTGTAGTAATTCTGGCTGAACAGCCTTGGCCAGGCCAGAAGCAAACTGCGGGTCTTTGAACTGCTGAGCGAGTAACGACTGATTTTTGCCTTGTGTAAGGCTTTTCTCTACTGATTTACCAATTTCTGAATCATTGACGATAAACTGCTGTTTTACCGTCGGGTCTTGTAGAACCTCCAGCAATGCTTGTTTCCCTTGAGTGGAGTGGAGTATATCGATGACCATTTGTTTGGTAGCTCCGTAATCTTGTTGGGAACCAGCACCGGATGCTTGTGCTGCGGCGGACCCACCCTCTCCGCACCCCACCGCAGTGGCCATCAGTACACTAAAAATGACTGCCCTTCGGATCAGACTCATCGGCCACACTCCCGTTCATCAGGAAAGAGCCCCCCATGCCGCTGGTAGCGGCACCAGCAGGGGATGTAACTCCACGTAGGTGTATCTACTGGAATAGCTCCAGTATGCAACTCCCGGATTCCAGGTATGCATGACCCACAGTTTAGAACGCCATCAATGGTCAGAATGATAAAATCTCAGATGAGACTTTGGCCTTACCTGAGTGTATTTCCTCGACTTTACTTCTCTATTCGCCGAAGGTGACCCTTGAGAACTGACTGGATGAAGGACAATTATTGCACTTGACTTGTCACTTTGCCTTGGGACAGCAATTCGGACACGGTAACAAAATGGTATCCTTTCGCCCGTAAGCCGATGATAATCTGAGGTAATGCCGCTTCAATTTGTCGCGAGGAGTCGCTAGCGTGCATCAAAATGATGTCACCAGGTACAACACGAGTTAAAACTCGTTGAGTAATGGTTTCAACACCTGGATTTTTCCAATCCAGGGAGTCCGTATTCCACTGGATTACCGTGTAACCCATTCCATTGAGGCAACGTAAGACCCGTTTGTCAAAATCCCCATTGGGTGTGCGGATGAGTTTGGTTTTCACACCCGTTACGTTGTAAATTGCTTTCTGTGACAACGAGACCTGCTGGCGGATCCACGAGTCTGAATAACTCGAGTAGTCTTTGTGTAGGTGTCCATGGTTTCCAATCTCAAATCCCATCGCCTTGATTCGCTTGGCAACTTTCACATGTCTTTCAGTCCAAGGACCACTGAGGAAAAAAGTGGCTTTTCGCACCTGGTTTTTTTCTAACAGATCCAGCACTGGGTCCGGAACCTTTTCCCCCCAAGAAATGTCGAACGTCAGAGCGACCACTTTCTCTTGGGTATTCACTTTGTAGATGGCCTGAGGCTGGTTTTCCGTCGCTTGCGCTTGTGGAAGGTCTGCCAGAGAGAACAGCAGAGTGAAAAGTAACCCCAGTTTGGCCAACCATGAGAAAGAGTTGTGCATGGAACTTCCCTCCTTTTCAGTCTGAGGAAAGTGTGTACAAGAGAGGAAAAGGCTATACTCAAAAAGGCGGAGGGACGACAGTGACCAGACGAAAGAAAATTTCAGGTTCCAATGGAACCACACACTGGGAGAATCATGAGGGATGGCTGTGGGTATTGGCCTTCACCCTCTTGGTGGGAGGAGTCTTGAATGGCTGGTTTTTTCCCCACCGGTATCAACAGTGGGTGAAACCTGGCTTGCAACAGTTGCAACAGGTAGCAAACCATATCCAGGCAGCCCATTCCCTGTGGGTAACCATTGTGTCTATTTTTGTCCATAATGGAGTGGTCATGTGTCTTGTCGTGCTATTTCTAGGCATGGTCACTGTGGGGATATATCCGGCAGTGATCTTGTGGACAAATGGGGTGGTGATGGGTTACGTGGTCACCAGTTTCCACACGACTCACCACATCGCCGGGTGGCAGGTGCTTGTGTTTGGCATGATGCCACATGGTATTTTTGAACTGACGGCATTGTTGTGGTCCGCCGTCTTAGGCATGCGCTTGGGGCTTGTGACGGCGCGTTCCGTGCTTGCCAGACTGGGGGTGTGGTTTGCTCATTCGTCGGTCACAGAAAGAGGAACTGGGCTGGAATGGCGACAGGAACTGGTACGAGTGGGCAGACAATTGCCGTTTGTCGTCAGTTTATTGCTGGTGGCGGCGGTGGTGGAGAGCACCCTCACTCCCCTGTTGATGCACTGGGCATTGGGCATTTGATACAACGTGGCCGAGGTCATCTGGGCCACAAGTAAATTCGGATTTGCAGAGAGGTGGAGTGTTACATGAAAGCGCTGCGCATTATTGGTGCCCCGTCAGACTTGGGACAGGAACGTCGGGGGGTGGACATGGGGCCAAGTGCCATTCGGTACGCAGGCCTCAAGGAAAAATTGGAGACCTTAGGATACAAGGTGGAAGACTTGGGTAACATTCAAGTACCGACACCGGAAATGCACCAGGTGAGGAACCACAAATTGAAGTACTTTGACGAGGTCAGACGGGTATCTCAGGATTTATTTGAAACGGTGCGAAATGCCATGGCGGATGGGCACATTCCCATTATTTTAGGGGGAGATCACAGTATTTCCATTGGTAGTGTGGCCGCTGTGGCCACCGTTCGACCCCACTTCGGTCTCATTTGGTTTGATGCCCACGGGGACATGAATACGGAAGAAACCACTCCCTCTGGGAATATCCATGGCATGCCCCTGGCGGTCAGTTTGGGCTATGGTCACCCGGAGTTGATTGGGATGGGGGGAATCTTTCCTAAGGTTCCTCCGGAGCGGGTGGTTCTGGTAGGAGCGCGCTCCATTGACCCTCGCGAGGCGGAACTCATCCGCAAGTCTGGTATTAAGGTGTTCACCATGGCGGAAATCGACAGACTGGGGATGGGCGCCGTGATGGACGAAGCCATTCGCATTGCCGGGGCAGGGAATGGTGGCATCCACCTGAGTTTAGATATGGACGCCTTGGACCCTATGTTTGTGCCTGGAGTGGGCACTCCGGTCAACGGGGGGGTCTCCTATAGGGAAGGGCATTTAGCGATGGAAATGCTGGCAGCTTCAGACCAGTTGTGTTCCGTGGATGTGGTGGAGGTCAACCCTATTTTGGACAATCAAAACCGCACCGGTCGCATGGCAGTGGAACTTGCAGAGTCCTTATTTGGGAAAACCGTCCTTTGATGTGTTCGGGCGCGGCCTGCTGGGCGGTCGCTGTCACCCCCATCGCCTTCGCGTAATAGGTTAACCCTGTAAAGTCACCACGGGGAGTCCACAAGGGTGAGGGGGGAACTGTATGCTGTACGTGGCATTGGGGGACTCCGTCACCTTTGGGTATTCGGCGACCGCTGTTGAACAGTCCTTTGTGCGACGGCTGCAGCGGTCCTGGACGCGTCCACAGCGCCCGGTCCATGTTTATCTACAGGCGAAGCCAGGGTGGACCTCCAAGCAACTACTACGCTCTTTGGCGGACATCCAAGACTGTGTGTTTGCTGAGGCCAAGGTTGTGACCCTGCTCATTGGCGGCAATGACCTGCTGCGGGGGGCACCTTGGCTCATGAACGGGAATCATGATCGGATGTTAAAAATTGCCGAACAATTGCAGGGTCATTTGCAGCAAATTGTCGATCACGTCCGTAAATTAGGGCCTCAAATGATGATTGCCACCCTCTATAACCCCTTTCCTCAATCCATCATTGCAGTGGAATATACGCAGATTGCGAATCGCACAGTGCAAAGGGTGGTACATCGCAATGGGCTACTCTTGGCCGACGTGGCCCAGGCTTTCGAGGGCCGAGAGGTGGACTGGATTGAAGGTTACCGAGGGGGGAGAATCAAGGATTTCCGACTGATTGGTAACCCCGTGCACCCGAATGATGCCGGGCATGCCGCCATTGCTCGGGTCTTTGCCCGAACATGGCGACAAGCCAACGTTCAGTTCCAAAAAAATCCACGACAAACCCACAGGTTACGAACCCGTGAGACCCCCCGCCGAGTCTCGAACGCCGCTGAATGAGCTTCACGTGTGTTGCAATAACCAAGGCGATCACTTGACGTACAGGCCCGTGTGGGGAAGAATGAGATAGAATCCGCACTAGTCCCAGCCGAATCGGGTGAAATCCATGGGAGGATGGCTGACCGCTCTGTCCAGGTTCAGCATTTGGAACGTCATTGACATATTGATTGTCGCTTTTGTGTTATACCGCATTCTTCTGCTGATCCGGGGAACGCGGGCAGTGCAACTGCTCAAAGGGGTCATTGTCATTATCATTGCCACTGCTTTGAGTAGTTTTCTGCACCTGACAGCCTTGAATTGGTTGTTGAACAAGATCATCACGGTCGGGATGTTTGCGATACCCGTGGTGTTTCAGCCTGAACTGCGGCGCGGTCTGGAACAGTTGGGGCGAGGTGGTCTTTTTTCTTTGACCGTTTTGGGACAAGGCCCGGCGGAAGACATTCACTAC
>DAHWFY010000081.1 GCA_027336365.1 Bacillota bacterium | reverse complement strand
GACCCTGTTTCCCAAAACCGTGGCCACGGGCATTCGCCACGGTACGGTGACGGTATTTTACGAAGGACACCCAGTGGAAATCACCACCTACCGGGTGGATTTGGCTTATCGAGATGGCCGACACCCGCAACAAGTTCGCTTCACCCCAAGTTTGGTAGAAGACTTGGCACGAAGAGATTTTACCATTAACGCAATGGCGCAAGACTTACAAGGCCACTGGGTGGACCCCTATCAGGGTCGGATTGATTTGGCAAACAGAGTTATCCGCTGTGTGGGTTCACCATACATCCGCTTTCAGGAGGATGCCTTACGTATCCTGCGTGCTCTGCGTTTGGCGACCGAATTAGAATTTCACATCGAGGAAACAACCTTCCTGGCTATGCTGGCTACCGCTCCCCTTTTGACCAAACTGTCCGGAGAGCGGGTGGGTCAAGAATTGTGGCGTTTGGCAGGAGCACGCAACTGGTTTCTGGAACTGCAGTTCCTTGCAAATCCAGCCTTCTGGAAACCATTGGGTGTTCCGTTTTTAGCCCTGCAGCCAGGTCTGGCCACCCTCGCACGTAGGGAGGACGTCCACCAGGCAAGTTGGTTGACTTCTGTGCCGGAAAATCCAGATGATCCACAGAAACGTGCTCTAGCTGGTCTAGCGACTTGGTTGTGGATTGGGCAACAATCCCCAGAGGCCGCTATCGCATTGGCCCGCCGCTGTGGCTGGCCTAAGGTCATCGGCAATAAACTGGGTAGAACATTGGCATTTATGCAGGAGGACCCTGCTCAGTGGTCCATGCTCACTTGGCGTAAACGTCTCTACGACGGGCCGCGAGATGCCCTGAGTTTGGCCTGCCGTGTCATGGATTGGTCCAGTCGGATGGACAGCAATGGCTCTGAATCCCGCTGGCATCGTTATCAAGAGTTTTGGCACAACCATCCCTTGCCTGCCCCACAGTTTCTGACGATTAAAGGAGAGGACTTGATTCAACTGGGGTTGCGCGGGCAAACCATTGGACGAATGAAAGAAGCTCTAGTGATGGAAATTTTGTCTGGACGTTTTCCCAACCGACGCGAGGACCTGTTGGCGCACGCCCAAGAAATATCGCAAACGCTGGTGGTTTCACAAAACCAGGAGCCTGAATAAGAGTTCGTAGCAAAACATTTTGGGAAGATAAGCGGATGAAACACGGCGGATGATTGCCGCGATGTAGACAGGAGTTGGCTGATATGGAGCAGCAAAACATGCACGAAACGATACAGATTTCGGCGCGCTCCGAATCCGAACAGATCCGTGATGAGATTATACGCTTGTTTCTGAAGGCCAACGGCGGATTTGTCAGCACCGGAGACCTCAGTACTCGCCTGGGTATATCCCGTACCGCTATTTGGAAACACATTCAAGGACTCGAGAATATTGGGTTCACCTTCACCATCCAGCCTCGACTCGGTCATCAATTGAAAAGCGTGCCCAATATCCCCTTATTGCCTTTGCTAGAAAATCACTTACCTACCTCCTGCCAGTTGGGACGAGATGTCAAGTGGCTGCCAGAAGTGGACTCCACCAACGCCACCGCGGCGCGTCTGGCGGCTCAGGGAGCGCCGCACGGTACAGTGGTTGTCGCCGATTGCCAAACCGGGGGAAGAGGACGACGGGGCAGACACTGGTTTTCTCCTATGGGTGGATTGTGGGTCTCCGTCCTTTTAAGACGTCCCATTCCATTGCATCACGCCTCGGAGTTAACTCTATTGTCCAGCGTTGCAATACGCCGGGCGTTGATGGCGGAAACGGGCCTCGATATTCACATAAAGTGGCCCAATGATTTATTGTACAAGGGCAAGAAGGTGTGCGGAATCTTGGCAGAAATCCGAGCCGAGGGAGAAAATTTGGCAACGACTGTCCTGGGAATGGGAATCAACACCAACCTCTCGGTGGTTGAATTTCCAGCGGATTTATCGTTAACAGCCACCTCTCTATCTGCCGCCTTGAGTCAACCCATATCTCACCCACAGATACTGGCACAAGTGCTATCTCACTTGGATCCTTGGGTAGAACAATTGGCCAGTGGACAACGGGTATTTCCTCAAGTCGCCGCGGAGTGGCGGCAGTCGTGTAGCACCTTGGGGCGACCTGTTCGGGTCAATACCCCGTCTGGTCTCGTGACGGGAGATGCCCTTGCGGTGGACGAGGAAGGGATTTTGTACGTGCGTACCCTGGCTGGACCCATACAGAAAATTCACACTGGAGACGTGTTGTTTGAGGAGGATCCAAAGTGAGGCCGCTGATTGTCCTTGTGCCAGAGTGGTTGGAAGACCCTGACCAACGCCTCACCGGGTTAACCGCCCTGCGTTGGCAACCCGGTCATGTCGGACAGAACTGCCACATTCAGATGCTGGACGGAGCATCGTCATGTTCTGAACGGATTTCAACTCATCCCTGGCCAACTCTATTGGCCTTTGCAGAAGAAGGAATATGGAGCCTGTGGGGTGGTGGTGACCGTCTTGCCCCCGTTCAGGGGGCTTGTGAGGAAGCAGGATATACGCTGAACACAACGGCAACCCAGGTGCTGGACCTGGCTCAACTCGTCACCCTCCTGTATCCTGGTCTGTCTGCGGAGCAAGTTTTCCCACCATGGCAAGCCCCTGAGTTTTATCGCGATGCAATCGACACCCACTGCGATGACGAGCAGCAAGTTGCCGTTGTTCTTGCTTGCTGGTTGGAGAAGCTGTGGGGAAAAGCGACGGCCTTGCCCTACGTCACTCTACAACACTTGACCCGCTTGACAAGCCTAATATCCTCGGCACTGGCGGAGTGGTTTGCCAGCGCTGCTCAATGGCGATTGGAGCATTACGGCGACACCTTACCCACGGGATGCATTAGTATTTCTCAGTTGGCTTTCAGTGCCGGAAAATCTTCTTTATTATCTACAGAGGAAAAGATGGAGCAGGAGGAGACCGACGAACAACGCTCCTGGAACACAGGGACAGCCCAGAATATGCCTGTTTTATCCACGAGACGACAAGCAGGAGATAAAACAGACCGCGAGGATGTGGATAAAGCGGCGGAGTACTTACTGTCAGAGCAAGGTCCCTTGGCCAAAGTATTGGCCGGATTTGAGGTTCGTCCCGGTCAACAGTCCATGATGCGAGCGGTCGCCAATGCTCTCGCAGGGGAAGCTCACTTGCTGGTAGAAGCGGGCACCGGTACAGGAAAATCCCTAGCGTATTTGATTCCTGCCTTGTTGTACGCGAAGTTAGAGGATACCCGAGTGGTGGTTTCGACACAAACCATCTCTCTGCAAGACCAGATTCAGCAAAGAGATTTTCCTATGTTGCGACAAGTGGCGGGAGACGACTTATCTTTGGCGGTGCTCAAGGGTCGTACTCATTATGTATGCTTGCGCAAGATCCATCAGGAAGTGTCGCTTGTCAATGCGGGTTCTCCCGCAGTGGAAACAGAAGCGTTCGCAAAACTACTGGTTTGGCTGGTGGAAACACCTGCTGGATTGCGAGAGGAGTTTCCCCAAACACGACAGGATAGAGAGGTTTGGCAACGAGTTCAAAGCGAATCAGACACATGCATCTCGCGGCGCTGTCCTTTTTTTCGCGCTTGTTACTACTTTCGAGCCAGATCTGCTGCGTACAATGCAGACGTCCTGGTGACCAACCACTCTTTGCTGTTTACTGACCTTAAGGCAAATCACCGGGTGCTGCCAAAATACGACAAGTTGATTGTGGATGAAGCCCATCACCTAACGGAACAGGCTTCGGTGCATCTTGGTCAAGAAGTCTACTGGTACCAGGTGCTCGCTTCTTTCAATCGTCTAACAAGAGACCACGGTCGTCGGGGAGTGATTGCGGACTTGCAACAGCGTCTTGCGGAAGCGGGATTGTCTGCTCTATTAAACACACTCAATGCGATTCAAGAGCGCCTCGATGGACTGCGTTTCACGGTTGAACAAACATTTGTCGCTTTGAGTGGCCTGTTACCGCAAACAGGCCCCAGGGAGGTTCGACTCACCGCGAACACGGTCTCTCACCCAGCCTGGTCCAAGTATTTAGAACACTGTAAAACCATCTCTGACGATGTCAATTCTCTGAATCAAGACGCAGTCCGCCTAGAAGAAGCCGCCAGCGCCGCTACTGATGAGGAACTGGCGGGACGGCTATTAGATGGATACGGGTATCTGCAGGAATTGTTGTCTCAGTTAAATATTCTTGGGAACAACCGCTTGGAAGACGTAAATTGGGTACTGTGGTTGAGTCAAACTGGCGTTTCTCCAGTAACTTTAGGCTTACACCACACTCCAGTAGACGTGGCAAAGCTGTTGAGAGACACACTCTTTCGGGAAAAGAGTAGCGTCATTCTCACGTCAGCCACCCTCTCCATCGACGGAAAGTTTGATTATCCGGCTCGTGAATTAGGGTTAGATAAAGAGTTGTCAGAGGGTGATCTGTGGACATTGTCCGTTACCTCTCCCTTTGATTACCCCAAACAGGTGTTGTTGTGCATCCCCAATAATTTACCAGATCTAGCAGGAGTGTCAGACACCCAAGCGGCCACGTGGTTGGTTGACTCACTGCTGACCCTCGCTGCTGCCAGTGGTGGACGCATGCTGGTGCTGTACACCAGTCACAGTCTACTGCGGGCAACGGCTCAGGGACTGCGAGCTCCCCTGACAGAAATGGGAATCCGGCTATACGCTCAGGGTATTGACGGGGGACGAAACCACCTGTTGCAGTCCTTTCGCGCTCATCCCCAATCCGTACTGCTGGGAGCTCAGTCTTTTTGGGAGGGCATCGACCTGCCGGGCGACGAATTAACGGTACTGGTGATTGTACGCCTGCCCTTTGCCCCCCCTACACATCCGGTGACCCAAGCACGACACGAACGACTGCAATCCATGGGGAAAAGTCCATTCTGGTTCGCCAGTCTACCCGAGGCAGTGGTTCGTTTTCGACAGGGTTTTGGACGCCTTATTCGCACCTCTAGAGACCGGGGAGTCGTAGTGGTGTACGACAAACGTATCATTCAGGCTCGTTATGGCAAATCGTTTCTTCGGTCTTTGCCTGGAGTGACACCGCTAGTGGGTTCGGAGCAACAGGTGGTAGGCCAAGCGGCCGCTTTTTTACGCCATGGTGGAATGAGCGACAGGTAAACGAACCACAGGTTATGTGTGGCAGTCAACTCATGGATCCCGTATAATCGAAAATGTCGTAAGACATTTGCTGGCTTATGCGACTGCAAGCACAAGGAGGAACAACGAGATGCGCATTTTAATTAGCAACGACGACGGAATCCACGCCCCGGGCATTCGTGCCTTGCTAGAAGTCGTCTCAGACCTAGGCGAGGTGGTGGTGGTGGCACCGGATGGACAAAGAAGCGCGTCCAGTCATGGCATCTCTTTGCACGGCCAATTGCAGGCGCATCCAGTGTCTCTTGGATACAGCCATATCAAGGGATTTGCCCTCACCGGAACACCCGTCGACTGCGTGAAGTGGGCTATCTCAGTTGTCAATGAAGGTCAGCCATTTGACCTGATGTTTTCCGGCATCAACGAAGGAGCGAATTTGGCCACTGACGTACTTTACTCCGGTACAGTGGCCGCTGCAGGAGAAGCTGCCTTATTGCACACTCCGGCCATCGCTTTTTCCCTGGTGGGTCCGCCTTTTCCCTTCACAGAGGCGGCTGAAACGGCCCGTCGTATCATTCAACAAGTGTCGATGGAAAGCCTTCCGGCGGACACATTTTTAAACGTCAACATTCCTGGCAAACGAGCAAGTACTGACAAGTGGACCATCACCAAACTGGGAGCCCGCAGTTACAAGGACGAGTTTGTGGCACAGACGGATGCCAAGGGTCAAGTGGTTTATCGTTACAGCGGCGAAGCCTTGGATGGTCCAACGGAACATGATTCGGACGTGGCAGCCATTATGCGGCGAGAAATTAGCCTCACTCCACTCCGTTATCGTTTTACGGACTATGCGACGGTGAAATCCTTAACTATTCACGAGGCCTTACCCAAATGATAACAGATGAGTGCCCGGAGGCACTGACTTTTAGTTAGAAACATGAAGGCGGGGAGAGAACAGCAATGCCTGAAGGGTTGACTGTTTCTGCAACGATTACCATTACGGCCACGGACGACTTGTATCGCCTTGTGGATTTTTTAAATCGCAATCTGAAGGAACAGCAAGTGGTATTTGGATTGTCCAAAGCCGTAGAAGAGCAAAAAATGACAATCACTCTTTACCGAACCGAGTGAGCGTTGATGAGGCACTGGAAACGCTGGTTCACACTCATCGGGGTTGTTCTCGTGATGTTCGCAACAACTTTTGTCTGGATCGCTTGGCACAGTTTATCAAGCGAATGGAGAACCGAAGCGGGTGCAGCTCAATTCGCATTGAACCACTCACCTCTGCAACAACTTACGGGTCACAGCGTGTTTACAGGTGCCGGGGTCCAAGAGGTTTTCATTGGTAAAGATACTTTTGGACGAATATGGTACGCATTTGTGTACGGATCGCCGTATATTGTTAAATCCGTACCTGCCACAGGCGTGTGGTCCGCCGCACGTATGAATCAATTGTTGTCATCGCAGCATATAAAACCTGTTCATTTGAGCTTAGGATACCTGGATGCGGCCAACCGGAAGTCTTTTCACATCACAACCGATGTAATCTGGGAGTGTTATGTTCATTTGCCTTCGGGAGTCCCAGCTTACGTTTATTATGATGCTCATTCCGGACAAAAACTTGCCACATATATCCTGTCTGCGTCTCCTTTTGGCCAACTGACCCAAAACTTTAACTGACCCACTGCAACTACAACAGTTCCACCATCGCGCTGGAGATCTATCCAATCGCGCTCTTTTTAATAAGCAATTTGCGGCAGTGGAAAGATGTGTTTTAACCATTTTTGCTTGGGCATGTTATACTGTAATCATTCATGAGCCATGCGTGAATGGCCAAGGAGGCGCGTTTTATTGTCACGGATTCGCCTCGTTCCAATGATTTTTATCATGCTGGTAAGTCTGGCTGTGTTGTTTGGAGGCTGGCAGGCTTATCAGCGTTTCAATTTAATTAACCCGCTAAAAACCGAGTTACAGACCATCCAGGGAGTGCAATCGGTTCATGTGGTTGGCAGTAACCCAGGTGTAATTACGGTTCAACTCGGTCAGGTAAAAGACTTACAAACCACTTATGATGCACTTTCCCAAACCATTACGGAAACTTTGGGCAGCAGTCAACCCGTCAAAATTTTGGACCACCGCAACAGTATTTTAATTCAGGACGAGGAATCTCTAAGTCCCATCATTCTTGAAGGGTTAGCAAAAGGGAACTATGTGGAAATGATTCTCCAAGTACAGCAGACTGCAGCAAAACTCGGAGTACAAGCAAGGGTTACTATGGATAGTCACAACGTGTATGTGCAGTTGGAGAAGGGTTCCTATTATCTTTACGACGTGCAGGCTTACCATCTACCAGGGACAGGGGGTGTAACCTCTTGATAAAGGAATGGCTGTTGGGCAGCGGTGTAGCGGTAGTGATTTTTCTGGCCTTTCTGCACGTGAACATATTGCCATTGCTGTTTCTTGGTGGACTTGCCGGTATGCTGTGGTTTATGATGGAGCGTCGCAATGGGGCTCCCGCTGTCGCTCGAGACACTCCCGTCAAGCATCACGTAGAATTTGACGAAATCGGTGGTCAAGAGACTGCCAAGAGAGAATTGATGGAGGCCTTAGACTTTTTGCGTTATCGGGAAAGAATAAAGAACTTGGGAATTCGCCCCTTAAAGGGCATCTTGCTCACGGGACCTCCCGGTACGGGTAAAACATTGATGGCCAAGGCTGCAGCCACCTATACTGATTCTGTCTTTCTTTCCGCTTCAGGTAGCGAGTTTGTCGAGATGTATGTGGGTGTCGGCGCACAACGCGTGCGGGACTTATTTCGACGAGCGAGAACCTCAGCCAAAAAAGAAAACAAGGAGTCGGCCATCATTTTCATTGATGAGATCGATGTCTTAGGGGGTCGACGGGGACAGTTCAGCCACCAAGAATACGACCAAACTTTAAATCAGTTGCTGACGGAAATGGATGGCATGTCAACAACCCAGAGTCCAGCAGTGCTTTTGATTGCGGCCACCAACCGCGATGACATTCTGGACCCGGCTCTGTTGCGGCCAGGCCGCTTTGACCGTCAAATCAAGGTGGATCTACCGGACAAGGACGGACGGTTACACATTCTCAAGATTCAGACTCGGGGAAAACCTCTCGCTGAACACGTGGATTTAGAACACATTGCTCGCGAGACTTATGGTTTCTCAGGTGCCCAGTTGGAGGCTTTGGTCAATGAGGCGGCGATTATTGCCCTACGTAACAATGGGGACAGAGTGACCCAAGAGATGTTTCGGGACGCCGTTGATAAAGTCTTGATGGGAGAGAAAACTGGACGCAAACCTACTGAAGAGGACTTGGAACGAGTGGCCGTTCATGAACTGGGGCATGCTGTCATCAGCGAATTAATGCGGCCGGGAACGGTCTCCCATATTACCATTGCTCCCCGCGGAAATGCCTTAGGATTTGTGCGGCAGATTCCAGAGAATGACCGTTATTTATACACCCTGGATCATTTGAAACAGCAAATCAATGTGGCCTTGGCAGGAAGTCTGGCAGAAGAACTGCATTATGGCAACCGCAGCACGGGAGCGCAAAACGATTTCATGCAGGCCTCGTCTTTATCTCGCACTCTGGTGAAATGTGGTTTATCTAGGATTGGCATTGTGGACGAAGAAAACCTCCCTGACACCGTTCTTGACACGGAGGTACGGTACATTCTCGCAGAACAAGATAAGGTTACACGGGAGTTATTGAAACCCTTCAAAGACCATATGTTAGTATTTTCTCGTCATATTGTGGAAGAAGAGAGTATCAGTGGAGTGGAGTTTCGCTCGTGGTTGGAACCTATTCAGAGGAATTGTTCAGGAATTTCAAAACAAGAAACGATAGAAAGTGGAGCCAAGCGACTACCAGGAGTGGGCGTGGGTATGTCGCAAGGAGCATAGTTTTGCTTCTGCGTCATACTCATCTGTCTCATAGATTCAGCGTGAGAAATTCCACAACAAAGAAAGAGGGATTTTCTGTTGAGCCAAACGAAACAACCCATCACAACCACCATCAATCAAATTCATCAGCACATAGACCAATTTGTCCGCCTACAGGGATGGATTTACAGCAAACGCTCTAGTGGAAAAATTCAATTTTTGCAACTTCGGGACGGTTCTGGGGTTATCCAGTGCGTGGTCGTAAAAAGCGAGGTACCCTTAGAAGTTTTTTCCACCAGCGAGGATGTGGCTCAGGAGAGCGCAGTGATAGTGGACGGCATTGTACGAAAGGACAGTCGCTCGTCTCTTGGTTATGAAATTAACGTGCAAGACCTGATACACGTTTCTAATGCACCGGATTATCCCGTGACTCATAAAGAACACGGAATTGACTTTTTGTTGGATCATCGCCACTTATGGATCCGTACCCCGCGCCAACGGGCCATTCTGAAGGTACGGGCCGAAGTCCTGCGAGCAATGTCCAACTACTTAGACCAAAACGGGTTTACCCGGGTTGATCCCCCTATTCTCACACCCACAGCTGCCGAAGGTACTACAGAATTATTTCACATTCAGTACTTCGACGAAGAAGCTTATTTAACACAAAGTGGTCAGATGTACATGGAAGCTGCGGCCATGGCCATGGGTAAAGTGTATTCTATGGGTCCGACTTTTCGAGCCGAACGTTCGAAAACCCGCCGCCACCTGATTGAATTCTGGATGATTGAGCCGGAAATGGCCTACTTCACCCACGAGGACAATCTGAATTTACAAGAATCCTTTTTATCGGCCGTAGTTCAGCAAGTATTGGAACACTGTGAGGTCGAATTAACACTTTTGGGCCGAGATCTGGACCGTTTGCGTGCGGTTCAGCCGCCATTTCCCCGTATGTCCTATGACGAAGCCGTGTTATGGTTGCAAAAGCAGGGCCGTGATATCCAATGGGGAGAGGATTTTGGCGCCCCGGACGAAACTGAGTTGGCAAACCAATTTGACCGTCCCGTGTTCATTCAGCGTTATCCGACAAAGGTGAAGGCTTTCTACATGCAACCGGACCCTGAACGTCCAGAAGTGGCGCTGTGTGCTGATTTGTTGGCACCTGAAGGTTATGGCGAGATTGTGGGCGGTAGTGAGAGAATCCATGACTACACGTTAATGCAGGAGCGTTTTTCAGACTACAACCTTCCAAATGAAGCCTATGCTTGGTACCTGGATTTGCGCAAGTATGGCTCTGTGCCTCATTCCGGATTTGGAATTGGTTTGGAACGAACGGTTGCCTGGATATGTGGGTTAGAACATGTTCGGGAAGCTGCCGCTTTCCCACGTTTGCTTTATCGTTTGTACCCGTAATTTCCATGAGTAAAGCAGGAGAATAAACATCTAGGGAACTCGTTTCTCATGTACATATTCTTTTGTGAAGTGCCATGGTATACTGACCATAAAGTGGACGATCGGGTGAGTTCCAGTTCTATCCAGTAAATATACTTGCGTGGATTTACATTCTATGCGGGTGCCGCTATCAGCGTCATGCGGGTCCATTGAAAAGTAATTCAAACAGGGAAGGGGCTAATAGGGTGGTAAAAGTGAACCATCAGTGGCACGGACCTGCTTGGTTGCAAACTCCGTTTGTAGCAGTCCCTTACTCCTTGTTGAGAAATTGGAACGAAATAGGGTTAAGCAGCGAGGATTTAATTGTGGTCCTTGAGATTGTTGCGGCTGGACAGGTGGAGGGAAAAGAGTTTCTTACTCAGCAGGAGTTGGGGCAACGATGTCATTTGGATGCCCTTAAAGTGGGAGAGTGCGTCGGCAAACTTCTGGAAAAAAATTTAATTTCCATGGGGGAATGTTTAGATCCAGAAGAGGGTACAGTTGCTGCTTTTTTTGACTTGTCCCCTCTGTGGGACAAACTCTCCCAGCCAAAAACAAAGCAAGAACCTTCTGTAGACAATGAGGAAGTAGCCAATGGTACAGATGTTTTCAGCTTGTTTGAAAGAGAGTTTGGTCGGCCACTGTCTGGATTTGAGTTTGATCAGATTCAACAGTGGCTTCGTGAGGATGAACATCCTCAATGGATGGTAGTAGAAGCGCTAAAAGAAGCAGTATTCGCCAACAAATGCAGCATTCGCTATATTGATCGTATTCTGTACGATTGGCAACGCCACAAGGTTCGCTCGCGCAGAGACTTGGAAACCTACCAGGAAAGTTATCGTGAGCGCCAGCGGGGAAGAGAGCAGGTGGCAGCGACTCGTAGTCTTCGAGGAAATACTGGACAACGAAAGGCAGGGAATTCCGACTCTGAGAGTTCGAAAGATGAGCGTTACTCAGCGTTCTATCAATTATTCCCTGATTCTTGAAATAAAATATCTTATTCCCTGATTATCAAATACTCACAATATATGTTTGAAAAGGGGCAACGCAAGACCCAAACAGTGCTACATCAGAACAATGGACTTGACACACAACACGGTGCATTCAGTCACAGGACAGCCCTGCAAGGGGCTTATTCAAGTGGAACTCTTGCATGATGACGAGGTGTTAAGAGATGTTAAGAGGTGTTGAATGGAAATGTCTAGAAATCAGCATCGCAATGAAATCCGTAAAAAGTCCACTCACCAAAGAGAAAATTTCAGCATGCAGCCCAGACGGCGATTCAAACCGATTCACTTGATGACCATTGTCATTTTGTTGCTGGCTATTCTAACCTGGTTTGCTTCGTTTGGTATGGGATTGCATTGACTCGGACCGTGAAGGAGTATTTTTGGCGGCGACAAAGGAGTGAGTGAGGTGTTCTAACCCTTTTCCGGACAACCTATTTATCAAATGCGCCGTGATTCTTCCGCAAGGATGAGAAACGACTTGCCAAGGCTCAAAAACGTCTGTCTAAAAAACAAAAAGGCTCCAAGAAC
>DAHWFY010000080.1 GCA_027336365.1 Bacillota bacterium | reverse complement strand
GGGATTACCGTTCAGGGCGGAAGGTACCTTTCCATTCACCAGATAAGTTAGATTGGGACTCGCCGACCTCATCACTCCGCTCCCCATCCCCATACCACTTCCCATACCCCCCATCATTCCGTATGTAGGGAGATTGCCCGGTGTCGTCGAATAGCCCCACGTGGAGAAGATAAGGGTTTGTTCTCGGTCCGATGGATAAGGTTCAGTGGAGGTAGAGTGAATGATGAGGGGACCAAATAACCCGTTCGGGATTTCATCCAACTCGTAAACGTGAGAATGATACCAACGAGTCCCCGACGGCGAAGCCACAAAGTCATACGTAAATTGTTGGCCGGGTAAGATTGGATCCTGTGTAATGCCCGGGACGCCATCCATCGGGTTCGGAGCATTCACACCATGCCAATGAACGGTCAGGGGTTTGTCCAGTCCATTCTTCACGGTGACTTGGACACGATCTCCTTCGGTGACGTGAATCTCCGGTCCAGGAAACTGATTGTTGATTAAATAGCCGGTAAACCTTGTTCCGTTCCCCAAATTCACCTCTCCGGACCGTATGTCAAACTGGAAACTCCTCGTTTGTCCGTTCCACGGGACAGTAGGTTTGGCCGGTAAAGAAAGCTCTTCCCTAGAAGCTAACAGCCACCGACGGATAAATGGGTACCCTCCAATCCCAATCAGTGCAAAACCAGCCAGTGCAGCTAAAAACTCACGTCGCGTCATGAATTTAGACACCTTGTTCACCTCGGATCCTCTTCGGGTGTACGTATTTGGTCGCTCTGATGACCCGCTTAGCCTTATCCAGACTCCGTCGTTCCACTACTGAGGATGGAAACATCATGCAATGAGGTACTTTGACTGCGTTTTGACGCGGAATGGACACGACCCAATTTCCACACTGTGATGATGAGTAGCGCCAGTACGGGAGAGGAATTGGGGTCGGTTCCTACCCCGCCCATGACACCGAAGTCTTGTCCCATCCACCATGTAAAGGCAAGCCAAACCAATGACAAGGTGAAAACCGGGCGCGTTGGACCTCCCACTGCAAATCCGATTCCTAGAAGGAACATAAACAACACAAACCATCCGTTCCAAAAGACCGGATGACTTGCCGCCAGTCTCGCCATGGCATCAATGGGAGCCGACATCCAGGAGGGCTGAGGCATACTTGCTGCTCCCTCGAAGACACTCGATAATCCTTTTGAAGTCCAGAATCCTGCACTGGGCCATGCCTGTACCATGCCTGCCATTAACCAGAAGATCGAGAAAATCCAGCGAGATGTCCGGCTCGCATTCCCTTCCAACCACCACTTGTCCGGCAATAAAAGCAAGATCGCACCTATGACGTAAAACAGTGCCGAACCAGGAGCACCGGTGATCGAAGTCGCGCTGCCAGTCAGGATTCCCCCCATGCCTTCGCCGAAGACCCAAATGGCCAATCCCCAGGCGATCGATAACCATAGGCCTATCTTACCCGCTGTCCGTTCTTTACCCACAAGGAGAAGGAGTCCAATGCCGATTTGAAGGATCACGGCTACCACATCGGCCCCGATCGGATGATCTGTCCAGAATTGAATGCTCACGGCGAGTACCCTTACGTACCAAATGGGTTGACCCTGAATAGCAGGGGCTAATACGTCCTCAACAAATCCATCGTTTGGCATCGCGGGCTGCGCCTGCAAAATACCATCCACCAACCATAAGATTCCAAGTCCCCACCATAACACGCGTCGCCCTGAATGAACTGTTTTGCCTGGCAGAAAGGCTCGGATACGGATAAACCGCAGAAAGTCACCAAAATTTGTGAAGTGATACGCCTTTGAGTTGTCATCACTGAGAAACTGATAAAACCACCAAGAGAATCCAAGAAAGAGACCGATCCCAACCATTATAGCCGTTACCCATAACAACTCCCGATAGAAGACATGAACGACGGTTGGATCAATGATAGGTTGCATATTCATGAACGTTTCCTCCACTTTCGGCGGGAACCATCATCTATGGTGCCGTTCGCCTTATGGCTAGCAGCTATTGAATCTGGCTGTAGAACACAAGGAAGCCTTATTACTACGAAAGTGTAGTAATAAGGCTTCCTTGTGTCAAGGCGTGTCTAGAAATCATTTGCAAACGTTACATGAAACACAATATCAAGACCACAACCAGGATCAGGATACTGACCAGCGAGACAACCAGCGTAGAAACTGAAATTGGGTTCCTGCGTATGGTACCTTGCATGAGAAAATCGATACGATGGCTCACGAGTTCATTAAGGCTCAAAGCCAACGGTAAGGAGCCATCATTTTGGACGATGGTCAGTGACTTATACAAACTGACAGCTAGGGGTCGAAGGCCTACATTTGTAATTGCGGCTTGGTCTGCCTCAATCTCTTTCTCAAGGAAAAAACGCTCCGTCCAGACTTTGATCATTGGAATGAAAAACAAAGCCCAACGAACACTGTAGGCGAAAAGCACTCTTAAGGGATCCCTGTTTCGACAATGACGATATTCGTGCTCAAGAATGGCCAGAAGTTCATCTCTACGAAGAAGTGAAATCTGTCCCATTGTGATCAAAATTCTTGGTTTTACCAGGCCATAGGTGCAAGCTAGAATCTGGTCGGAATGAATCACGTCTACGCCAATTTTCCGTCGAGCTTGAAACTCCCGAATGACCGGGTGCTCGACTTCGTTCACATTTTCTTTTATAGGCGCGATCCACCGTCTCGTATGTCGAGCGATATAAGCCATTCTTCCGAGGAACAACATCAGGGTACTGGTACCCATGAGCAAGAGAACACTCAGTCCCCAAAAGCGTCCATGACTCAACGTGAAGCTTTTACACACGACGTTTAGCCCTTGCCCGAACATCGTATCGGCCGAGGCATAAAGAATACATAAGTAGGAAGTGAGTGCAAAAAGAAAAACTGAGAGGACTTTTTCAAACGAATTGGCGCTCATGGTTCCGTACCTTGGTCAAGTCGATCGATGAACAGTTTGAGCTTTTTCAAATAATCCGGATTACTCCCGACCGTATCCACGAACTGCGCGATGGCGAGTTCACCGAAGTCTTTAAGGACCTCCTCTACAGCCTTGGAGGAAAAATGTGTCATGAGTTCATCAGGGTCAAAGATAGGTTTATAGGTATAAAATCGCCCCGAAGTTTCACGATGCAACAGCCCTTTATTGGCCAAACGACTCATCACGGTCATAATTGTTGTATAAGCGTAATCTCGATGCTCTTGATTCAGTTCATCCAAAACCTGTTGTACCGTTACATCTCCATTTTCCCAAATGATCTCCATCACTCGGATTTCGAGCGGTCCAAGCGCGGTTCGCAATACAGATACTTGGTCATCGGTCAACACTTTTACCCCACACTTTCAATGAAACTAGGTAAGCATAGTATACCATTTCCCCTCAACGTGACGAACAGGAACAGCCTGTCGAGAGAAGATAAGTGGCAAGTTCGACGATGATTGTCCCTGCAACTTTTCAATCCTCATATACAAGTGTATAATACATCTAATGTATAATACACTGGTAGGTGTTTTGCCGTGAACGAGGACGAAATTCTCGAAATCCGTTCGCAAATTCATCAGTTTATCCGCTTGTTCGGCATCTTGAATCCCACAAAGACTCCGTGTGGATACCAACTCTCTCTTTCTCAAGTGCTTGCCATGCAAACCCTCGAGGAAAAAATGCCGTTGACCATCCACAATCTAGCAGAACAATTGTACCTGGAGCGCAGTACCGTCAGTCGGTTGGTGGATAGCTTGGTCAAAGAGGGTCTTGTTGAGCGACAAATCAATGAACGCAACCGGCGGGAGATCCTAGTGTCTCTGACAAATCAGGGGCGTCGCGCTGTGCAACAGGTCCGCAACCAATCGATTGCTTTTTTCCGTAGTACCCTTGGGAACCTATCCGAAGAAGAGCGCAAAAGTGTCTTGGAAGGTTTGTACAAATTTACGTCAGCTCTAGCTGAAACGAGGAGAAACATTCTTGAACAATGAACTCAATAAGAACAAGCAAACGGCCGTCTCGGTAGGTTCTCTGATCTGGTCTTTCCTCGCATCGTCACACCACTGGATCCATATGGTGATTCTTATGCTCATTAGCGGTTCGATGGGGTCCATGAGTTTGATGTCTGGAACGATGCCCGCGATCGTTTGGTTTCGCAGAATCATGATTTTCGCCACCGTGGTCACAGTTGCCTTCTCCATTTATCGCCTTATCCGGCATCAGTGCAAAGACAAGAAGATGATCAGCCTCACGGTGGGTTCAGCGGTCCTTTCCATTGGTTTTATTATTTACACCTTGATTGATTTTGGATGGTAGGGGGTTCGGTCATGTTTACAAAAGACTTATCGTTCATCGGTTGGGATGAAGTCAAGCGTCGTCAGTTGGAGCGAGTCTCTCTCGCGCCTCAATGGATTGAACTGACCAACCTGGCTCCAGGAATGATTGTCGTGGGCATCGGGCCAGGACCAGGAGTGTTTACGAGGGAATATGCTAAGGTCGTCGGTAAACCGGGGAAGGTCTACGCCATTGAGAAATCTCCTCAAGCAATTGAGTTCTTGCAAATCGGGTTAAAAAAGTTGGACAATGTTCAAGTGCGACTGGCCGATGCAGAGCATGGCTTAACCGACATCCCACAGCCTGATGTCGTCTTTGTCACGGATGTTCTTCATCACACGGATTCACCAAGAGATGTCCTTAAAAGTATCTTCGAGCTGGTTCATTCCAATTCAAAAATCCTCATCGCTGAATACGATCCGGCGGCAGACGGTAAGGTTGGACCTCCGTTGGAACATCGGCTGGATGCCAATGTCCTCTTCGAATTGGCCACGGAAGTTGGCTTTACAGTGGAGTCCACAGAAACTCAGGACCATGAGCACTACTATCTATTGCTTCGTCCAGCGAAACTATAAAAACCGAAGACTACTCCACGTTAAAGACGCCTATCACTCAGTCATGCCAGCTCCAGAATCAAGAGGGATCCAGAAACGCATGGTGGTACCTTTACCTTCCACACTCTCGGCTGTGACATGACCACCATGAAGTTCTACGATTTGTTTAACGATGGCCAAGCCAAGACCCGTGCCTCCGCGCGCTCTAGAACGCGATTTTTCAACCCGGTACAATCGATCCCAGATGCGTGGAAGGTCCTCTTTGGGGATGCCGATTCCTGTATCCGAAATCGAAATCTCGACTCCTTGGCTGGCCGTTTGGCCGTACACCATGATTTGTCCTCCCGCTGGTGTATACCGGATCGCGTTATCAATCAAATTAATCAAAACTTGCTCCATTCGCAGTGGATCTACATAAACCGTGGGTAACGTAGAGATTTCAAGATGGATTTGAATTTGTTTATCTTCCGCCTTCTTGTGCATCCGCTCGACGACCTGTTGTACGATGTTTTCGAGCTGAGTTGATTGCTTTTCCACCGTCAACATTCCGGCATCGGCTTGAGCCAACACAAACAAATCATTGACCAGCGTTTCAAGACGCTTGGATTCCTCGTTAATAATGTGGAGGTACTTTTGGGTCTCCTCGGGGGATTGTATAAGACCCTCTTCAAGAACCTGACTATAACCGCGAATATAACTCATGGGTGTTCTTAGTTCGTGTGAAATATCCGCGAGAAACTCTTTCCGGGAGGTTTCTAATCGATGGAGGTTTTTTGCCAATTCATTGATCGACTCGCCTAGGTTAGCGACTTCGTCCTCCCCTACCACCGGGAGTCTCATCTTAAAATTTCCCTTGCCTAGTTCCCGCGTCGCTCCAGCCATTTGCTTCAAAGGCTCGGCAATACGCCTCGATAGGACCACCGTCAGTCCCAGAGCCATGAGGATAGCGCCGATTCCAGCAAGAACCAACAGCCATTCCTGCTGCTGAAAACCCGTCTGGATGATACTTTGCGGGCGGAACAGAACAACGGCCCCAGTAATATCACTCGCCTGTTTCATGGGTACTGCAACCATTAGACCTCTTTGGGTAAACAAGCCGCTATAACCGCTATGCATCTGGGACTTGCCATGTAACGCGGCTTGAAGCGTCTCTTTATCTGCAGCACTCTGTGTCCCGAGGTGCAATGAGGGGGAGGCTGTGATCACGTTCCCCTTGGTATTCAGCATGACCAATGAAGTGTTCGCGGTCGTGCATAACATCTGCATCATCATGTAACCGCCCGAAGCCGACATTTGAGCGTATTGTTGTCCCTGTACCAGCAACTCTTCGGTCGCTTGGCCATAAAATGCATTTTTGAGCAATTGTCCAAGCGCTAAGTATTGGACGACAAGGACAACACTGATTAATCCCATGATCGCAATGCCAATCTTGGCAGTCACACTTTTGCGTATCAAGTTCCCACCTCGAACTTGTAACCCACACCCCAAACGGTTTTGAGTGGATCACGGATAACTCCTGCGTCTCGAAGCTTTTCACGCAGATTTTTCACGTGGCTGTCGACCGTCCGTACTTCCCCTTCGTATTCATAGTTCCATACGCGTTCTAAAATTTCTTCCCGTGTGAAAGTTCTCCCGGGCCGCCTGGATAACAGGACAAGCATCTCAAACTCTTTTGGAGTCAAAGCGACAGGGGCTTCGCCAACCGTAACCGTACGCCCAGCCAGATCGATTTTTAGGTCCACACCGCCCACTTCGAGGGTTTGTTCTTCCTCTAAGTGAACTCTACGGAGTAAAGTTTGTACACGGGCCACAAGTTCCCTGCCGTCAAAGGGCTTTATCAGATAATCGTCGGCTCCACAGGACAGTCCGGCCACTTTGTCTTCAATCGCGGTGCGAGCCGTCAGCATCAAAATGGGAATCTCGCGATCCATTTCACGCATGTGCCCACAGGTTTCAAATCCGTCCATCCCAGGCATCATCAAGTCCAACACAACTAACTGCGGACGGTCTTTCTCGAACCTCTCCAACGCAGACAACCCATCGGCCGCTTCTTCGACCGTATAACCTGCGTTTTGGAGATAAATCCGAATCAATTGCCGCATGGGGCCTTCGTCATCCACGACCAAAATTTTATGCATGTAGGCCCAGCCTCCTATCTGTGTGCCTATTCTCGGCAAGTCGAGCCTGCCAACTGATGTTGGTTGGCAGGCAACTTGTACGAAGCCGGCACAAGGACTTTTTAGGAAACCAATTCATAACCCGCCTCATCAATGGCGGCGCGAATGGCCTCTCGACTGACTTGGCCTGACATTTCCACGGTGACCTCACCTTTAGCAAGGTCAACGGTTGCTGTCGTGATATTCGGCAGATCCTGTAATGCGCTTTCGACCGCATGCTTGCAATGATTGCACGTCATGCCTTTGACCTTCAAAACTTCCGTTTGCATCCCTTTTCACCTCCCTTCACGGGAGTTATCCTCCGACTCTCTGCACATGCAGGAGCTTACGCGGCTGTTCGATGGCGCGCAAACTGACGGCGAAGCAGCAAACTGTTGGATACCACACTGACTGAACTTAGAGCCATGGCAGCTCCAGCGATGATGGGGCTGAGAATTCCCAGCGCCGCCAAAGGAATGCCCAGCACATTGTAAAAGAACGCCCAAAACAAGTTCTGTCGAATCTTTCGCATCGTCACCTTGGACAGACGAATGGCATCCACAACACCTTGCGTATCCGCGTTCATCAATGCGATGTCCGCGGCTTCCAGGGCAATGTCCGATCCGGATCCCATCGCAATTCCAACATCTGCGGAGGCGAGTGCCGGCGCATCATTGATTCCGTCTCCCACCATCGCAATGGTCCGACCACTCTGCTTCAATTCACGGACTTTGGCTGCCTTATCCGTCGGCAAGACCTCTGCCATCACGTTTGGAATTCCAACCTGCTTTGCCACAGCCTCGGCCGTTCGGCGATTGTCTCCGGTCAGCAACCATACCTCGATTCCCATAGCGGTTAGGTCTTTCACCGTTTGCACAGCATCCGCCTTGATGGCATCGGAGATCGCCAGGATGCCGAGTAACTGGTCGTCCACCGCCACAAGAACCGCAGTCCACGCCAGCTCCTCAAACTTTTCTAGCACGTGATCGGGGATATCCTTGACTCCAAGTTGCGCAAACCAACGTCGATTGCCAATACGAATTCGGGACCCACCCAGGATCCCTTCGACGCCCATTCCGGTTACAGCTCGAACGTCGGTCGCTGAGGGGATGTCTGGTATCTTTGCTATTGCATGTTTGGTGATGGCCGAAGCCAATGGGTGTTCACTTTGATTTTCAATTGCAGCAGCCAAGCGCAATAATTCCTCTTCGGTAATATTTCGGGCTGTCCAGATATCACGAACTTCTGGATGACCCGTGGTGAGTGTTCCTGTTTTATCAAAAACGACCGTGTTCACCTTGTGGGCATTTTCTAAGTGCTCGCCGCCTTTGATGAGGATGCCGGCCTCGGCCCCCATGCCGGTTCCGACCATAATCGCCGTTGGCGTCGCAAGCCCCAAGGAACACGGACAAGCGATAACCAATACCGCAACGGCTGCACTCAACGCGTGCGGCCATCCAGCGAAAATCCCCCAAACTATAAAAGTGATCAGAGCTATAAGAAGAACCACGGGCACAAAGATTCCCGATATTTTATCGGCCAAACGCTGGACAGGAGCTTTCGAACCTTGAGCCAAGTCAACCAAACGAATGACTTGAGACAGCATGGTATCCGCACCGACCTTGGTCACTCGCATAACAAAGGGCTGATTTTGATTCACAGAGGCCCCAACCACTTCATCGTTAGGATGCTTTTCGACGGGCATCGATTCACCGGTCAAAAATGACTGGTCAACGAATGTGGTGCCTTCAAGAATAATGCCATCACTCGGGACTTTTTCACCGGGTCGAACCCGGACAACGGCGTCCACGCGCAGCTCCTCAACCGGGATATCCACTTCTGTTCCGTCCCGAAGCACATGGGCGACCTTGGCTCCGAGTTTCGCCAGTTGCTCGACGGCTGCTGAAGACTTCGCTTTTGCTCTGGTTTCCAGCAGTTTCCCGAGGAAAATCAAGGTGACGACCGTGGCGGACGTATCAAAGTATACATCCTGTGTCCCCAATACGGTTAACACTGCACTGTACACGTAGGCAACAGACGTCCCCAAGGCCACTAAGACGTCCATGTTGGCCGCTCCACCGCGTAGGGAGTGATAGGCCCCTTTATAAAAACGCCAACCAATGTAAAACTGCACCGGGGTCGCCAGAATCCAACTGACCCAGTTTGGAAGAAACGGTTGTCCGCCAGCCAATTGAAACAGCATCTGCGCAATTAAGGGGGAAATTAAGACTGCAGACAGCCAGAACTTCCGAACCTCAATACGGTATAAACGCTGTTTTTTTGCCCGTTCGTCCTCGACCTTCGAGTCGTTCGCAACTTTCGCCCCGTATCCCGCTTTCTGCACGGCAGCAATGATATCTGATTCCTTCACCAACCCGGGGATAAAAGCTACATGACCCTTTTCCGATGCGAGGTTCACGTGGATGGAATCAATGCCCGGGAGCTTCCCCACGACTTTTTCAATCCGAGCCGAGCAAGCGGCACAAGTCATCCCTTCAATATTCAAGTCCACTTCCTGAAGCGGCACTTTATACCCCGTTTTTTCAATCTTTTCCACAACATCGTGCCACGACGTATCTCCATCCAAGACAACACGTGCGCGCTCGGATGCCAAGTTGACATTCACTTCTTTTACACCGGGCATCTTGCTCACGTTTTTTTCTATTCGTGCAGCACAGGACGCACACGTCATGCCTTCCACAGGTAATGTAATTTCCGTGGCCAATGCTTCCATATTCCTTACCTCCTTCATAACCACCATGCAAGTCGGTCTCGTTTATCCCTTCGTAAATTTCCGAATCACATCCATCAATTCGTCAATTTTCTGTTCCCCTCCGTTGTGACTGGAGATCGCATCCGCAACACAGCCGCGCGTATGCGACTCCAATAGAGCTAACGCCACTTGATGTAAGGCATTCTTAATCGCCGAAATTTGCACTAGAATGTCGACGCAGTACCGGTCTTCATCCACCATGCGTTCAATTCCCCGAACCTGTCCTTCAATTCGCTTTAACCGCAGCATCAAATCACTCTTCATCGAACCGTAGCTGTGCGCATGGCCCGATTCGGTATGCGTGGTATATAACTCGTCCATGGAACTTCCTCCCTTTCGGGCAATCTTTTCAGTCTCACCTTAAGTATACCATACCCCTGTCAGGTATGACATATCCAGACTGTGACAAAAATATTGCGGTGTCGTCTCAACCGGCCACCTAACCCCATCTCCTTGACTAACCCCACCCCCGTTTTCTTTGAAGAATCCACCACAAGAACATCTCGACACCTAGTGTTCCCAGTTGAAGAATCCAAATCGCACCGACACTCATCATTCCAAGTAACATGACACCCATGGCGGTCCCCATAATGACAGACAAAATGGCCTCCATCATATCGAGGGAATGACGTGGACCGAAGATGAAGTAGAGGGTGATGCCTATCACAATAAGACTAATCAAGACACTGACCCACTTGCTGCCGGTGGTCGTTTCTACAAACATCGTGAAAAGAAAGGACAGTGCCATACTATTGCCCATGCACATCTTCATGCGAATCGAATGGGGTATGCGCTCCGCCCGTTTACTCATTAAACGGTAACAAACCGAAAAACCGATCAAGGAACCCACGAGGCTAGTGATAAACAACAATCCAATCTACCCCTTTCCGGTGTCAAACGCTGAGCCACACGGTAGAGGATATGCACGTCCTGGAGTATCTTGGACATGATGCTGTATGCTTTATAAAAAACGATTTTCGATCTCAAATTTCAATTGGAGACGGGGGTTGCTTTACGGAATGACGGTCACTGCCTGCTTACCTAACTGTTCCCAGGCAGCGATGAACGGTTTTGGGTTCACGGCTTCAGCCGCCACTCCGGTTAAAGAATCGTTCACAAGCAAGTGTTGGCCGTTCCAACCCACCAACAGTACGGTATGTTCCTCCATGGTTGCACGAACCGGACCTTCTGGACTTACCCACGTTTGCCACAGAGTGGTAGGTTGAAACGTCGCCGTTGTCCATATCATCACGGGATGGCCTTTTGCCACTTCAGCCATAATCGACGAAAAGGAATCGCCGGTTAAATCCTTGGCGCTTCCAGGGAGCAGCTGATTAATAAATTTCGTCATGGGACCGTGGTAAATCCCATATCCGTAACCAGATACGTTTCCTACAAAACCGACATTGGGATTCCCCCAGTACTTTATGTTCCCTTTGGAGTCCATCACGAGTTTCGTTGGATCTAGAGGTTCTTCCTTGGCCAAAACCGTTTTATTAATCCCGGATTTCGACGATTTTGTTCTTAATGAACTGACCTGAGTTATTGAAAAGGCGCTCCCTATACGGCTAAGATGTGTTTGTCCAGAACAACACCGTTTGCCAGAAAGGAGCACCTTTTAGGTGAAACAAACTAATCATACACGAAATCGATATGCTCGGAAAAGCTCTACAATACATACTCGTTTTGACTTGAATTCCGCCACCGCCTGTGGCGGGGCAACTGGTCTCATAGATTTCGTTTTGAGAACGGGTATTGACAGAGAATTTTGGGTAAAAGGATTGTCCAAGGGAAGGAACGCCCAGTTCCACATGGATGATATTGCTTTGACCGTTGTTCTGGACTCCTTGCTGGGTCAGGAACGGATTTTCCACTTTGAAGACATCGAACAAGATCCCCTGTTGAGACTCAAGTTGGATCTACCGAAACTGCCAGATACGACTCTGTTGTATAAGGACTTGAAGCGGCTGGGTTCCGCCGCTGGCATCAAAGCGATACGTTCAGCACAGCGCCAAATACTCAAGTCACTTCTTCCTAAAGGGCAAAGCATCGTAGTCGACATCGATTCGTCTGTGGAGACTGTGTATGGTGAGCAGCAAAAGTCTGCTGTTGGATACAACCCACATCATCATGGAAGAGCGAGTTTCCATCCCTTGCTGGCGTTTGATTCTCTGACCGGGTGCTGTCTCTATGATGAGTTGCGCTCTGGCGATG
>DAHWFY010000007.1:24856-41362 GCA_027336365.1 Bacillota bacterium | reverse complement strand
TGTTGCAATACCCGTTCAATATCTTCGCCGCCAATTTCCCGGTCTGGAGAAGACACGGCCACAACTCCATGACTGCTCTCCAACTGAATATGATTCCCGGAAATACCCACATACGCCGACGTAATATGTATCCCTACCATCCGTTCGGCGTGATCTACCGCTTCCCGGATAGACTGTACCGTCTGATCTATATCCACAATGGACCCGTGGCGAATCCCCTCTCCGGCCGCGGAACCTACCCCAATCACGCTGATACTGTTGCCCGCCTGTTCACCGATGATGGCCCGCACTTTAGAAGTGCCGATATCTAAACTAACGATGTAATCTCCCTTGGCCAACCCATTGGCACCTCCCCGCCCGGCAGTAAACCATAGTTCACAATGCTATTTCCACAAGCCCAACGACAATCCTCCTTTTCCATGAAACTTTTTTCGACTTCATTCTTGCTGTTGCCCCACCGATTGCCAAGGGCTGGCTCAATTCGACGTAAATTCGGCTGATTTATTCCGCTTTTCTTCTTTCTACTGCGTATCCGCAGACGGACTCCCCTCCTTTGGTGCGATACTTTCTTGCACCTGAGTGCGTTCATTGTGCCGATTCAACCAAATCCGGCGAATCACTGCGATGTTGTTGAAAACTCGCACACCGAAAGCCACGACCGCGGCAAGGTACAAGTCCACTCCCAATTGTGCACCGATATATGCCAATATGGCAGCCATAGCTGTGTTGAAAAAAAATCCGGAAAGAAACACCTTGCTATCAAACTTTCTCTCTAAACTGGCACGTACACCGCCAAAAACGGTGTCAAATGCCGCCAAAATAGCAATAGAGAGATAACTGGAGTAAGCCAAAGGAATGGTCACATTGGTGATAAAACCCAAAGCGGCACCCAGCACCAAGCCTAATACAGGCAACCAAATCACCGTCCTTGCACCTCCTTCGCCCAAGTTCCCGGCAGTGGTCCGTTATAACCCGGGACCGTTACACTGCGACTGCCGGTGAAGGAAGTCACCGTGCATTGTTCTTGCATCAAGGCAAGCTGAGCCACCACTTCATTAATGGTGAGCACCGCTTGCATACGATTCACATCTCCAACCACCGTAACCACATAGGGCATGGTGATTGGCACTGTATTGACCTGCAAAGACGTAATATTATTAATTGTCGTCACCAGCCGGATGGAAGATGTGGTGACAAGGCGTTGACCGTTGATGCTGATAGCTTTTGCTCCATTTGCAAATAGGTCATTCACCAGCAAACCCAGTTGTTGGTCCGCCGTAGCTTCAAATAACCCGGCATACTGCTGAATATAGGGCAAGCTGGGGTCATACTGAATGGTAATACGTAACCCTGGGCCAATCACCGGGGTCAACCCAGCCTGGGCTGCCACCGTGCGCGCATCCTGCTGCAAGGCGGCCATCATTTCCCCGCCGTGCCCCTGAGCCGCTTGGTACATGGCTAACTGTGCACGGTCCTTAGAAACCTCATTCATGAGCAACTGATTCTCTTGCACTTGTTCCTGCACTTGGGTCCGCAAATCCACATAGCTGGACAAGGGTGTCATCTGCGTCCGCAATCGGGAAGACACCTGTACAGAGAACATAAAACCCAGGATTCCCATAACCCCCGTCAGACCCCAAAGGACAGACTTACGTTTCAATACAGTCTCTTCCCTTCTCCAAGGCACCCGTCACATCAGCTACCCGTGATACTCGCCGCGGTAATTGTTCCGGTATATGCGGACATATGAATGACCTGTTGAATTTGTGGTTGGGAGACAGAAATGCCGCGAGACCGCAGAGCATCCAGAATGCCCCCCTGAGTCTGCAGGGCAGACTTTAAGGCTTGTGGATCACCAATAGCCGCAATCGTAAAAGGTGCCCCAATACGATGGTCGTTAACTTTTACCACAGGTCCTGTGCAGTAAATCCCCGACGTGGCGACTACCCGATAGCCGTTGATGGAGATGGCCTCGGCCCCTGCTGTGAATAATTCATTCACCACACTGCGCACATCCCAATCGTGAGTGAGGTATTTTTCAACATTGGGTCCCGTAGCGATGCCATCCATCAAGGTCACCGTTACTCCGGGACCCTCAACCGGAGTCATTCCGGCGAGAATCCGCTCATCCTGGAGAGCCTGCTGCAGATGCTGCAAGGAGGCATTATTCCCTGCCGTCTGCTGCTCATAGGCCGACAATTCTCCCGTAATTTTCGCCAAGTCGCTCTGGGCGTTTCCATTTGCCTGTTTCAGTGCAGTCAACTGGTTCTCCAGCTTTGCCTGTTCTTCCTGATCCACCGAACTGAGCACAATTCCACCCAGATGGCTGGACAGTTGTTGTTTATATTGCAGACCTATCATAAAACCGAGGACAATAGCAACCACTGTCAAAGACCCGGTCAATTTTGTGCGTGTGCTCGTCATGGCGCACCCCCTGCGGACGTTTGAGCAGAAAAGGGGGTGTATCGGTATGGCGGACCACTGCTCATATCTACACTCCCGGGCTGGTACCCCTGCTTTAAAAAGTAAGCAATCGCGTTCAATCCCTGGGGTAACAGGGTTGCCAGCTTGTCCACCGGGCAATGCACCACAAACTGGTCATTCAAATAGAGGGTCGCAGTGTCATAAGGGTCCACCGAAATCTGAGATATGTGAGCCAGCAGGCTGTCTGGAATCCTCTGCAATTGCTGGCTCAAGCCAGGCAAAAGGGGATTGGGAACCCGCCCAGTGGCTACTGCAGTCTGCGCTGGAAGGACCACGATGGGTTTGTTAATTCCGTTCGTCGTCTGGATTTCGCCATAGACTTGCCCATCATTCAACAAGTTGTAATAGTGACCTCCATCTGCATACACGGCTACGACCGCTTTCTCCTGCACGGTCAGGGTGACACTTCCAGCCCATACATCCGTGCTCACGCTCACCGATTGAATCAAAGGCTGCGCCGTCTCAATATTTTGCGCCACCCGAGAACTCTTCACCTGCCACAAACTCATCCCTGACTTCAGTCCACTTGCTAAAATCAGAGCCTGAGCCGGAATGGAATGGTTCCCTGTGACCTTTACAGAACGCAATCGCGTGATTGGGGATTCCAAAAAAACCACCGCTGCCACAAATAGAAAGAAGGCGATAACAACGCCGGTTCCCCAAGAACGCCCCCTTTTCATCTTTCCGTCCTCGATGGTTGACCCTCCAGTCCACACCCAGTTTGTCCGAAAAACTACGGAAGACGGCAATGGCCGCCTTCCGCCCTCCGGTTCATCCATTCGCCGTAGCCTCGTCAATCCAAACTATACCGCATCGGGAGACAGAACCACGCGACGAACATCCGCACCCAAGTCCCGAAGATATACGTCCAACTCCTGATACCCCCGGTCAATATGCTGCAAGCCTTCTACCCGTGAGTCCCCTTCCGCAGCTAAGGCCGCAACCACCAATGCGGCGCCCCCCCGCAAGTCCGTGGCCTCCACCACGGCCGATGATAGACTGGCAACCCCACGAATAACCGCAGTACGCAAGTCCACCGTAATGTCGGCGCCCATCCGGCGCAACTCGTCGACGTGTTTATATCGAGCTTCAAAAACATTTTCATGTATAATACTTGTGCCCTGGGCTAAGGTCAGCAGAGTCATAAAAGGGGCCTGCAGGTCCGTAGGAAACCCTGGATAAGGCTCGGTCCGCAAATTTGCTCCCCGCAACGGACGCAACCCTTTCATTTGAATTATATCATGCTCTTGGGCAACGGGTATACCCACTTCCTGCAATTTCCCTAAAAGGGAACCGAGATGTTCCGCGCGCGTACCCGTAAGAGTTAAAGTTCCTCCGGTGGCAGCCGCCGCAATCAACATCGTTCCCGCCACAATACGATCTGGAATGACCTGATGTGTGGTTCCATGCAAATGATGAACCCCTTGCACCACAATGGTGCCCTCCCCGGCACCGCGAATACGAGCGCCACAACCTTTAAGAAAGTCAGCTAAATCGCCAATTTCCGGTTCTCGAGCAGCATTGTCAATCACCGTTTCCCCGTCTGCCAACACAGACGCCATCATTAAATTCTCGGTTGCGCCAACACTGGGAAAGTCCAGGGTCAGGCGAGACCCAAACAATCTATTAGCCGTAGACCGCACATATCCATTGCGTTCCTCAATACGCGCCCCAAGCGCACGAATTCCCCTCAGATGGTAGTCTATTGGGCGCTGCCCAATAACACACCCCCCCGGTCGAGAAAGCTGCGCCTCACCGAAGCGGGCTAACAAAGGCCCCATTAAAAAAATAGAAGAACGCATGCGTCGCATGAGGTGAGCGGGAACATTGGTATGTCGGATGGTCTGCGGAGAGACCGTAACTGTGTCCCCTTCCCTCTGCACCCTTGCTCCCAATGCGACGAGAATTTCCATCATTACGCGCACATCTTCTAAATCTGGGACTCCGTGGATCACACACTCTTGTTCAGACATCACGCTGGCAGCAAGAATTGGCAGAGCGGCATTCTTTGCGCCGTACACCTGCATTTCTCCCTGCAGCAGCCGACCTCCTCGGATTTCGAAGGCGTCCACGAGCGTCACCTCCCCAAGGCCGATTCAGGTTCACCGATAACCCGCACTTCCGTTTCCAATTGGATGCCATACCGGTCGCGAACGGTTACCTGGGCGTAACGTATCAGCCACAGCACATCTTTTGCTGTAGCGGTGCCGAGATTCACGATAAAGTTGCTGTGTTTCTCACTAATTTGAGCGCCACCGCAGGTCAAGCCCTTAAGCCCCGCCTGTTCAATCAGAGCCGCCGCGTGTTCTCCGGGCGGATTACGAAAGACCGAACCACAATTGGGTAGAGACAGAGGCTGAGTTGTCGCTCGTCGTTGCGCCCACTGGCGCACTCTGGCTGTCATTTCCTGTCGATTGCCAGGGTGCAAACCGAAGGCGGCGGTTGCTACAATTGCGGGATGCTCCTTAAGCACGCTGTAACGATAATCAAATTGCAATTCCTCCCGCGTCATTCTCTGCAGTGAACCGTCAAAATTCACCACATCCGCCCAGAGCAACACATCCTTGATCTCGCCTCCGTGAGCCCCCGCGTTCATCATGACTGCTCCCCCCACGGTACCGGGAATCCCCGTGGCAAACTCCAGACCTGCCATGCCTTCTCGAATGGCAATGTTAGCAATGGAAATCAGAGCACGCCCAGACTGAGTGATCATACGCCCGTCCACCAAGGTCCAGCGTGAAAACGGATCATGCAATTGGACCACTAGACCCCTTATCCCTCCATCTAAGACCAGGAGGTTGGACCCACGCCCCACCACGGTCACCGAAAGTCCTAAAAATTTAGTGGCTCGTAAAACATTTTGTAATTCCACAACGCTCGTCGGCCGGAAAAACAGGTCGGCCGGACCACCAATTCGCCACGTTGTGTGGCGTCTCATCGGTTCATCCACCTGAACTCCTTGAACTCCATACTCAGCAAACACGGCAAGGGCGGTTTGCGTGTCCATACCATCCCCCCAAGGTCATCCACCGGCGGTGAGCGACGCGCCTACGCCCAGGTCCGTATGGCATCATATGGTCCAACCCATTATTGTGTGCCCGCTTCACAGACACAAATCTCCATCATCAGTTCGTATAAGTGGTTGACAGCATCTGGAACGGCTAACCTGCGAGCGTTGTCAGCCAACACAGCCCCCTGACTGGTTTCCAAAATCTGTCGTAATTCTTCTAACAGTCTTGCAGGGGTCAACTCTGCTTCCCGAATCAGCTTTGCTGCCCCTCGTTCCACCAACCGCCGCGCGTTTTCTTCCTGATGATTGGCCGTGACATAAGGAGAGGGAATTAAGATAGAAGGTAAGCCAAAGGCACAGATTTCTGCCAAAGTAGCGCCGCCCGCCCTGCTGACAAGCACATCCGCCATACTCAGTAAGGCTGGCATGTCGTGAATGAACGGCACCCAGCGCACGTTTGTCGGATAACCTACGAGAGATGCCTGGATCTGATTAAAATGACTTTCCCCAGTTGCGCACACCACGTACCAATTCGTCCGTTCGGCCAGTTCTGGAACCATTTGTTCAATCACCCGATTGACCGTTTCTGCTCCTCTGCTGCCAGCAAATATCACTACCAAGCGGCTTTCACTGGGAATGCCATAATCTCTACGTGCCTGTTCCGTCGCACTTCGAGTCACTTCCCGAACCTCACTGCCCCGTGGGTGCCCAGTAAAAATCGTCTTCTGGGCGTGAGGAAAATATTGCTTCGTGTCCGGGAAGGAAACGGCCACAGCGTCTACTCGACGGCTTAACAATTGATTCGTCAAACCAGGCCGAGCGTTGGCTTCCCACACCACTGTGGGAATTCCCATGCGGGACGCAGCCCAAATCACGGGCAGAGATACATATCCCCCCGTGCCCACGGCCACGTGTGGCCGGAATTTAGCAATGTCCCGACGAGCCGCTCGATACCCCTGCCAGACTGTCCACAGGGTTCGAGCCGCATCCAGACTGAATTGTCGCTTCAACCCAGCCGCTGGCACACTCACAAAAGGTAGGCCTGCGTGGGTTACGATCTCCCGCTCCAAGCCCCTGTTTGAACCTATGTACAGCACTTCTGCTTCTGGATGAATCTGTTGAATATAGCGCCACAACGTCAGACCAGGGTATACGTGGCCCCCTGTTCCGCCTCCTGTCAATAACACTCGCAACCTTGATCTCACCCCACCGATGTCAAGAAACCAGTTCTCTCATTTATCCAGTAAATACAATAACGTGGATTCACATCCCCTGCTGATGCCGCTAACAGCGGCATGACGGTCTATCCAGTAAATACAGTTGCGTGGAATTACACCCCTTGTTGGTGCCGCTAACAGCGGCATGACGGTCTGTCTGTAAAATTTCCTATCTCACAGGAAATACGGATTGTTTGGATACGTTTAACAGAATACCCACAGCTGTCAACATTAACGTTAACGAGGACCCGCCAAAGCTGATAAACGGCAGAGTGATTCCGGTTGCTGGAATAGAACCTGTGACCACCCCAACATTAATCAATATCTGCACTGCAATCATGCCAGTAATGCCCGCACTCAACAACGACCCGTAAGCATCGGGAGCGTACAAGGCCGTACGGTATCCCCGCCATACCAAACTGGCAAACAACGCCAACACTGCGGCGGCCCCTAAAAAGCCCAATTCTTCTCCAAGAATAGAAAAAACAAAGTCAGTTTGGGGTTCAGGCAAGTACAAGTATTTCTGATGGCTGTTTCCAAGACCCAAGCCCAACAATCCACCCGATCCGAGAGCGTATAATGATTGGATGATTTGATACCCTTTACCTAAAGGGTCTTTCCACGGATCCAGAAAAGCGACAATGCGCATCATTCGATAAGGAGCCATGGCTACCAGCCCTGCAAAACCCAGAGCACCCATACCCGCCAACACACCCAAGTGACGCAGACGAGCACCAGCAGCAAACAGTAAGAGGACGGCCGTTCCGACGATGACCACGCTCTGCCCCAAGTCAGGTTCTAGCATAATGAGTCCCACAACCACCAGGGCCATTGCCAAGGGAGGTAAAAAGCCACGCCAGAAAGACTGTAACCTCCCTTTATTGTGCTCCAAATTATGAGCCAAAAACAAGATCAGGGCCAACTTAGCAAATTCTGAGGGTTGAATGCCAAAAGACCCTATACCCAGCCAAGCCCGAGACCCGCCTCTGTTTTGCCCTATCCCAGGAATCAACACCACCGTCAGAAACAAAAAGCTCACCACAATTAAATGAGGGGCCCAGCGCCGCCACTGATGATAATCGACATTCGCTGTCCAAGCCATGGCTCCCAGCCCTAACAGGGCCCATAGCAACTGCCGTTTTACGTAAAAAAAGGCGTCGCCAAACCGTTGTGCCGAAATTACCGAACTTGCGCTGTGAACCATGACCAACCCAATCCCTAAGAGAACCAGAGTGATGCAAACAAGAACCCAATCCATCCCATCGTGTGTGCGATTCACATGGAATCCCTCCCGTGACGGCCAGCCGGAACATCGGTCCCGCACAGGTTTCCCTTGTCATGGGACAACCGCTACAATGTATGCACCAAGTCCTTAAACATACGTCCTCGCTCTTCAAAAGAAGAAAACATGTCCCAACTTGCACAGGCGGGAGACAAGAGAACCACATCTCCTGGCGCAGCTAGGTCATAAGCTACCGCAACCGCCGCTGCTAAACTGGCTACTCGTCGTACTTCAGGAACCCCGGCTCGCTCACACGTCTCAGCCAGCACAGCAGCAGACTGACCGAGCAACACGGCCACTTTCACTCGTTGGTGCAAAAGGTCTTCAAGAACCGAGAAGTCATCTCCCCGGTCCAAACCGCCGGCAATCCAAATAATAGAACCCGGAAAAGAAGTCAATGCCTGGCGCGCAGATGTAGGGTTAGTGGCCTTAGAATCGTTGTAAAAAACAATACCTTTCCGCTCCTTCACCCACTCCAATCTGTGCTCAATTCCAGCAAATGTCTTGAGCACAGAGGCAATTCCTGCGATTGTCCCGCCCATTGCCCAGGAAGCAGCGGTTGCAGCCAAGACGTTTTCCAGGTTATGTTCCCCAGGTAAAGCCACTTCCTGCCGCGGTAAAACAGGTAAAATTTCTCTGTCTTGCCGCAACACAATCCAGCCGTCCTCCACCACAGCACCCGGAGATATGGATTGAAGGCGACTAAACCACACCACCCGTGCCTGCAGCCGTTCTGCTTGTTCTCTCAACAGGGGTTGATCATAATTAAGAATCACCACATCATTTGCCGTTTGATTCTCAACAATTTTCCATTTGGCGGCCGTATATGCCGCAAAAGAACCATGATAATCCAAGTGAGCAGGATAAAAATTCAGCATAACCGCCACATGTGGATGAAATCTCACCGTTCCTTGCAATTGAAAACTGGATACCTCCAGAACGAGAGAACCATCCTCATGTAGATGATTCACAACCTCTGACACAGCGGTGCCAATATTACCAGCTACCAGCGCCTGTATTCCCGAACACCGCAACATCTCACCAATGAGCGTAGTGGTCGTGGTTTTACCGTTGCTACCCGTCACCGCAACGATGGGTGCAGTGACGAACCAAGAAGCGACCTCCACCTCGCTGTACACGGGCAATCCTCGTTCCAAAGCCGCCTGAACTAACGGCACATCGTAAGGAATGCCAGGGTTTTTCACCACAAAATCCGGTTCTGGTGTGAGCAATGCAAGGTCGTGATGCCCACAAATAACCGTTGCCCCAAGTAACTCCAGAAGACCGACCGTCTCCTTCATCTCGTTTCGTGGACGTCGGTCATTGATTACCACCCGGCACCCCCTGGCAAGCAGCAATTTTGCCACCCCAACGCCACTCTTTGCCATGCCGACAATCAACACATGTCCTTTGCAAACGGGCTCCATTGCCCTCATCCTCCACCAATATTTTAATTTACGTCTGTTCTCCCACCCCCTCCTTCTTTACATATGAGGAGAGAGAAGGAACAGAGTTCCAAAAGAAGTCAAGAAAGCAAATAACCAAAAAGCTAAAACAACCTCCCACTCGGACCATCCAGACATTTCAAAGTGGTGATGTAAGGGGCTCATGCGAAAAACTCGACGTCCAAAAACCTGAAATGAAAACACTTGAATAATCACCGACAGTGCCTCGATGACAAAGACCAATCCAAACAAAATGAGTCCCAGTTCACTGTGCGTCAAAACCGCCACCAAGGCGAGGGCCCCTCCGATGGCTAAAGAACCGGTGTCCCCCATCATCACCTTTGCCGGGTGACGATTAAACACCAAAAACCCCAACAAGGCCCCTACCATGGCGGCACAAAAAAGTGAAACATCATAGGCCGTGTGCCAAAAGGCGTAGATCCCGTAAGCTGTAAACACAACAACGGACGTGCCCGTGGCCAATCCATCCAGTCCATCCGTCAAATTGACCGCATTGGTACTAGCCACCAACACCAACAGCAAAAACAAAATATAGACCATGCCCAAATCCAAACTCCAGGAGGTGAAAGGCACACTCACGGCAAAGGGTTGCCCCTCTTGACTCCAACGCCAACGCAGGAGAAAAAACACCACCACGGTCACCAGGGTTTGTAGAAGCAACTTTTGACGTGCCGTTAATCCCAAGTTTCTCCGTTTTACCACCTTAATAAAATCATCGGCAAAACCAATCAATCCGAATCCCAGTGTGGCAATTAATAAAATGACCATCTCCGGGCTGGAAATGGCAAAACGCAGAGTTGTCAACAAAACAGCCAACAAAATCATGATGCCCCCCATGGTGGGTGTGCCGGCTTTAGTTTGATGATGAACTGGCGCTTCCTCTCTAATCCGCTGCCCGAGTTTCAATTTGCGTAAACCAGGAATGATGACGGGTCCCAGTAAAACTGAAATTACGAATGCAGCTGCCGCCGTAAGAGCCAGGGCCTGTATATCCATCTTATTCTCCCCTTGTCGTACCGTAAAAACGAGTCACTGCCGTCTTGGCAACTTCTCGGTCATCAAAGTGACGTTTCTCGCGCCCAATGATTTGGTAAGTTTCATGCCCCTTTCCCGCTATCAACAACACGTCCCCGGGAACGGCATGTTGAACGGCCCACTCAATGGCTTTTTGTCGATCCGTCAAGCGCCGGTAGTTCTCATAACGTCCCTGCACCCCTATCTCCATGTCATCCAGAATCCGTTCTGGCTCTTCCGTGCGGGGGTTGTCACTGGTGAAAATGACGTCGTCGCTTAGGTTGCAGGCGATTTTTGCCATTTGCGGACGTTTCCCCTTGTCCCGGTCACCACCACACCCAACGACACACAGGACACGGTTGCGAGTGAGTTCTCGTACCGTGCGCAATGCATTGTCCAGGCTGTCTGGAGTATGAGAATAGTCCACCAAAATCGTGAATGGCTGCCCTGCGTCCACCCGCTCCAAGCGACCTGGAATTCCCGTCACCTGCTGCAAAGCGGCAATTACCTGTGGCATGGGAATCTCCTCAATCCAGCCCACCGCCAGAGCGGCCAAGGCATTATACACATTGAATCGACCGGTCAGCTTTAAGTGTATTGGCCACAATCCCACCGGTGTGTCCACGGTGAACCGGGTCCCGTCAGACTCCACCCGAATGTCCTTAGCGCGAAAGTCACTCTCTGTATGAACCCCATATGTGACACACTCTGTCACAGTTTGTTGTCGCAGATACAAGCTTGCCGGATCGTCTTGATTCAAAACCGAGTAACTCATGGTCCGTCGGTCTTCACCATAGGTGTTGCCAAGCCTGCTGAACAGCTTCCCCTTAGCAGCCAAATAATTCTCCATTGTCCCGTGAAAATCCAGGTGATCCTGGGTGAGGTTAGTAAACACGGCGATGTGGTATCTCGTACCCGCCACCCTGCGTAACTCCAAGGCATGCGAAGATACCTCCATCACTCCGTAAGTGCACCCCTGTTCCACCATCTCGTGAAGAATTCCTTGCAGATCCACTGCCTCGGGAGTAGTGTTTGCCACATCCTCAGTGACGCCCCCAATATGTTTCCCAATGGTTCCATACATCCCCACCTGGTGGCCAGCATCCGTCAACACGCGCTCAATCAGGTGAGTCACCGTGGTTTTACCATTGGTACCCGTAACCCCAATCATACGCAAGTGATGTGAAGGATGTCCGTAAAACACATCGGACAAGATGGCAGAGGCTAAGCGGCAATCCGGCACCACCAACTGTGGCACCGCCAACCCCGGCAACGGCCTTTCAACCACCACCGCCACGGCTCCCGCAGCAACGGCTGCAGCAGCAAAGTCGTGTCCATCCACCGTATAGCCATGAATGGCTGTAAACAATGCACCCGGACGAACCCTCCGAGAATCACTGGTGATTCCCGAAATCTCCACATCTGTATAATCAATCGCCTGCACTTTTAATAGAGACTGCCTGAGTACCGCTAAACGCACCATGATTCCTCCCACCGGGTTCAGCATTTTTTCGTCCGTGGTCAGGCGGACCTGATGCACCTTCCTACTCGGCCGCGGGCAAACTCACAGTCAATCTATTGGTTTTTCATGTTAAAGTCAATCAATGCACAGGCGGGGGTACAGCCGGCCGCTGGGGTACCTGTCCACCCAAGTACAGACGGATGGTTTGTCCATAGGGAACCTTGGTGCCAGGAGAAGGTGCCTGAGCAATGACATACTTGCCTTGTCCCACCACCTCCGTACGGATTTGCGCACTGCTCTCAATTGCCGTCCGCCGTGCATCCCCGATGGTCATCCCCACAAAGCTAGGCATCGTATACAAGGGAATATCTCCATAGCGAAACTTTTTTGACTGCCCTTGCGTACTCCTCGGAACTTGCAGATACTGCAAACTATCACCCAGAATGCGCCCGACAATCGGAGCCACAATCACTCCGCCAAACACCACGCCATTTTGAGGGCGGGGATGGTCAATAGCCAAATACGCCACAAGACGGGGATTATTGGCTGGAGCCATTCCCATGAAAGAAACGATATAATGTCCATTGCTGTAATGACCATTTTCAGCCACCTGGGCCGTACCTGTCTTCCCAGCCACACGATAACCGTCCACATAAGCCGAACGTCCGCTGCCGTTAGCCACCACACTTTCCAGAGTTTGCCGCACTAAATCCGCTGTTTGGGATGAAATCACCCGCCGTACCACGGTGGGTTGAGTTTGTTGAACCACTTGTCCAGTCACCGAGTTTGTCTCTTCTTTCATTACGTAAGGCTTCATCAGCAATCCACCATTCGCAATGGCGGACATGGCCATCACTTGTTGTATCGGCGTGACCGAAACACCCTGACCGAAAGAAGTCGTTGCCAATTCCAGGGGACCCACCTTGCTCAGCTTAAACAAAATTCCGTTACCCTCTCCGGGTAGATCAATGCCTGTCTTCGTACCAAACCCGAACTTTTTTATATAACTGAACAGGGTCTGCTTTCCAAGTCGCTCCCCCAGAGCGATAAACCCAGGGTTACAAGAATTCTCCACAACATTAAGAAACGATTCTGAACCGTGCCCTCCCGCCTTCCAGCAACGAATTCTATGACCTGCCACCTCGTAATACCCCGGGTCATAAAATTTGTCGGTCAAGTTAACCTTGTTTTCTTGCAAAGCCGCCGATAAAGTAACCACCTTAAAAGTAGAACCCGGTTCAAATGTCTGCCATATAGCAAGATTTTGGTTGTACGTATTGGGAGGATAATCCCGCCAGTGAGTTGGATTAAATGTGGGATAGTTGGCCATGGCCAGAATGGCACCCGTCTGCGGATTGGCCACAATGGCAGTCACCCGGTCCGGATGATATTCTGCCACAGCTTGCTCAATTTCACGCTCAACAAACTGCTGAATTTGAAGATTAATAGTTAACTTTATATTATTCCCATTTATAGGCGGTATATACTGCTCACCCGTCCCTGGCATTCGCTGACCTTTGGCATTGGCGTAAAACTCAATGTACCCTGGCTTTCCGGAGAGCGACGAATTGTACTGTTTTTCAATTCCCGTGATACCTTGATTGTCCGTCCCTGTGATGCCTAAAACCTGGGCCGCCAATGACCCTTCCGGGTAAGTTCGTTTGCCCTCCTCCGTAATGTAGATACCGGACAGGTGCAACGCCCGCACTGCCTCCGCTTGGGTGTCGGTGATGCGCCTGCCCCCCGGCGAAATCCACACCATGGCTTTGTGTTGTTGCAAAGATGCCACAATCTTATCAACTGGCATTTGCAGCACCTTGGCTAACTCCGTCGCCGTGGCACCCTTGTCCAACACCTGTGCTGGCACAGCCAACACAGAAGGTGCTGTGGCAGTATACACCAATGGCTTGCCAGTGCTGTCGAAGATTGTTCCACGCACACCCTGTACTGGAATGCTGCGGCTCCACAAGTTGTGGGCCTGACCACTCAACCATTGGGTTTGCCCCACCTGAATATACGCCAGGCGGGCAATTAAACCGCCGACGGCTGCTAACAACAACATGAGCAGAGTCACAACGCGGCGCCGGATCACCCGTGATGTTACCTGCACACAGATCGCCTCCACGCCTTTGTCTCGCTTATTTCTATGCGGACAATCCCTGGTGTAGACCGACACACCAAGGGCGTGGACATGAACATAGACGAAGTGAACACGTGGCCCAGAAACCTATCCATGATCCTGCCTCGTATGACTGACCCGTTGTCTGGCCCCTCTAGGGTGCCTTGAATTGCACCCTCACCAGTGTCCCTGGACGAACCTGTTTCCCCGCCGGGACCGACTGAGTGACGGCATACCCTTCTCCGATTCCCGAAAACTCCAAACCCAACGCAGCCAGCATATTGGCCGCATCCCTCATTGCCACTCCGGTCAAATTGGGCATCAAGATGGGTGCTCCCGACGAACCTGGAGCCCAGTAAAACATTTTTGAGCCGACAGGCACTTGGACTCCAGGAGAAGGCCACTGGCGTTCTACCGTTCCTTGAGACTGAGCAATGTTAATTCCCTTCAATCCCAGTTGTTTGAGCCTCGCCTGCGTTTGAGTCACAGATAGCCCGTTCAAGCTGGGAGTGTCCACGTACTTGAGCCCAGACTGGGCCGGAGTGGACTGAATCGGAGAGGAAGACCCTTGTTCTGGTGGAATATGCGCATACTCCAAACACTCTCGCAGAATATTGCTGGCTGCTGGGGCCGAAACCGTACTCCCCCACTGCTGACCAGGAGCCGTCTTGGGCCAATACACCGTGACGAAAACCTCAAACTGGGGATTCTGAGCAGGAGCATAGCCCATGAATGACACAATATACCGGTGAGCATAGTACTGTCCGGTTTTCGGATCCACCACGTTAGCCGTTCCGGTTTTCCCAGCGACCGCATACCCTGGCACCTGTCCAGCCGTATCAATTCCCTTGCTCACATCGAGAACCAGAGTATCACTCACCGCTCGTGCGACTTCCGGGGGCACCACCTGGGCATTGATCACCTTGGGAGGAAACGACTCCACAACCTTGCCGGTTTTTGAGTTAATCAAAGCTCTCACAATTCGTGGTTGAATGAGTTTTCCGCCGTTAGCAATTGCCGCAGTGGCCTGCATCTGTTGCAGCGGCGTCACCGCAATCCCCTGACCAAATCCGGCAGTTGCCAACTGCACAGGTCCCTGTAGGCTGGGCGGAAAGATCAAAGAATTTGCCTCTCCCGGTAATCCAATGCCTGTGGGCTGTAAAAATCCGAATATCTTCATGTAATGCAATAGTGTCGGCCAACCCAGTTTTTCCGCCATGATGGCAAAACCCACGTTACTGGAATACTCCATGGCTCGCCGAAAACTAATTCGACCCCACCCCACATAATTCCAATTCAAAATGGTCTGCCCATCGATTTGATACTTACTCGAATTAAAGGTTTGACTGAGAGACACTCTTTGCGTTGCCAATGCGGCAGCCAACGTCAAAATTTTAAACGTAGACCCCGGTTCAAATCGGGCGTTGACGGCCCAATTGGTAGACAATGCACTCTCTGAAGACTGCCAATACTGGTTGGGATTAAAGGTGGGATAGCTGGACATTGCCAACACGGCCCCAGTCTGTGGATTCATCACGATGATGGCCGCATGAGTTGGGTGAAACTTTTGCGCTAATTGATTCATCTGGTTTTCGACAAAACCTTGAATCGTCCTATCCAATGTCGTCTGCACGTCAAGACCAGGTTGTGCTGGCACCAGGGTGCGCAACGTATCCTGGATAGGAAACCCCCATACATCCTGGGTATAGTTAATTTTCCCGTTGTGTCCTGCCAATTGCGTGTTGTATTGTTCTTCAAGTCCCGCTTGTCCAACTCCCGAATGGTCCACGTACCCGATGGTATTGGCAGCCAATTCTCCGTCTGGATAAATACGTTCCTCCGTGGGTGTGAAAGTGACATCCTGACTGTGTGCAGAACCCACCAATTGAACAATCTGATCTTTTTGAGTCGCCAACACGGGCATGGGCCACTGTACCCAATGACTGCTACGTTCCAACACAGCCAACACCTGGGCCTTGGAAGACTGTAAAATGGGTGCCAAACCCGCAGCCAACTGAGCAAGGTTGGAGAACGACCCGGTTTCAACATCAAACATGTAGGCAGGTACATCGTAGGCCAAAGGGTGACCGTTGCGGTCCAAAATCTGTCCCCGTGGGGCAAGAACCACCTGGGTTACCTGTTGAACCTGAGCGGCATCGGATTTCAGCATGGGACCGAAGGCACTTTGAATATAGCGGATGCGAATAGCTACCCCTGCCAAAGCCAACACCATGACACCCTGAAGTAAAACCATCCGGCCACGATGCCTGCTTTGCCGCGGCCGACTCAATCTCACGCCGCCTCACTCCTCCGTGTAAAACGTATCCATTCAAAAAACTTTCCGGTGCATTCCGCAGTCTAGTTTTAGAGGTTGCCCGGAAAGGGGTCAGAACTCCCCGGCACATTGCTACGTCGTCGCCCAAAATGCTCCTTCACGTACCGAAAACGTACG